>NZ_JAAUVM010000003.1:0-430686 GCF_012030485.1 Pseudomonas sp. B14(2022)
TTCTTTTCGGTCACTTGATTGACTGCTTGGATTTTGAATTCTTCGGGATAACGCGGGTTGCTCATGGCACCTCCTGATTGGCCTCATTTTAAGGCATGGAGGTGTCTACGAAACCCGGGGCGATTCACCCATTGTGCCCAATTAGAAGCTGTTGAGCCTGATGAGGGCCATCGAGTGTTCTCTGCTCTCAACGCGAGCCTCATACAGGATGCGTTTGAACAAACTGAGTTTTCCGCCGCTTATGCAGCCGCGCGGGTAGCCTCACAATACGAGCGAGCAAGAGAAAAATGATCGTTTAAAATTCCGTCGCCAAATGGAACACTCCCCCTCGAAGGCCAAGCGCCTAGCTGATCGCAGAGCTGGATGAAGACGATCGATAAGCGCATGGTATACATCAAAGGCTGATTCGGTTACGGCAACTTACATGAAGCAGCCTCTGTTCGACTTTGACCTCAAACGCGCATCCCGCGAAAACTACATAACAGGCAAAGCCGCCATCAATTTCCCTCATCCTGGAAGCACCACGGGCGGGTGGCATTTCCTTTCATATTTTGATCGGGAATCCGGCGTGGCTAAGGTATCGTTGGCAGGGATCCATTATCCTGAAACCACAGGCTACTTTGGCGACTTGGGCATCATTGACGTGACCGATGAGCTAGCGAAGCGCGGTTGGTCTGTGGATGGCCATCGCCTGTTCATGGCAGATCACTACAGAGCCGCTGCGGACATGATCGTGAGATGGGCATTGAGCGAGTCCAACCACTGCAGCGTCGAGCTTGATGATTGGTTTCCCTCTCGTGCGGAGAGACAGCGACTGCTTGAGATTCTAGATACAGGAAGGTCAAAGCTTTCCGAGGTTGGCCGATGGCAAAAAGTGGAAGCTTGGCTGCGTACGCAGACCTTTAGATAGGCTAGCCGCTAGTTTGGATGGAGCGTGGTGCCGGTGCTAAGTGGTGCGTCGGCCCCAAGGGCCCCAGGTCGGTGGATTTTCGACGATATCAATCGATGCGCTGAGCTCTTCTTGCATGCGCTCGAAAACCCTGTCGAGAGTCGAATGGGCTTTTGACTCCCTCAATGCGCTAACCAGTTGGAGCAGCTCGCGGCCCTGCGCTAAAGACATCTGGACGTCGCAGTAGACAGTGTCGTCATCGTCTGTGATTCCCATCGAAAAATCCTCGCAGTATGGTCTTGGCCTCTGTTCCCGCGACAGGCGTTAGGCCGTGCCCCTTCGGGGATAGGCTGTCGTAAACCGAGCCTTGGCGCAAACGCCGGCATCTCGGCCCTTCGGGCGTCCATCCCACACGTCTACGCGCTCCGCTTGCCATTCTATCAATCCAAGTAATCAGTCGCCTTGGGGTGTCGAGCGGTCACACAAGCTGAACTTCATTCAAAGTTCAATGGGTTCAATGCTTTCGTAGAGCTGAGTGTGTCCATCCCTTTTGATAGTTCAAGCTTCGAAAAAAGCACGGCATGCGTTCATCAAAGCAGTTGCATCATGGAGGGCACGGTGGTGCTTGGTTGTTGGTAGTAAACGGTAAATGTTACTGGCAGCCTGGCGGCCCACAAAAACCTCCAAAGGCTTCAACTCGAAGGTGGGCATCAGATCTGCGGCCTCGAAAAGCACATCGAGCCAAAAACTGTCTTGAGGTGAGTCGCTGCAAAGCACCTGGCCTGAAAACAGGTGATTCATATTTCTCGCTACAGCGTCTGGGGTATCACCCTCCTGAAGTAAATGATCCTGAGTGAGCCCATGCATGTCTTGCGCATCAAACGACCAGTGCGTCCAGTACCGGACTGGCTTGATAAGCGAGCTGAAGGAGGTCTCACTCGACACGACGGCGACCTCGATAGGATAGCTATCAGGAGCTATTCCAGAGGCTTCAAAATCAATAAAAAACGAAGGCCGTTCCACCTTGCTGCTCCTGTTTGAGGTAGCGACTTTCAGCGGCCACACCGACTGCTTGTATGCTTGCGCCGCCGTCGCTCGAACCAGCCGCTCTAGCTGGTAGCAGCCTGTGCAACTCGGTGATTTTTCAGATGCTGCATCTCACGCTCCCATTCAGTCAGAAATTTATCCCAGTCTACGGCGTAAGGCCCATCAATCAACCTCGTCGACCCGATGCTTGCCTGGTAGAAACGCTCTCTCCAGGGTTGCGGAATAGTCTGCTCCAAAATGATGTCGATTCCCGAGTTATGGCGCATCACCGAGACAGAGTTACGAACCTCAATGAGTTCGAGTGGCTTATCGCTACAGGAGTTGTCGTTTCGCTCTTGGTCATCGAAATCATTGAGGATGGCAAGGAGGTCGGATGCACTTGAATCACCAGGATGGAGGCTGGCAAGCGCCCACAGAACCCTTCGCCTAGTTCTCTCACGCTCGCGGAGTAAATCGCGGGTCATTTCAGCCTCCTTTTTACAATGCTGGATGGTGGCTTTGGCGTGCCGCCTTCGGCGGATGGCTGGCGTGAACCGAGCCACGGCAAACCGCGTCTCGGCCCTTCGGGCGCTCATCCTGCACGCCTGCGCGCTCCGCTTGCATAATGCTTAGCGCGCCGGGATTTGCCTGAGTTCAGTTTCTAGCGAATTTGTGGGCCAATAATTTCGCTTTTCTCGCCAGCCGCGAACATTACTCCTTATGAAACTTGCTGAAGCGACTCGACAGCGTGGAAGGGGCAATAATTTCCCACGATTCCGGCCTCGAGGTGGCACTGAAAATTACCCAGGCACGCCAAAGGAAAAACAACGCAACCAACCCAGCTTCAACTATTGTCAGCACTGTAGCGTTATACATATAGCTTTGATCTTGTCCGAATAAGAAGATCAATGCGAATAGAGAAGGAAACCAGCCTATGAGAAATACCATGCAGAATGCGAGAGCAGCGGCGCCCGCTAAAATCATTGGTACCATGAGCCTAAAGGAAGTAGCGAACATTTTCTCACCACCTTCTTTTTGAACACCATAAATCACACCAATATTTTTTTCTTTTTTACTACTGTTCTTGAACATCCCATACAATGTCACACTTTGGCCAACCTCTAATTCTTCGTAAATTTTACTGGTCATTGTCAAATTAGGAATGATAGATCCATCAATACTGATCTTGGCTTTATACCCACCGTTCATGGGTATCACAGATCGAACATAGCCGAGCGTTCCGGAAACTTTTAGGCAATCAAACTTCATTACAACATTTACCTTTTATTCACGTAATAGAGTTCTGGAGCAGTTGAAATCTACAGCTTCCCCAAATGTAGCCATGTTCCGGTATCAGGGAGGTGCGCGCGGGAGCCCCTGCTGGGAGGAGCTCTGGCGTTTCCCTGCTGGTAGGCGATACGCAGTGATATCAACCAGCCACACCCAACGCTGAATATATTAGATGGAATGGGTTTTAGCAATGTGGCCTTATCCTCGCATTTGGAGATTCCAATGCTTGCTAGGGACTCACTTGCCGCTGTCCTACGCGTTCTCAGACGTGCACGTGATCTGAAAGCAGAGGATTTTTCGACTGGCATCGACCCCACTCACGTGAACAACCTTGAAAACGGTAAAGTCAGCGTATCGCTTGAAACGCTCGAATCCGTAGCAGAGATCCTTGACCTCAGAACAATCTCGTTGCTGGTACTCGCAACAAGTCTTCGCGAAAAAATATCGCCTAATGAGTTACTGGCCGAAGTAAAAACGGAAGTACGCGAGTTTTCTTCGCCACGTTTTCTGGCCGACTTCGCAAGCCAAATAGAAAATGGCAAGCTGGTGCGTAGACCTTCCGGAGCTCAGGTTTCTCAGGAAAAACTGGCTGCTGTGCGAGAGTGCAAGGTCGCGGGCATGACTCAGCGTGAGACCGTGATCAAGCTCGGTTTACCCGCCTCCACTGTGCAGCGTTACTGGCACAAGGAATAGTTTTCTCACTACAGTGCTGTCGGTATGCTCAGAGGCTCCGCACTGCCCATGCAGACCACTGACCAAAGCGTTCAGATATCGTTGGGACAACGATCCGTTGGCCCTACCTCATAAGCCGCCAATATCAGCAATGGATGGAACGCGCTGCGTACCAGCCTGTGAGAGTATTCGATGAAGCATGTCAGGCTAATCAGGCACGGTGAAAGCGCGGCTAACGCCGGCATAGCCAGTCTGGATCACGCGAGCATTCCTCTTACGCCAAAAGGTGTCGAACAAGCGCGCCTAGTGGCAGGGTCATTCGTCCAGGCCCCAGATCTGATCGTTGCCTCGCCGTTCTCCCGAGCCCAAGCAACTGCAATTCAGACAGTGGCTGCTTTCCCTTCAGTACCATTCGAAATATGGCCCATCCAGGAATTCACTTACCTTGAACCCGCGCGGTGCACTAGCACAACCGTCGCTGATCGGCGCGAATGGGTGGAGGCGTATTGGGCCAAAGCAGATCCTGGTTTCACGGATGGTGAAGGCGCTGAGTCATTTCTAGATTTCATAGCTAGAGCTCAGTATTTCTTGGAGTGTCTTGCAGAGCATCCCGGCCAAGACATCGTTGCGTACTCTCATGGCCAGTTCATTAACGCTGTTGCTTGGCTGATTGAGCGCAAACCGCTCGGAATTGATGGCGTATCCATGGTGAACTGGCGTGAGTATGAGATCGCAAACCACGTGCCCAACTGCGGTGAGTGCCTGCTTTCGAAAGAACCCGACGAAGTCGGTTGGAGAGTAAGCCGGTCAGCCCCTGAGGAGCCACGAATGGATGCCAATTGGCGCGTGCCGGGCAGAGCTTATCAAGTCACTCGAGATCCCGAACGTCTACTCATTGAGGAGCGCGCCGAAACTCTCGCAGCAGCAGGCTACCCTCCGCCAGATGATGATCCGGCTATGCATGCTGAGCAAAGACTGCAAGAGGCCAAAAAAGCGGTGCGACTATCCCAATCCAAATAGGGTGAGCCGATCCTCTTCCGACTGGTTTTTCACGGCACATCTAGGCGCGCCGCTTTACAGAGGCCACCTTTCGTGAATCAGTCATTGGCGAGGCTGGCGTCTTGGCATTAGGAGCGTCCATCCTCGCGCTCAGCAGACACTGCAACGCTCTCCAAATTTGTAGGGACGCGTCACCGTCAGGTCAACCGCCCTCCTGGACGCATGATTTCTGTTGGGAATGGACAGCTAACGATTGTGGATCTAGGTTTTAATGGCCCCTTGCCATCCTGGCAGCCGTGTGGCCCTTAAGCCCAACTGTTCACAAGGAAGAAAAACCATGCGAGCCACCCACACTGCTACCGTTCTAAGCTTGGCCATCCTTGCCGGCTGCTCCGCCCAACCCAAAGCCTTCTATCAGACGCCTCCAATGCACGGTGCAAAATTGATTGACGGTACCGATT
Source organism: Pseudomonas sp. B14(2022) (assembly GCF_012030485.1). Classification (NCBI taxonomy): domain Bacteria; kingdom Pseudomonadati; phylum Pseudomonadota; class Gammaproteobacteria; order Pseudomonadales; family Pseudomonadaceae; genus Pseudomonas; species Pseudomonas sp. B14(2022). The sequence goes on from NZ_JAAUVM010000003.1 coordinate 5,338, forward strand.
ACGAAGGTGACTGGGATGGTCTACCTAAATTCACCCTAGCCAAGAGCCAATTGGTTATCGATTTCAAAGACAAAGAGAAGAAGACCACTCCAGAGATGATTTCGGTGCCAACTGAAGCGCAGCTGGAAAGCGATTCTAGGACACGTTTCATGCTGCGCCAGGATGACGCATTTGGAATAGATACCCACCTTAAAGTGACCAAAATTGACAATACGGATTTGCTTTCTAGCGTCGGCACCGAGGTGGAAGACAAGCGAGTGAAATACATTGAAGCCGCAGGCACTTTGGCGGTAAGTCTGATAGGCGCCTTGGCACTGAATGCAGATTCTGAGCTTCCGATTTCGATTGATAGCTATCAGGTGCTCAGAGATGGTGAGATCAAACGGAAAGCGGACACGGCATACGCCAAGATAACATCACCCGATCAGTCTAAAACCATCCATTTCCAAGCAAATTTTGGCCCAGTCAAAGATGATGCCATCGACAACTTAGTCTTTGCTAAAAGGGCAAACGAAAAAGCACAAGAGACGATCTTCCACTCTGCTTGCAGAAATGTAACCGTTTTGTTTAACGACGGCCCTTTGGCTGGTGAGCAGTTCAGTGCGACAGTTGCCGACCCTCGTTATATTCAGACAATTAAATTCCCTGAGAAAGGTTCCGTAGACTTCCATTCAGCCTGTGGCGCAAACACCACCAGCCTGGCTTCTGGTACCAGCAGTACACTAGACATTGTAAACGCTGTGATCGCTCAGTCGAAATCGGTACGAGAAGCCTGGAAAACCTCAATATCCTCTAAGAAGGATAATGAGAATGCAGCGGCTGCTTTAGCCCATGCAAAAGCAAAGGCTGCAGCACTCAGAGCAGCAGGTGGAAACTGAGTGAAAATGTCAGCCTGAGCGCCCCAATCACTTGGGCCTTGTTGGGTGGCGGAGTACCTACAACGTTTTTGTGAGATGCGCGTGCATAAAAAGGCGAACATGGTGCACACTAATCTAGGTGGGCACCATGGTACACATCCGCTCTACACGCTTTGCTATGGCCAGCGATTCTCTGTAAGCAAGAATCTGATTCATGGACACTCCGTGCTATGCGGATGGCCACACACCTTTGCACACCTAGTTGTGACTCATAGAGCCAAAAAGTTCTTCTCGGTGGTCACGATCATGGGGCACAGTGATATCGTGACAGGCTTCCACATATCTAGAATGGCTCCTTCAGCGTATTTACGCTTCAAGGGATTGGCTCATATCAGGAACGTGTTTATGTCGCTCAAAACTGCTTTTGCTGCTGTGCTTAAAGCGATGCGCGCCGGCAAAGGACTGACTCAACGAAACCTTGCCGAAGTCAGTAGTCGAACATATGTCTCGAAGCTGGAACGAGGTCAATCAAGCCCTACCTTGGAGATGATCATGGCCCTGAGTGGCCCACTGAGTGTGAATCCTTTGACCTTGGTAGCCATTACCCTCAGCGCCGAATCAGGGCAGTCCGTCGACGCATTGCCGCGTCGCACCCAAGCAGAACTAGCGGATCTGGCCCATGATGGAGTTCTAAAAAATTTGGCGCTTTCATCAGATGACGAGCTTCTACCCCCACGCCAATCTGTGAAGTCTTCAAATCCTCGTCCACCGATGAAGTCCCAGCAAGTTGAATTCTGCTTCGCGGATTAGGAATTCCAACTTACCGAATACCGTAATGCGTATGGAAGTCGCAAGCTTTTTACCGCTCGCTTATTTCGTGGACACCTTTGAGAAGCAAACGCGATTGGCTATTTAGTGAATAACTCATCCACCTGAACAAATAGAGCACCCGTTTCCGCTGCCGCACGGACTTTTCGATCAATCACATCAGCAATCGGAATTTGACGCCCCAAGGCCTTATAGATGTCTTCCCCGGACATGCAGATAACTTTTCTGCCACGACCAAACGCATGCAGTCCCACCTCAGTGAAACCACCGTAGCTTATGAAAAGCCCACGGGCCCAAGCCGCCTTCTGTTCAACTTTGCCATGGAAGGAATTGAGTTCAGCCACTCCTATCGGATCCCGCACCCATTTGGCTTCAACCAGGTAGGTTTCGTGACCAAGCTGAAAGCTGCCATCAATTTGTTCACCCACCAACCGAAAAGGTGAGCGTGCCTGAAGCCTTGATGAATCGAATAGCTCCTTCAGAAACGTTTCGAAGGCATAGCCACGCTGATGAGGTGGAAGTTCACGTATTTCGAAAAGCTTTTTTCGAAGCGCCTCATATACTTCTGAATGATCAGTGACGGAGGCGGCGGCAAAAGGGTTGTCCACAACAGCAGACTGCTGCGCAGGGGATCGAACAGAATTGAGCAAGGACAGAAACCTACCTTCAGCATTTACGATGGTTTCCTCAGTCCCGGTTTCGCTCCGAATAGTTTTTCGATACTTCCAAAGCGTCTCAAGCACACGGCACACTGTCGCTGCGTCTGCGTTCTGCAGTAGGCACCGAAGACGCTTGGCTTTTGAGGTGCCATCCTTGGAGAACATCACATGATCAATATCGATGTTCAGCTCTTCAAGAAAAAATATACCCATTGTTCGATCGGAAAAATCGAGTACATACCCTTTTCCCATATCGAATATTGAATCAAGGAATTTCATCTCAGCTGATTTGAAGTTGGCCATGCGTTTCTCGGTGCCTATCTCAATCCGTAATGTGGCTGGTCGCGAAAGTGCGCCTCGCCACGGCGCACCAACGTAGCGACCTAGGTAGTTTCATCCTCTGCCTGGAAGACTTCGATGAGTTTCTGATTGTAGTCGTCCAAGTAGCTCTGAAGTCCGTCCCTATCGATCAACCGCACACCCGCTGTGCTGGCCAACTCCTTGGCGGACTTCGTGTAGTAGGAATTGGTGACAACCATGGCTTCATCGCACCCGTAGAAGGCCTTGGCAGAACATTACACTAAAAAACCAAGCAAGAAGAGATCGAGGTGCCGCAGACTTTCTGAATCTGTGAAGTAATCACCCCGGCAGAGGGCCTTTGCACCTCTGGTTTCATTACATACCAAGCGAGCTAATAGACCGTACCTCTTACTCAGAGTGAGCAAAAATCAATTGATCCTTTTAGATCTTTCGCGGTCGCACTAGCGTCAGTTCCCCCTCAGAAAGCGCCTGGTTTAGATAGAGCTCAGGAATATCTGCCTGACTGAGATCCTCCATCATCAACGCAGATTTCGCTTGCGCGAACGCTTTCGGAATCGAGTAGCCAAAACCAATGCCGGAGTAAAATTGCGACGAAAATATGCGGGCGCCGTCGTCACCAATTTCTCGTTTCATTCCTATTGCAGCGTTTACGTTCGCAACGCAACTATTCGCTTGGTTGAACGAAAAACACGTATTGAAAAATACAAGCTTCACACTTTCAGAGCCGAATGCGATCGCGCTGACGATCCCCTCCTTGGATATGTACTTCGGTCTACCTTGGTCATCTTGAAGCACCAAGTCGTCACTTGAGGTTCCATGTCCACTGAAATGAACGACAGTAGGCTGTAGCTCATTAATGGCTTGAAGAATATCCATCGGCCTGACTGCCCAGCGCGTCTGAAAATTTACAGCATCCCGATACTCGGATGCCCGCAGTTTTTCCCCAATCGCCCTCGCCTCCTCATCGAGCGAAAGCTTATTGCTTCCAGGGTCTGATGCCATGAACAAAACGGTGATGCGTTCGGGCAATGCCTTTAGCATTTCAATTTGCAGAGCAGTCTCAGTGTGCATGCCTTCATGTCGCAAAAGTCCAGCTCCGAGCTCCCGCATTTGCCGCTCATGTGCCTGTTGCTTACGTTGCTGCTCGACCTTCTGCTTTTTTAAGTCGACCTCCCTCTTTCTCGCATCGACGTCCTGCGTTTTCTGATCCCGTGCAGCCTGTAGGTCAACCTTCTTTTGAGCATCCGCGAGCTTCTTCTGCTCATCTGCGATCTTGCGATCGATCTTGGCCGTCTCAATCAAAGATTTATTATGATCAGACTCATGACGCAGTGCCTCGCGCCCCTTCGCATTTATTACTGATAGACTTTTAGAGCGGGTGGCAGCAGCTATGGCTTCCTGCTTTTTCTTCAAAGCAGCTACTGCCTTGAGCGAGAAGCGTCCCTTCTCAGCCTGAAGCTTTCCTAGATTTTGTTGACAAGCGATGACCTGTTTTCGGTAGGTTTCTAAGCTCATTGACCACCCCTTGGATATGGCTTGATCATAGCAATCCCTGCAGATCGCCCGTCTTCATTTTCTGCACAGTTTTCACAATCTTCAATGGATGCGCATTGCATGGATGAGACCATCAGTTATCTGAAAGACCGCTTCAAGGAGGAGCAAGGTCGCTTCGATCATTTTGAAAACAAATGCGCAAAATTCTTGACTGCCGTTTCGATAGTAATTGCTGCGGTGAGCGCGCTGGCGGGATTGAAAAGCGGCATTCTTTTCCAGTTAACATCGCCCCTAAGCCTCGTGATTTTTCTGTCTTTCGCCGCTGCCGCCATTTGTGTGGCCTGCTCATGGGGACATGCATTTAGCGCCTTGCGAATCAGTGAATGCCCTAGCCTTCCCTCGAGCCGTGGCACGGCGGAATACCTGCTAATTGTTGAAGCTGATCATCAAAAGCTACACATTTACAACTGCTACATCGACACACTCGAAAAACTCAAGACCGCCATTGATGAAAAATCTAAGCCTTTAGAGCTGGCTTACAAAGAGCTTGTTTGGGGGGCCAGTTTTTTCATGCTACTCGCGGTACTCACAACCATCAGAGAGCTCACTGCATGACTGATAAAAAAATACAGAATAACGAAAACAAGACCCCTCCTCCGCCTCCCACCACAGAGTATCAACGCAGATCCGAAGAGCCGGCTGTCAATCGGCAGACACCTCCAAACAAGCGCTGATTCGTGGCTACCAGCTCATCCTAGGATTGCCATCAGTCCTAGGTTTCTCGGCATGAGGAAATTTTAGTGACTCAAGAAGAATGGGAAACCATAAACGCCGATGTTAAGAACAAAATGGCCAAGCATGTGGCTCAGTTCTGCACGCCAATCAGTATGTCGGATGAACCCGACTGGGGAGTGGCATGGGGAAGTGGCGGATACATAGCTGTCTCTGGAGAAACTTACCTAGTGACCGCTAGCCATGTGTTTACGGATCTACCGGAAGGTGGCGTGCTCGCGCATTTACCCACTTCCGGTGGCGAGTACATTGCAGTTACCGAACAGCCAGAATTAGAAAGATGGCCAGTGGATGCTGCTGCCGTCCGCGTACCTCCGATTCCCGAGGACTCAGACATAACCGCTCTACCAATAGAACGAGTCGCTGAGCGATATTCTGCGGTCGGAAGTGAACTTTTGTTCTGGATCGGCTCACCTGGGTACAGGCTAGAACGACACGACCCCATCAGCCTTAACAAACGCAGACATACGTTGTTTGGAGAGCTGAACACGTTAGCCTTTCCATTTCTTATGCAGGCCCTTCAGGGGGAGAACCCCGATCATGAGTGTTTTGATCCTGTTAGGCATGTCGCAATTCACTACCCAGGTTACGCGAAAAGAGAGCCTGGCGATCACGCCACCGCATTACCCAATGCCAAGGGTATGAGCGGCAGCCTGCTATGGAACACGAGATTTTTAGAGCTGTACGAGAAAGGACTAGAGTGGTCGCCTGAGGAGGCAGTGGTTTGCGGTGTGATTTGGGCCGCGATCGATGACCCGGAGGTTCTGATCGCTACTAAAATAGAATTCGTCAGGGAAAGCCTGAAAAATTCGTTCACGTGAACCAATTTCTCGAGAGCTGGGTTTGGGCGCAGGCCTGGCTACCTACCCGATTTCAGCCTTAAGTGCAGTGTTATCCGCTTGCTTTAAGCCGACGCAATCACTTTAGTCCACAGTATTACCATGTTCCAGCGAAGCACTTATCCGAATCGCTCAAGAATTTACACAACATCTGCCCCCCCCTGAATAGTCACGCAAAAAAGGTTGGCAAGATGTTTACGCTGTAGAGGCTCTTACATGCTGCATACACGACCTGAAATTCAGAACATCGTTTCGTCGTTTATCAATCTAATCAACACGCCTATGCCATCCAAGCCTGGAAAGAAAAGGATTGAGCAAAAAGAGGCGCCAAGCTCGAAGAACGCCTACAAAGTTAGGGGGAGTCAAGCTCAGCGCCCTAAAGAGGCTCCTAAAAGCTCCTACGTTATAAACCTTGAGGAGCGCGGTGACGATCATCATGAAAAGCATTTGCAGAAAGCAATTATCGATAACCCCTTCTTACTGCATACACCGGAGCTCTACGCTGGAGGCCTCTACCTTGACTCACTACTCAATCAGTTACGCCTCCCATTTTCCAGAATAACGGATTTCTGCTACCTCACTACGCAGGGGCGAACGATCAAGATTACCCTCGTTGAGATTGAGCAGTCGGCCAAGCGCGTCTTCACACGAGATGTGCTTGGGGGCGAGTATTTTCACAAAGATACAATCGACGCAATTGACCAAGTAAAAGACTGGCAAAAGCATCTCAATGCTACCTGCCATCGAAACAGTCTATTAACAAATCTCTCTAGACTGTTCGTGAACTATCCGCTCCAGCTTTTCCTTTCGTCTGGTGATCCACACCCTTGGACACGCATTGAGCTGAGCTACCTGCTGATCGTTGGCAATGAGATGCCCAATGAGAAGCAACAAGAGCTCATTGATAACCTCTACATCAACGACAACATCCTTTTGATGTCGTACCCGATGATGCTAGCGACTATGAATAGTGATTATCGACGAAAAAATGTTCTGTCGATGAAAGCTAAAGCAATCGAAGCTCTTACCCTGCAGGTGCCAGAGTCCTTAGCTTTCAACGTTCACTGCCCCGACCTTCCTTCCGATGATCCGTATGGAATTCGAACTGCTGCTCTGGGGCGAGCTTGGCAGCTTGACCCGCAATCCGTCACAAACGCTGGAGAGATCAAAAAAGCCCTTTATCGATCTAAAGGGCTCTGCGAAAAGCTTACCTGTGGGAGGCCGCTAATTGTTGATGGGCGAGTCGAGGCCAAGTTAACCAGAATTTTCAACCGTCATGGCGAGCTGAAAGAGGTCAAGAACTGGAACCACACTTACAACGTTGCCTTGGTTTGCCCTGAGCATGAGAAGGGCTTCAACGACGGTTCACCCTACACCTTCGGGCATTATCATCCACTGAAGGAGCGCATGAGCCGCAGAGGCCCTTACCGTCACGAGCTCGATTTGGCATCGGTTCAGCTCACAGAGCAATGGCTTGAAGACCTTAAGCCTGATCTTCTATCAGTGCTGGATATCAACCCGGACACTGAGTGTCGACTCGCAGCTCAGGTGACAGACGTTGCGCTATCTCTTAGAAAGCTGACCATGCAGCAGAGAATGGTTCTTGAGCACATCACACGTAATCACTACCGGACGCCGGGGAGCTCCAGGTGCAAACGGATGGCGGACACCGCATTAACCCATCCTATCTGGAATAGCCTGCTTAGGGCCAGATTGATCCACATCAACAAAGATGCCGTTGAAGATAAACAGGTTGAGCCGGCGCTCTTTAGCCATGAATTGATGCGTAAATTTGAGGCGCGCTTTCGGGACAGGGCTTTTTACGCACTGAACGCCCTTCTTCACGCGAGCCCGAGCAGATTGAAATACCAACTCGGGCGCATTGGGGAACACCCTAGATAAACCATTCTACTCAGCATGAACCCAAGATCTCTGTAATCGTCTTGCCGGACGCTCTCTCAGCTAACGGGCAACTTGCCAGAAAATAGCAGACAAAAGCGGGCTCGATCATGCGCTACTGATACTCACCATACTATTAGCCAGCTCCAGATATGCGAGCATCATGGAAAGCACAGGCCTAAATTGCCGCCAGCAATACCACGCAGTCTACAAGGTGGTGTTCCACTGAGAGAGCTTGGCGTGACAACATATAAAAAGCGGCTCGAGGTCTGTGAACCAATTTAATCAGCTTTGCCACCACTGCCTGAAAGCTTCAGACCAGAGCGCCCAGCTTTAACGAATTCAAGCCAACCATCACAATGGATTTCGCCGGTATCTTCAAATTGTTGTGCGTCCTCTGGATCAGGAAAAGTCCCCAGATGCTCCCCATCCATAATACCGAAGGCCTCAAATCTCCAGCTATCTATAGAACTCCAAACCTCTCCACTCACCCGCCATCGATCATCGAGTTCCACCCAATAAGGTGAGTTGGCTGTTGTATTTTCCATCACTGCTATGACGCTCTCACTGGAAAGAATAACCTCCCGAATGGCCTCATGGGCATAGTCATCATAGAACTCGTGAAGGCTCTGGAATACGGCGCCTCGGCAATCGACCAATGACTGGATAAAGTCATCAAGGACGAAGAATTCTGACAATCCGAGCTCTTGAAGCCGAGCACCCGCACCATGCTGATCCAGAACGATGAGCTCAGCATCCCCCAAGTGAAATTGCAGGCTTTCGTCACTTTCTTCAGTAACGAGCGCCGCATACGTCCTGTATCCAAGAAGTGCAGCAATGACCTCCAGGGCGATGCCGTGGCGTATCTGAATGCCTTTCGACGCGAGTGTTTTTTTGACTGCAAACGCAGCGCTTTTGACGATATCAGTCATTTCCAAGAATCCAGAAGTGTTCGCAGCGCTGGGCGTTTTGTCGCTAGCGAAAACCGGAAGTCCGGGATGCCGATAGCATGGTTTTTGAGGCGGGATCTGATGTTCTCTTTTTCAAGCCGACCAGAGCTTTGGCGGAGAGGCCTTAAGCCCATCCTAACGAAGCCGAAAACTTTACGCAACCCATTGTATTTATTACAAATATTTGTAATTTTCACGTAAAGCGTCGCCGAAATCCCTAACCGTGCTTCTTGGGTTTGATTGCTTTCCACTCAGTCCAACTGAACGGTCAGTGGCAATGTTTACATTTGGCACACCAGAAGCCTGCCTGGACGTTTCATTGTGGGACACGATCACCTCGCCTTAGTGCTGCTAGGGCTAAAACGAGATGAGCCTGGGGAGGGAATTGGCAGAAATTTGATGAGAACTGACTGCTAGATGTGCCGTTCTAGGTAGCGCGCCATTTCCCCAAAGCCGCTCACCACCTCACAGTTCGAATAACTTGCGACCTTGATGCGCTTATCTGCCAACAAGTTAGCCAACTTACGATCAGTAAACAGCGCTGACGCGGCTGGCAGCGCGGATGCTGCAACCATAAAGTCGTTTGGATCACCGTTGTGGTACTTGCGCTGCTGGTCAAATCTCATAAGTCCGTAAGTCGAACCTAAGGTACGCAAGGTGGCCAATGCCTTAGTGTCCTGGTTGGCGTACCAATGCTGCATCGCTCTGAGCACGTACCTATTCACGTCCTCCAGCGACATTTGAATCCCCTGCCCCGCGAACCAGCGGCTCATGAGACTTCTTAGCTCAATAGCGATCCCTGTATTGAGATTCTCAACTACCGCTTGATGCTCGGCTTTGCCGATGTTGAGCTCTAAAATGCTCAAGGAGTTGTCCCACTTGTTCCCCAACTCGTCTCGCCCAATATCCAACAGCACAGAGAAAGGCATTTCGGCCAACGCGTCGAACATCGCCTTATCGAAGGCAAGCTTATCGACGTCCGGCCAAAACCCCACACTCGATACTTCAGGAATGCCGAATAACTCGATTGGGCTGCACAAGAAGTTTTCCAATCCCTCCTGCTCAGGAAACTGGTTGGATCTAATTTGACGTAGCTCCGTGTCCAAACGCTCGGTATACGGGAGGATGCAGAATCCACGACTCATCTGGTCGACCACTTGATTCAGGGAGTCTCGGGTTGTGCCGTCAGTCATGGCGTCTAGCTCGAGAAGCGTAGGAGCTCCAATCGGAAAGGCAAACCTACCAGATGCCATAGCACGCTCTACGGTCGCGCCTAAGTGCATCATTTCATCAGTAAGGCTAGTTTTGCCCCACTGAAAATCCGCAACGCATTTCCATACGTTTGTATCTAGGTAGATGAGTTTGAATGCTTTGGCCGTTATCGCTCGCGCGCGTCGCTTGGCGCGCACGTGCTGATGAAGACTAACCTCGGGCTGGCCTTCGTAAACTTCAGTGAGGTGCTGAATACGCTCGATAGCGATCCGCGCCGCTTTATCTAATAGCTCAGTCATGACCCTATATTCAATCGATACTCAGTTGGTAGTCGTCCCCGATCAAGCTTCAAGACTGTCATTCAGTGTGTAGGACGATTCGCGCCAGACAAGCCCAATACGGGGTCGCATCACCTTACATAAGCAGAGCTCCAACAGTCACTAAACTCAAGTGCGACATCGGCCAAGGGAGTGCGAGCTCCCCTGACGGTATTTTCAGGTTACTACGAGATAAGTCCTCTGGTTCTCCACCGAGCGCGAACAAAACTCTCGAAAACATAGTTGCCCTGTAGCGGCAATTTGTCAGCATGGTCGCACACAATAATCTGCGGCATGACGCCGGTTTCTTTGAACGTGACATCGCAGAATCTGGCCAGATTGGTGAACATCTTCGAAACGGCGTCTACATCTTCATCGACTGTCTTGGTGGTCTTTCTATCTCCACGCAGATCACCTGCCTCGAATGCCTCAGCATCATCTGTAGAGGGGAAATAAACCTGCGTGGGTTGATCAAGAAACAAGATCGGTGGCACCTTACATTTGGGATACGCCGCGAACTGATAATGCAATGCCATGAACAGTGTCAAATGCGAGTACAACCAGTTGGCTCCGCTACCCATTGAGCGTAGAAAAACCTTCTTGAAGTGGCCACCAACGAGGGGGCGCTCATGCCATAGATCGAAGGTTTCCACGTCAAACTTCAAGGAACCCGTTTTATAGGTATCTTCGAAATCGAAATCCTGTCCGAAGGTTTTCATTTTTTTGTTGATATCGTTTTGAAGCGCCCACAGCTTTGACTCAACGTCATACTGGGACATGAGTTCATCAAACCTATCAACTTCTTTTTGCCAGAATTCCGCCATACCCGTAGCCTCGGATGGGGGATTCGCAATGCGCTTTTCAATGGCAAGCTCGAGCTTGATTTTAGCCTTCTGGGCGGCGCCATCGACGGACTTTGACTTCTCCAATCGATCAGCTTCATCGTCTAGAGGCTTCAGCGCCTTCTCTATGAGCGCGAGCTCTTTGCGAAGCTTTTTGAGCTCATCTTCAATCGCCCGAGACTCCTCACCGAACCCTTCCCTTGCATAGGTCGAGACCTTGAGTTCACCATTAAGCCAGTGGATCGCAGCCGACAATTTGTTGGCTTCGTCCTCAGCCACATCTGATTGCGATGCGCAGACGGGGCACGCCGCGTGCTCAAGGTTGGTCTTTGTTGGAATGGGTAATGCGGTAACTGATTCCGCGAAACCCGACGCCTGCTGAGTGGATACTTTCAGCAGATAGCGAGTATTTAGCGCCTTCTGAATGCTGGCCATCAGTACGGCTTTTTGCTCGCGCAATTCAGTCCGCCTGGTTTCAAAAGCATTGGACTGGCCATCAACTCTTACAGATAGACCTGTGAGCCGCTCCAACGCTGGCTTGGGCTTTGCCAATATTTCTTCAGGAGTGAGCTCCGTCAACGGCACGCCGGCGAATGCTTCGTACTCCTTCAGCAGTGTACCGAAATCAGAAATGTAGTCTTCCTTGATCTTGTCGTGCTTAGGTATCTGAGCCTTTGCGCGCTTGAGCTCATACAATGCCTCAGTACGCAGCTTCGCAAGATCGAAGTAATCCTCTCCAACGATGTCCATGAAGATCTTGAAGTGATCAATTGCTTGATCACGCTTACGCTTCTCCTCGAACCGGTAGAAGACCGCATGCCGGTTGGCCACCAAGTTCTGATGCTGCAACATAAACGACGGGAAGCTGCGCACTGAAGGCGTAGCACTCCACTTTCCAGTCATCTCCTGTTGCAGCGGATCTGTGTCGATGTTCTCTAGCGTGACGCCGAAATAGCGACCTAGGCTCTTAAGAAAATCAGCCTTTGGTTGGTAGAAACTGGAAGTGAAGAACGCATCCACGTCTTCTATAAGCTGAAGCACGTTGTCCACGGCCGTCCCGGAAATCTCACGTAAAAAACACCGGTTACTGGCCGCCGCGCGCCCCAGGACAAGGGCCATGGTCGGGAAACGCAGTACAGTAAAAAACGTCTTCGCACGATCCGTGATGATGCCCTCAGGGATGGTGTCCTCGGAACTTCCTAGGCAATAATCGAAAATGTCGAGGATCGCACTTTTACCTTTGGAGGACTTACCGGTCACGATATTGAGACCGGGCTCAAAGGGGACATGGTGGACGGTATGATCACTGTCCACGACACCGATGTATTGTACGTAACACTTCATAGCGACTTCAGCCCCAACATCCTGTAAATGGAAACAACGTTTTCGCCAGACAGCACCATGGCCAGTTTCTGGCTGTACCTCAGCAATGACTTATCCGAGTTGACTGACTGCGGCTTTTGTAGCGCTAGAACGGATAGCTCGGGCGTGATTTCCAAACTTTTTTCAGCTGCCAGGATGAGCAAGGAAGCATTGGTAATCGGCTTGAACTCCTCAATACGAAGGGCGAGCCCAATGAGCCTTTCGGAGGCTGAGGCCATCGTACGCAGCGAACTGTCTTTTCGCGCCCTGTGCAGGAAGGCATGCATGGGTTTGTAAGTAACAATGGGAAGAATCAGATAGCTGAGCAGTACATCCTTTTCGACCGGATCCCAGTGCTGGTAGAAGGTCTGGATAACAGGTGCCAGCGCAAAAGGAGTTCTATGCAACGTGTACAGGTGATCAGAGACTTGAGTGGTCATCACCACAGCCTCCAGTGAAATTCGTCATCCTCATCCTCGGGTTTCTCTCCGGCGAGCATGTGATAAATGCCATTGCGAAACTCGGGCATCGTGTGCTCCAAGCCGCAGAATGGTTCAGGGGGCAAGCCGTTGCGCTCAAGGAAAAACATCATGGATTGGGTGCTCAATTCGGTCGAACAAGTCATCCCCGCGCAGCCGAGCATCGCCGCATCACGCCCGTATTGGTGCTGTGTAAGGTGATTACTGAGGTAGAGATCCACCATTGGCTTGAAGAGCACACCATCCGTGTACAGATCGGAGATCGTCGTCTGAGCAACCAATCGATGCAGGGCCGCTCGCTTCAGGTATTGTTCTGCACCAATTTCTGAGATTTTCTGCGCAAACAGCATGGGCCGAATTTCTTCGACATCGATGCTTTTTTTGAGCGCGGCCACATCCACTAGGGGAAAAGTTTTCGGATGCTTCATGTACCGGTGTGTGAGCTCTGACAATTTGTCGGTAAAAGCTCGATAGGTGATCTTCCAACCATTAATCACTAGCTCTGGGCTACACATGAAGCCCAACAGCTCATAGATAAACTGCTGATATTTGGACGGTCGAATTGGCTTGAGATGACGGATCTCATAAGTCTGAAGGCGTTGCTCCAGTGGCTCCGCGCCGGTTGTGATGTACATCCGCTCCAGCACGTCCATCAATGCTTCACGGCGCTCAGTGGCCATAACGTATTGTTGAAGCGTCTGGGACTTCGAGGGCTTGGAAGTAGCCTCCCCAGCCTCGGACTCCTTGGCCTTATTTCCGGCATGGGCTTGAGAGGATGCAACGATATTCTCCATGATCGAAAGCCGCTCCCCGGGAGTTGCCTTGTTCCATCCCTTGAGCTGAGTTTGCGCTCCGAACTCCTGCGTCGTCAGCAGCACCAGGCTCTTAAAGGACGTGCGATCAAAGTTTTCATGTAGCCAGTTTTTCAGGGTGTTCCAGAAATTGGCATGGCTATCCGTGAGGTTGTCAGTGTAATGCTTGACCTCTGTCTGGCTTTTTCCAGGAACCGTGACATCTCCTAGGACTTCCAGCCACAGGCACTCGTCAGGTGCAAGGTCATAACAATGCTCGACTGCAACAAGCAACTGGTACTGAAGCGCCTTGAACAGGAGCGTCGCATCGAACGGCAATGGAGCGTGACCAGTTAGCGTCGAATTCGTGTGTTGAGTCGTATCCATACACATTCCAATGTTGGGCATGCTTCCCTGACCAGCGACTCGCCTAGCAGACAGAGCACACGTATCGCTTTTCTGATACGCGTCAGCAAATCAACGCAGGACACTTGGCCCAGCGTCGGTATTGGGTAGATAACCGTTATTCCATTACTGTATATAAATACAGTATCAATCCAGCAATTGGACATATGCTACCAGCAGTTTAACCAGTAGTCGCGAAAAGCCATCACGCCTGCTTCGCAATCTTTGGTCGCATAACTACACTGCAACTACTCGAGCCGCGAGTTTTGCAAGCTTGGCCTACCAACCTGAATGCATTCTCAAACGACGCCTTTGCTGAGAATTAAGATCGATGATCGCAGTCATGGTCGCCGAGTTCAAAAGACCAAGTGACTAGAAAATAACGTATACATCTGACTTCCGCCGTGCACCAGACTCTAGGTTAAGTCAATGAATGGTATTTTTTGACATGGCGGTAAAGACAGCTTCCGTATCGATACGTACGCGGCTAGGGTGGATAGCGACCATGAAGCGCAGCCGAGTATTAGGGGTATCGCTAACGTACATTCAGGTACGACGATGTTGGTGGGCAGGATTGGATATCAAGTCCTAGCCCTCTTCACATCTGGATAGAGGACAAATAGCTCAGGCAGTTCTATGCCAACTCAGAGGCGGGGCCAAGTGACAATTCATGAAACACGATCATCAGCCGAATGTCGGCTGATGATCGTGCTTAGTAGCATCCTATTCGATATTTTCCCCACCCATGCTCCCGTGATAACGATGAGCAGAAGCTCGGGCCGGATGGAAAGTAGGCTGAGTAGAAACGACAGCACGCTCTAGTTTCGAATAGGCCACATCACAGTTAGCAAGCAGGTACTCGCCTCCGATGTCAGCTTTACCATCATCGCGACGCGCGTATATAGCCACAGCTGACCAAGCATGCCAGGTCTTACGCTCACGCCAAAAATCCGAGGAATAATCGGTATCTTCTTCTTCGACTATTTCGCAGCGAGCCCGAACCTTTGCATGAACTTTTTGCATGATCGGGTTTTCATCCAGCTCGCGCAAAAAGTGCTTCGCCGCGTGAGGATCAAGGTGATCGGAGAGGAAATCCCCTTCATTTGTATAGACCTTTGCCGGTAATGCTTCTGCCAATTGGCTAGAAAGAATCTCTACGTACCGCCGAGCGTTTCTTTTTGAAGCGCTATTGGCATCAAGCAAGCCAACTGCTCGACGCGTCGCAGCAAATTCATCAAGAATGACTGCGGCGTCAGGCCTTTTAATAGCCGCCTCCAGGTCTGGAAGCATCGGTTTCATCAGGCGGTAATGCTCATACGCCAGTGACGATGCTGCGATCTCAAGAAACTCCGAGCGTGAGAGATCGTTCAAGCCCTGGGATTGGGCCTGTTTGTGGGCAAGGAATACGGAAGTGGAAAGGAAATTGCTCATGATAAACGCCTCAAGATTATTGACATGTGGGACATCTACATCGATGGCAACGATTTCCCGCATCAACTCAAGAGGTTGTCTGCACTGGAGGGGTGTAGCTGTCTGCCTTTTTTAGTCGTTGCGTCTGCGGCGGGCGCCGATCAAGCAGCGCTTACTTTGCCTAGCGACATTTCTTTTGTCCACCCCAGCTAGAGCAATTTCTAAAAAACCTTCATTGGCGCCTCACATCGCGCTGGTTGCTGAAAGCTCTCAATCCCAATCGTCACGCTCCTCGTGACTTTGAGACCACCAATAAAAGCTCCTGCAAAGCGCGAACCTTTAGGAACCAGAGACATGTCATCTCACGTAGTCCAGCGCGTTAGGCAAACGGAGCGCGTAGGCCGCCCGGCCGAAGACATGAGGATGGAAGCTCTAGGGCAAAGACCTTCAGGAGCCTGGGTCATGACAGCCGTTCCCGAGTGGCGCGCTATGAGTTCATTCCGTCATTCAACAATCCACTCAGAGCTCATTACCCAAACCACAATCATCGATATCCAATACGAGATCTCTCTGAACATCTTAACAATTAGATATTGTGCATAAGAACGCTCAACCTTCAGAGTATAGAAATGCCCTCCCAACTTTTTAGATCAAAAGCAGCATTTATAACTAAGAGACTTTAGCACCCATGAAAAAAAACCACCCTATTCTCCCCAACATCAAGCTAAGAAAATACTCTACGGCAGAAATGCGCTTACCTAGCTTTGACTCACCTGCAGTATGGGAAAATGACAGAAACTCATCAGATATCAATGAGTTAACTAACGCGTTTGAATGGTGCTACGCCATCGACGGAATCATTGGACGTGGCAGTTATGAGACTGAAATGGACGCAACAACAGCTGCGGAGCAAGCGCTGTTTCGCGAACACAGCAACCTTACTCAAAAACCCCTAGAATTAGCATTACTAAATAACGACTTCAAAACTGCAATATTTCTGGCTGAAGGGCGGGGATATTGGCGCGGAGTAGCTGACATACAAAAACAAATGAATAACCTTGTCGACAAAATAACCTACTTAGTAGAACCATACCAAAAATAAAGTAGCCCCCAAAGCTCACCAAACCCGCATCAATAGCGTCGAATGATATGCAAAGAGGACTACCAACGCACCCAATACAGATGAATCTATATCTATTTCCTCACTGTATCTTTGGCAGATAAAAAATATGAATTAACGAGACGTAAATACCATGCATCCAGAGTTTCAGCCGTCCGCCGAACATAAACCTCGGAATCACCAGAATAGACCGATCCATTAATCATATATCGCGAGATACGAAAAACAAACCGATTTGGATTGGGAATTACATGATTCAACTTTGTCTTCCAGTCATCATCAGTAATGAAGCAAAAAACCACGATCGTGCTAGCCTTGGAAAGTTCGTAAAGCTTCTTGAAGGTATCTAAATCTGGCTCGTGGGTGCGGATCACCTCAATAATGATATTTGGGCAGCTAGATCTGGGGAAAAACTTGTTTGCATCTCTACCAGCGATATCCGGCTGGATATAGCGCCCGTCACTGAAAGCGACTCTGGCGTCGCCTTCTTTTCCCCAGCGATAATTACTATTTGGCAAGGTGGAGAAAATGACCTGCGTGTGCCGAGCTTTATTTTCATCGAACACATAGACACAAAGATCAATATTATTAGCCGTCCTTAGCTCATTTAGTATTTCATCCACCGATCGGTTATGCGCAGGATGGACTTCACTTGCGCCAACGCGAGAGCCAAAAGATACTGCTCCGATCCTTCGAAAATGAGGACGATTCTGATTCCTAACAGGAACTACAAGCTCATCACTTGCATTGAGTAATGTCTCCGCTCGCATCGCTGGATATAAATTGTTATCTAGGATGTCAGTGTCCAAATACAACGTACCAGTAGTGCTCCCTGTTGCCGACATTCCCTGCTCCTTAATGACTTTACGAAAGATGGCACTATAGCGAGTGTGGATTCAGCTGTCCTCACTAACCCTTTACGGGCTACTAGGTCGGTGAAAGTCAACGCTGACGAATGATGTCAGCATTCACCCATCGGACGAGGGTAGAGCAAGCACTCGAAGGTACCTACTAACATGCCAGTCCGTCTACAGCGACTAAGTGGATCGCAATAGTCCCTCCCGCTGCCTATCGTGAATGCAGGGGAAGAAAGCATGAAATTACTTTTAACTGACGAATGAGATTTATTCCCATAGCATTGCCGCGCGTTTTTTGAATCCTTTCAGAGTGAAAACCCTACAAATAGCGCACCCTACTCAATGGCTACGGATGTCTTCATGCAACTCTTCAGAAGTCTCGTCGCAGGTGCCGGCTTGCTTGTTGCAGGCCAGTCGATAGCTAATGCCACGACCTACCCTATGACCATTACCGATGTTGCCAATCGCCAAGTAGAGATCGCGCACGAGCCTAAGCGCATCGTCCTTCAGGATGGTCGTGACCTCTTCACCTTGGCCCTGCTTGACCGCCAGGATTTGGGTACATTACGGGCGAGCAACGGAATGCGGACAGTGATGGCTATAGCCTCTGCCTCAGCCAGACTATCTTCTGATGCGTAAGCAAGCCCCTGACGGTTCCTGGCATAGCTTCTAAATATCTGTGCAGCAACACTGCTGCCACAAAGAGTTAATCGTAGTTGTATTTATAGTTTTATTAAAAAAAGGCGGTGATGTAGTTCCACGCGTAGAAAAAATAATAATCGATGTGATTCGCTACAAAGCTAGGCGCCGCAAGCGATAGGAAGTAGTGGACAATGGCTGCGTATAGACAGAAGCACACAGCCCAAGCAAGCCAGTAAACAGTGCGTCCGGACGATATAGGTTTTTCAACCAAGCGCTTCCAGTCGTCGGCAGACATAAAGTTGTAGATCTTCTTCCGCCATCCTTCTCTACTGCTGTCAGCAAGACTGTTAAAACGCAAGGTTGATAGAGTGTTGATAACCATGCTCAATATGAGAAGTACAGAAACGCCTAGATACAGAATCGTGGTAGCTGTATCCGCTACGCCTGTAGTCGCTATCGGAGTCTTCAGAGCTAAGACAACACCCGCCACCGCGAAATCACGCCAGAGAGCTGATATTAAATCCCTTGTCGCGGTTTGTGTCTTATTAACCTCGTCCTGCAAACCCTTGCGCAGATCCCCCAGGCTTTTGACAGCCTCCTTGCTCTGATCCTGGAGATGAAAGGCGAACGCTTCCTTGGCCCCCGAGAGGCTATTTTTCAAGAGTGGCGTTGAGCCAGAGGGCCACGTCGTCCCACTGTTCCAGTTGATAGCAATGTGGTTATTGAAAAGTTGGAATTTCGTTTCAGACTCCCTAGGGGTGGAGTAAATCCACTGGCAGGTGTCGTGAATTGTTTCAAAATTGATATCAGCCCAGTTAATAGGCTGGTCTATAGCTATGGGGAGTGAGCGCCCGCCTCGAAATATTACATGAGTCTCATCATCTTCCTTGCGAATCTCGGCTGGCAAGCAAAAGGAAAGCTTTTCCACCGCCACGCGTTTCCAGGCTGTAAAAGGTTCGCTTTCAGTAATTGGCTCAGCGGTTAGCAGCCATGGCTCAAGCGACGGTGGGGTAAGGGAGTGGGTAAGATCCCGTACCATTTTCCAAGGCTTTTCAGGATGTTGAGTGGCGGCAGGTAAACTTTTATCTCCACCCATTTCTTTAACTAGAAACTGATGAGTGGAAAACTCAAAGGTTTCACCTGCAACCCATACACACATTTTTTTCTGTGAGGTCTGTGCTGAGAATTGATTTGTTCTCAGCCAGTTTTCGAAACCTCTTAAAGTGAGGAAATAACACCAACCATCATCCGCTGGCTTCTCCAAGATTAGTGTTAGTCTGTCATTTTCTACATCCTCCAAATCTAAATCCTTGATCTCGATGCTGTCGGAAACCTCTCCAAAAAGCTCTATCGTTCCGATGCCATCAGAACAAACACGCTGGGCAAGATCTTTCAACTCTCGAACAAACTCAGAAGATATAACGCTTATTTCATCAATTCGAACAATATGCGCAGTCTCAATCTGCGCAGAACCGCCCGACGCCGCAAGTCGCTCAAAGAAGCTGCGAAGTTCCAGCGCTAGCTGTTTCATGATTCACGCAAGCGACTTGTACGAATAGTAATGACAGTTTCATCCTTTCCGTTTTCGATAGTTAAGCTTCCCTTTGCCCGTGCAGGCATATTGATGGTGATGCCTTCGCTTGTTACGTATTTCTTTGCCTCATTGGTAGGTAACTCTTCCTCATCATAGGAGAACACCTCACCAGTCAAATTTAGGCTTTCTAATTCTTTGTCGAAGGTCGCCCGAATTTCATCTTGGCCATTGATGCCAAAAAAATCTGTGAAGAATTCGTCGACTTCAAAGTCTTTACGCTTTTTCGCAATCTCAACGACTTTCTCAGCGACTTTTGATGTGATAGCAGGCGGTAGATCACCCAAGTGTGTCCTTACAGTTTTTTTGATTGCCTTAACCAAATCTACCGTCATTTCCTTTGAATTCCGGAGACGCTCTACACCCAGGAATTCCTTGAAGAAGTCACTGATTCCTGAGCGGCTCATTTTATCAATGATCACTACTTCTGAGTCTTTGGAATCCAAATCAATAAGCGCTGATTTCTGCAACGCTTTTGGTGATTCAGTAAAGTTGTTAGTAACTGCCTGAAGAATTGCCTGGGCGCCCTTGGTTTCAAATGTGACAACTTTTTCAGAGTCATACTTGATTAAAGAATAAAACTTTTTAGCGCCTGTAACCAAGCCAATTACAATCAACACGCCTGACTTCATCCGTTTATCGCCAAGGCGGTGAAATTGTCGCGCCAAGCTCTTGGAGATATCGACAAAATTCGACTCACCCTTCTCCCAGCTATTCAATTTGGCCTTTACTTGAGATATTTCAGCGAAAGAAAATTTATTGCCCTTGAGGGTTTCTTTGATGCGGTCAATGAAGAACGGCTCGAAGGTGCTCAAGGGAGTATCGTCAAAAAGTATCGGATCATCAGCTCGATGATGCACCACGTGAAAAATGAAGTTCTCGATTTTCAGGGCTTCTATTTCTTTATCGGTAAGAGTGGCCAAGTTAAATCCTCTTCCTTGCTGGTGGCGACATGACATTAAGCATTGATCTAAGCACCTTTCCAGCGTTATGCCAGCGCCCTCCGCTGGGCATAACATGATTACTGTATGAATATACACCTATAAGGAGCGATTGGCTTCCGTATGCCCCATCCAGGATCACCTGTCCGATGGAAGGATCTCTGGTCAGCGTGTTCAAGCGGGCATGAAATCGGAGCGCCTGGCTTACTTTTTTTAGCTTCTTTTTTGCTTTTTTAAAAAAGCACCAATTGATTTTATTTTTATACCATGGGATGCTTTAATACATCTAACAGGAGATCCATCCCATGAACGACATTATTTCGCTCATCGAAAACGCCGCGAAGACGAAGAACGACCTAGCGTCCGCATCTATCCGCATGCCCAAGGAGCTTTACTCCTTCATCGAAGGTTTAGCTGATCAGCTTGATCTGAGTCGCCAGGAGACAATGCTTAAACTGCTTGAGAAGGGGGTTGAAGCCGCTAAGGTTGCTCTTAAGCTTGATGACGAAGAGCAAGCGGCGGTAGACATCGAGTCACTCGAACCATCGAGCTTCCACCTTCTAAATACGAACAAGCGTCACTCATTGGAAGACCATGACCGCATGCTCAACGAGGGTAGCGCAGCAGCCTTTTATAGCCCCTGGAAGCACAACATTGACCGTATACAGAAAGGTGATGTGGTCTTCTTGTACGAGAATGGCAAAGGAATCGTCGCATTCGGCCAAGGCACTGGTGAAACTGAAAAGCGTGAGCATCACGGCTATCTCGAAGAGTGCCACTTTCAACGACTGATGGATTTCACCATCCTGGACAAGCCAATTTCAGCCGCTGAGATCAAGAAAACGGTGCAGAAAAACGTCGTATTCTTGCGCACCATGTCCCCCATGCCCGATGGCAAGTTGCTGCTGGATCTCATCCAGAAGCGTTCTGCGTGAAGTCTCCTCGGGCTTAATATAAAACACGGTACTCTGCCCCCGATTGATGCGGCGTCAAAATACAAAGCCTCTAGCGCAGTAATACGCAGGTGAGGCTTGCTTCTACAATCATCGAGATAACGCCGCACGTTGTGGCCAAAGGTGCGAGCAGAGCGCTCCGGCCAGACGGGCCAAAGGCTTGAGGATGTAAGCCCGGAGGGCCAAAACCTGGCGCAGTCAGGGTTTGGTTCACGCCAGCCGTACCCCGGAGGGGTCAAGCCCAAAGCAGAAGCAATGTGAACTGCTGCCTCACTCCCTTTTTAAGGGCTAAATATCATTGACTGTAGAATTTACATTGGGCTACGGAATTACAAGGAAGCGAGACATACTCACCATCGCTGAAAGGGTCTAGTAAAGATGGACGCATACCAGCGCCGCCGACGTTTCCAACTTTGGCTGGGCTCATTTCCAATTTTAGTGGGCTTTACCGTTCTAATTCTTGCGATGATTCTGGCGGGCAAAGGGGCCACGGTAACCCCTCAAGAACCCGATGGGGTGAGCTTGAGTCAGCAAACGAAGTCTGCCTCTCAAAATACCAACCAGAAAACATCAATTCTGGCAGTGTCCCCAATAGCAAGTGTCCCGATGCTGCAGGCTCAGTAGCTCATCCCAACGCATGCCTCGGAAACACGTCGGTAAACGTCCGGCGAAGCCATCTACGCTCTAAACTCCGCAATTAGCGCTTTCCCTCCACTCTAAAATCACTGCAGCACTCGCGGGGTTATGTGATGCTGCCCTTGTGAGAGACGCAGGAAGTCACGAAGACTGGCACGCCCATTACCCCTTTGAAACGTCGCTAGTACGTACCGCGAGTTCTCCGTCGTCATCACCCAAAACCTCCCCTCGCGTTCGACTTTCAACACGTCAGAAGTCCTGATCAGGTGACCATCTCCATACCGCCCGTACTGGTCTTTGCGCTTGTGGCCAAAAACAACACCGATGCCTGCACGAGCCCTGATAAAAACACCGCAGAGATAGGCGGTCACTGGCACATCGAAGCCTTGCTCCTGAGCTTTTATAATTCGCTTGAGATCAAAATCTGTATGGCGTTTGCCGTGAAAATTCACATCTATCGTGTCGAGCATCACTGCCCTCCGGCTGCGTTCTGTATGGAGATATCAGGAATTGCACACGCAACCAGGCGCGTTGGTATCGTGGGGGATTACTGGCAAATTTCAGGCTGATCGAATCATGCTTGAGAGAAAGACGGGCCTCAGGTTAGCCAGCGCTTCAATCTTGAAGTCTCGCTGGTGTGAGGTGTGATACACCGCCCCCTTAGCCACTTCCAACAAGCAAACCTCAGAACCAGACCTGTCCTCACCTACGGTTACTCTGGTTAACCGCTCCATCTGCCAGCCTCCGGACTTATTCATCCAAGATGGCGTCACAGCCATAATCTCGGTGATAGCTAAATCCGCACCTTGGCTTACCAACATTTTTTGAAGCTGGTGGGTGTCGTCAATCATCACCGCGCACTCGCTGGGCCGACCCTCGTTTTCGACGCTAAGGGTTAAGTGATACCAAGGCGTTCGGAGCAGCCTTGAGACTCCGCGCCAATGGGACAAGCCCTTCCCGAACATTCCTGGGACGCCTATCAGGTCGTTGTCTAAGGTTCTGAACATGTGTCGCCTCAAGCTACTGGAGCACGTCAGTTGCCCAGCAGAACTGGTGGGTAATCAGAAAAGGGAAAATATCGCTTCGATAGAAGCAGACTTACGATGGCCTGGCCCGAGCAAAACGTAGACGGAGTTGCGTGTTTCGAATAGGTAGCCTTCTTTGAAAGCGGTACCCATGCTTGAGCGCACCCAATGACCTGGTTCGAAACGCCGCTGCTCATCGTCCACAACTTTGTGGGCAAACATAAACATTGGTTGGCAGCCTGCGGCGGCTACTTTAGCTCGCTCTTCGTCGGTGATGATGGCGTCTAGGATGATCCACTCCTCGACGGCGCATAGGGGCATCCATTTGTAGCGCTTTCTGGCTGCCTCCAAAGCGTCATCGAGATTCAGCTCAGTGCCCATCAGGCTAGCGCCAGGATCGCCCAGCAGACTGTCTTGAATGGGACTATCCACGTCCACCTCCCCTCTCGCTGTATTTTTCATAAATTGTCAGACCCCTAGCGCCGCCTACTCACCCCAAATGGAGGCTCTGATCTCAGAAAGCGGGAGTGGAGCTGCCATGACATATACAATAATACCTCATATTGATGTTTATCGGAAACCCCGTGGTATGGCTATATCCTGACTTTTGGCCAATCCATGCACCTCAAAATTGCCCTAGCCGGCGCCCTAAGGGCTCTTAGGCTGAATCGCCGCTTTCGGTATGAAAAGCTTTCTGACGCCAGCGCGAGATCGAAAATTAGCGCTCTAGAGCGTGGACAAACGAGTATTACGCTCGAAAAATTCGAAAGTTTGGCTGAAGCGCTCGAGATTGACCCGCTTGCACTGATGGCTTTGTGCATGTCTGCACGCCTTGGCACGCCCTACCCTCGTCTCATAGAAGAGGCACTAGAGCAGCTTCGAGCATTTGAAGCTGAAGGGGGCATAGGACTGCTAGCAGAGCAATTCGCGGATGGAGCGCTGATTCAGCGTACGCGTGGAAAACCTCAGAAAATTGAAAACCTTGAGGCCGTCAGGAAGCTCAAGGCGGAAGGTATGACACAAGCGCAGATCGCTCAGGAATTGGGTTTCTCCCCTAGCGTCGTCAACCGTCACTGGAAGCGGATTTTGAGCCAAGAGCAGCAGGTTAATCGATAGGCGTGAAGGAGTGTCGCATTTCGATCATTTACAACTAGCCTCTACCAGTCATACGCGCCCAACAATGGTTGGCTTGCTAACTTAACGAATCTTGCGGAAACCTCTAACGCGAAAATTTCAATTTCACCTGCGCCCATGGAGTCGAGCAAATGCTCATTTTCAGGAACTAGGGATTTGACGAGAGGCGAGTTAAGGGAGGGCTTTAGGCAATTTGGCGAGACGGCGAATCATGTCATGACACAAACAGATAAATCACG
Source organism: Pseudomonas sp. B14(2022) (assembly GCF_012030485.1). Taxonomy (NCBI): domain Bacteria; kingdom Pseudomonadati; phylum Pseudomonadota; class Gammaproteobacteria; order Pseudomonadales; family Pseudomonadaceae; genus Pseudomonas; species Pseudomonas sp. B14(2022). The sequence goes on from NZ_JAAUVM010000003.1 coordinate 29,933, forward strand.
GGCTGGCTAGACCAAGCGGTCGGGGGATGGCTCTCATCTGAGAAAAACCATAAAAAACAGCTAGCTACTGAAGCGAGGATATGTCCCCTGCAGGAATCGAACCTGCACCTAGCCCTTAGGAGGGGCTCGTTCTATCCGTTGAACTAAGAGGACACGACAGCAGAATTTTCCTTCACATTTGCTTCAAAAACAAGATGAGCGGCAATGCTCACCAATGCGCAGCAAGCTCAGATAGATACTAACGGAACTAGGCTGAACTCCCCCAGCAGCAGGGGTTGATGCTCTCCCTTCAATGTGCAGCAGATTTTTGTCCTGATAAGAACTGCCAACCTTCCCCTTAGGAGGGGGATGCTCTATCCAATTGAGCTACTGAGACAAATGACAGCCATCAGGCCAAGTGGACTGCGACAGACGGCGTGCATGTTAACGGCCGAAGTGGTTTTTGTCATGTCGTCCGTGGGCTTTTTGAGTGTAGGCCGAGCCTTACCGGAGCGATCGCGGTTTCGCCCCGCAAATACGGGCACTTGGCCTGATCGTGCAAAATGCAACCCTCCAAAATGCCAGCATTGCAAATTGCAATCACCCGCCCCATCAAATCAAACTCAAACCATTGATTTAATTGGATTAATACATTGGCACGACACCTGCAACAGTTCTCCTGCAAGCCCCATCCAGCCAAGGCATTAAACGGAGAACATGACCATGAACAGTGCCCTTCTGTTAGCTCTCAACACCGTCGCCCTGGCTGCACTGGTGATGTTCCACTTTCAATCGACTGGCAGCAACGACCCCGCTCAGATCAGCCAGCAGGCAGTCCCCCACCACTTGCAACAACGCCCGCAACTGGCCGTGATGACACCGAACGCACAAGCACCAATACGCCTGACTCAAGGCACCCAGGCCGAGCCTGCACCTGAACACTGGGTTTTCTAAGGACACTGATCATGAGCAAATTTGCCTGGCTATTTCTGTGCCTGACCATCGCCACTGGCATTCTGGGCCTGAGTGCAAGCTCTCAGGAGGGGCAAACCAGCGCATTCGTTACTGCCGGTGTTTTCGCAAGCCTGCTTCTGCTGACGCTTGTCATGGGTCGCCGAATCAAATTTGACCCGGTTGTACGCTGACCCCTCCCTTCTCTGCTCTCCCCCTACCTTATGTCGCTTCGTCCTAGTAAATCGGCAAATTGCCACTAGTCTTAAAATGAAGGGCAAAAGGCCACTTTGCTATAGGATGTGCGGCCTCAAACCCTGTGGTGGCCTGGACTTAAGGGAAGTTCCCTCGTGGAATCACTCGTGGAAAAGTTTTCCAACCAGTCCGCAAAAATGCAAATGAGTGCTGGCATAAAGCCTTCAGGCAGTTCAATATTTGTCACAGAATTGACGCCAAGGAACTGGCAAATCTGAGGCATGATGCGGCCTCTTTGCAATTCGGGTTGAACTTTGGTCGTGAGTCTTGTCTTAACACTCATCTTGCGGCCAATTCCAATAACCGCTCCCCTGAACTAACCGGTTAAATATATGCGCCCATTGAAACAGGCAATTTATTCCAGCCGTACGGCTGACAAGTTCGTCGTACGTCTGCCAGACGGAATGCGGGAACGCATTGCCGAGGTGGCTCGCAATCATCACCGCAGCATGAACTCCGAAATCATCGCGCGCCTGGAGCAGAGCCTTATTCAGGAAGGTGCGTTGGGTGACGAGCTGAGCATGCGTCTGGACAGCCCCGAGCTGTCGTTGCACGAACGCGAACTGCTGCAGCGTTTTCGTCAGCTCTCCCACCGCCAGCAAAATGCCCTTGTCTCGCTTATCGCGCACGACGTCGAGGCGGCCGCAGAAGCCAATTGATCTGCAACTGAAAGCCGAAGCCAGCCATGTGCTGGCTTTTTTTTGCCTGGGATTTATAGAGGGCCCGAGATGTTTATCACGTAGCAGCTGGCGAGCCCTGGTGTGGCTGCGTTTGCAGCCTGCCTGACACACCGAAGCCTCGCCAGGGCTCGCCAGCTGCTACGCAGAGGGAGCCCGCGCAAGATAGATCAGAGTAAGAAGATCGTCGCCAAACCGAGGAAGATGAAGAAGCCGCCACTGTCGGTCATGGCCGTAATCATCACGCTGGCGCCCATGGCTGGATCGCGCCCGAGGCGTGCCAGGGTCATGGGGATCAACACGCCCATCAAGGCAGCCAGTAACAGGTTGAGAGTCATGGCGGCGGTCATGACCACACCCAGGGACCAACTGCCGTACAGCAAGTAGGCCACCACGCCAATCACCCCACCCCACACCAGGCCATTGATCAGGCCCACTGCCAACTCTTTGCGCAGCAAGCGCGAAGAGTTAGCGGTACTGACCTGGTCCAGCGCCATGGCGCGCACGATCATGGTGATGGTCTGATTACCCGAGTTACCACCAATGCCAGCCACAATCGGCATCAACGCCGCCAAGGCCACCAGCTTTTCGATGGAACCCTCGAACAGCCCGATCACGCGGGAGGCGATAAACGCGGTAATCAGGTTAACGGCCAGCCAGGCCCAACGGTTATGCAGGGAACGCCAGACTGACGCAAAAATATCTTCCTCTTCACGCAAACCTGCCATGTTGAGGACTTCGGTTTCACTCTCTTCACGAATCAAGTCGACGATTTCGTCGATGGTCAGACGGCCGATCAGCTTGCCGTTCTTGTCGACCACCGGGGCAGAGATCAAGTCGTAACGCTCAAAGGCCTGCGCTGCGTCGTAGGCATCTTCATCCGGGTGAAAGCTCACGGTATCGCTGGCCATCAGGTCAGCAACTTTTTTCTCCGGATCGTTTACCAACAGGCGCTTGATCGGCAGCACGCCCTTGAGAATGCCTTCATAGTCGACCACGAACAGTTTGTCGGTATGACTCGGCAGCTCTTTCAGCCGGCGCAGGTAACGCAAGACCACTTCCAGGCTGACGTCTTCGCGGATGGTGACCATCTCGAAGTCCATCAGCGCACCGACCTGATCCTCGTCATAGGACAACGCGGAGCGCACGCGCTCACGCTGCTGGCCGTCGAGGGCCTCCATCAATTCATGGACAACATCACGCGGCAACTCTGGGGCCAGGTCGGCCAGTTCGTCAGCATCCATCTCCCTGGCGGCCGCCAGGAGCTCGTGATCGTCCATGTCGGCGATCAGGGTTTCACGGACTGAGTCGGATACTTCGAGCAGGATGTCGCCGTCACGGTCAGCCTTGACCAACTGCCACAAGGTCAGTCGATCATCCAGCGGCAAGGCTTCGAGAATGTAGGCAACGTCGGCGGAGTGCAGGTCATCGAGTTTGCGTTGCAACTCGACGAGGTTTTGCCGGTGGACCAGGTTCTCGACGAGGTCGTTATTCGGACCATCCTGGCGGTGCGTGAAATCTTCGACCACACGCTGGCGCTGCAGCAGCTCGATGACTTGAGCCAGGCGATCCTGCAGGCTTTCTTGAGTTTTCTTTACTTCTACTTCGGTCATAGGCGAACTCCACTCCCAGCAGCGGGGCACGCCGGAAGGATCAATCAGTCAATTCATGATTGGTAAAACGGGGTACTGAGTAACTACTGGGTAAGTCCATGGAGGTATTCCACAAGCCCCGGCGGGGCTGACGGGCGCAATGATACACCGTGCGTCCGTTTTTAACGTCAAAAAACTGGAAAGAACAAGCGCTTGCGAGCCAAAGTTGAGTATTGGCCGCACCTATTCAACTGCGACGCCATCACCTGAATGGAAAACACATGAAGGAGGAGAAAAAGATAAAAATCCACACAAGTCCCAGACGGCAAAAAGCCCGCACTAGGCGGGCTTTTTGTTTGTATGGTGCACTCGACAGGATTCGAACCTGTGACCGCTCGGTTCGTAGCCGAGTACTCTATCCAGCTGAGCTACGAGTGCATATTGTGTTTTTAGACCAGATCACAACTGGTTGAAGCCGAGCTACCTGCATTGCTGCAACTAACTCTTAAATGGTGCACTCGACAGGATTCGAACCTGTGACCGCTCGGTTCGTAGCCGAGTACTCTATCCAGCTGAGCTACGAGTGCATTTGTTGCCGCGCATTATAGGCCGTTCAATCTCTATGTAAAGCTATTTTTTCGTTTAATTTCAACAACTTAGCGAAAAAACCAGATTGCAACGTACTAAGCAAATAATGGCGGAGAACGGGGGATTCGAACCCCCGACACCCTTTTGAGGTGTACTCCCTTAGCAGGGGAGCGCCTTCGGCCACTCGGCCAGCTCTCCGCAACACGGGGCGTATATTAACCACGTTCATCCCCGTTTGCAAACATAAAAAACGATAAAAATTAAAGGCTTGGTTCTTCGTCCTTCTCTTTCTTGATACGCAGGTAGATTTCCTCGCGGTGGACCGCTACCTCTTTCGGAGCATTCACCCCAATACGTACTTGATTGCCTTTGACGCCGAGCACGGTCACGGTGATTTCGCCATCACCGATAATCAGGCTTTCTGCGCACCGACGAGTCAGAATCAGCATACCTTTCTCCTCACGCATTTCATTTCAGGAACAACAGTCTGCAAAAAAAAGGCGTTCGACCTACGACTCGATAGCCATAGCCCTAACGGCCTAAGTATTGTCGAACGCACGCAAAAGACCATGCGCCCTACAAAAAATGAAAGGCGCGGTAAACCGCGCCTTCCTGGCATTGCCTCACTCGCCCTGTCGGGCCGGGGCATCCAGCTCAAAAGCGGTATGCAGCGCGCGTACAGCCAGCTCCAGGTACTTCTCTTCGATCACCACCGAGACTTTGATTTCCGAGGTGGAGATCATCTGGATATTGATGCTTTCCTTGGCCAAAGCCCCGAACATACGGCTGGCAACACCGGCATGGGAACGCATGCCCACACCTACAATCGAAACCTTGGCAATCTTGGTATCGCCGACCACTTCACGGGCGCCAATTTCGCTCGCGGTGTTCTCCAGGATTTTCAATGCCGCATCGTACTCGTTGCGGTGCACGGTGAAGGTGAAATCGGTGGTGTTATCGTGCGAAACGTTCTGCACGATCATGTCGACTTCTACATTCGCATCGCTGATAGGGCCCAGAATCTTGAAGGCCACGCCGGGGGTGTCTGGCACGCCACGGATCGTCAGCTTGGCTTCATCGCGATTGAAAGCGATGCCGGAAATGATCGGCTGTTCCATGGATTCCTCTTCATCAATAGTAATGAGGGTGCCCGGACCCTCTTTGAAGCTGTGCAATACGCGCAGCGGAACGTTGTACTTGCCGGCGAACTCCACCGCGCGGATCTGCAACACCTTGGAACCGAGGCTGGCCATTTCCAGCATCTCTTCAAAGGTGATCTTGTCCAGACGCTGGGCCACGGACACCACACGCGGGTCGGTGGTGTAGACGCCGTCCACATCAGTGTAGATCTGGCATTCATCAGCCTTGAGGGCCGCCGCCAGGGCCACGCCGGTGGTATCCGAACCGCCACGCCCGAGGGTGGTGATGTTGCCGTGCTCGTCAACACCCTGGAAGCCCGCTACAACTACCACGCGACCGGCTTTCAGATCACTGCGAATTTTCTGATCGTCAATCTGCAGGATCCGCGCCTTGGTGTGTGCGCTGTCGGTGAGAATGCGCACCTGGCTGCCAGTGTAGGACACCGCCGGCACACCACGCTTGTTCAGCGCCATGGCCAGCAAGGCGATGGTCACCTGCTCACCGGTAGACACGATCACATCCAGCTCACGCGGCAGCGGCTGTTGGTCGCCACTGATTGCCTTGGCCAGTTCGATCAGGCGATTGGTCTCGCCGCTCATGGCCGACAGCACCACGACCAGGTCATCACCGGCATCGCGGAATTTCTTAACCTTGTCGGCCACCTGCTCGATTCTTTCGACAGAACCAACCGAGGTGCCTCCAAATTTCTGTACGATCAAAGCCATTTCCAAGCCGCCTCAGCCCGTAAAGGGGCGCCTAATATCCAATCAACCAGCACAGAACAGCCCGTGACTAGACCACGGACGGGTTAACAGTGCCTTAAATACCTGCCTCGACAAATGGCACGGTCAGGGCCAGGGCCGCATCCAGGGCGCTGGCGTCTACACCACCGCCTTGCGCCATGTCCGGACGACCGCCGCCCTTCCCGCCCACTGCCGCAGCGGCTTGCTTCATCAAATCACCGGCCTTGAGTTGGCCAGTCAGGTCTTTGGTTACACCGGCAACCAGCACGACCTTATCCTCATGGACACTGCCGAGCAGGATCACTGCGCGGCCGAGCTTGTTCTTCAACTGATCGACCAGGGCCAACAGCGCCTTGCCGTCCTGGCCGTCCAGGCGTGCAGCCAGGACTTTCACGTCCTTGACGTCAACGGCCGAAGCCGACAGATCGTCGCCCGCAGCGCTGGCCGCCTTGGCTTGCAATTGCTCCAGCTGTTTCTCCAGCGCGCGATTGCGCTCCAGAACGGCGGACAACTTGTCGATCAGGTTGTCGCGGCTGCCCTTGACCAGGCTGGCCGCTTCCTTGAGTTGTTCTTCAGCCGCATTCAGGTAGGCCAGGGCCGCAGCACCGGTCACCGCTTCAATACGACGTACGCCCGACGCCACGCCACCTTCGCTGATGATTTTCAGCAGGCCGATGTCGCCGGTACGGTTGGCGTGGATACCACCACACAGTTCCACCGAGAAGTTGCCCCCCATGCTCAGTACGCGCACGTTGTCGCCGTACTTCTCGCCGAACAGCGCCATGGCGCCCTTGGCCTTGGCAGTCTCGATGTCGGTTTCTTCGGTTTCTACCGGGGTGTTCTTGCGCACTTGCGCGTTGACGATGTCTTCCAGGGCCTTGATCTGCTCCGGCTTGATCGCTTCGAAGTGACTGAAGTCAAAACGCAGGCGCTGGCTGTCGACCAACGACCCCTTCTGCTGGACGTGCTCGCCGAGCACCTGGCGCAGCGCGGCGTGCAGCAAGTGCGTGGCCGAGTGGTTCAGCGCGGTAGCATGGCGTACGTCAGCGTCGACCTGGGTGTCCACCGGCGCACCGACCGTCAGGTTGCCCAGCACCAGCACACCGTGATGCAGGAACGCACCGCCGGTCTTGGTGGTGTCACGCACCTCGAAACGACCGGAGGTCGAGCTCAGGAAACCACAGTCACCGACCTGGCCACCGGACTCGGCGTAGAACGGCGTCTGGTCCAGGACCACAACCGCTTCTTCGCCTTCGCTCAACACGTCGACCGACTTGCCATCTTTATAAATGGCAACGATCTTGGCCGAGCCCACGGTCGCCTTGTACCCGGTGAACTCGGTGGGCACGTCAACCTTGACCAGGGTGTTGTAGTCCAGGCCAAAGGAACTGGCGGAACGGGCGCGCACGCGCTGGGCTTCCATCTCACGCTCAAACCCGACTTCGTCGACGGTCAGCTCGCGCTCACGGGCGATGTCGGCGGTCAGGTCCATCGGGAAGCCATAGGTGTCGTACAGCTTGAACACGACATCGCCCGGCACCACGGTGCCTTTGAGCTCAGCCAAATCCTGTTCCAGAATCTTCAGGCCGTGCTCCAGGGTCTTGGAGAACTGCTCTTCTTCAGCCTTGAGCACACGCTCGATGTTGTCCTGCTGCTGCTTGAGCTCCGGGAAGGCATCGCCCATCTCGGCAACCAGCGCGGCCACGATCTTGTAGAAGAAGCTGCCGGTGGCGCCCAGCTTATTACCGTGACGGCAGGCGCGACGAATGATGCGACGCAGCACGTAGCCACGGCCTTCGTTGGACGGCAGTACACCGTCGGCGATCAGGAAACCACAGGAACGGATGTGGTCCGACACCACCTTGAGGGACGACTGGCTTTCATTGGCACAGCCAATGGCCGCGGCCGACGCGCTCAGCAGGTTGGTGAACAGGTCGATCTCGTAGTTGGAGTGAACGTGCTGCATTACCGCACTGATCCGCTCCAGGCCCATGCCGGTGTCCACCGACGGCGCTGGCAGCGGATGCAGCACACCATCGGCGGTGCGGTTGAACTGCATGAACACGTTGTTCCAGATCTCGATGTAACGGTCGCCGTCTTCTTCCGGCGAGCCCGGTGGGCCGCCCCAGATGTCGGCGCCGTGATCGTAGAAAATCTCGGTGCATGGGCCGCACGGGCCGGTATCGCCCATGGTCCAGAAGTTATCGGACGCGTAAGGCGCGCCCTTGTTGTCGCCGATGCGAATCATGCGCTCGGCGGGCACCCCGATTTCCTTGGTCCAGATGTCATAGGCTTCGTCGTCCGTCGCGTAGACGGTCACCCAGAGTTTTTCCTTGGGCAGCTTCAGCACGCCGGTCAGGAAGGTCCAGGCGAAGGTAATCGCGTCTTTTTTGAAATAGTCACCAAAGCTGAAGTTACCCAGCATTTCGAAGAACGTGTGGTGGCGGGCGGTGTAGCCGACGTTTTCCAGGTCGCTGTTCTTGCCGCCGGCACGTACGCACTTCTGGCTGCTGGTGGCGCGGGTGTAGGCGCGCTTTTCCTGGCCCAGGAAGCAGTCCTTGAACTGGTTCATCCCCGCGTTAGTGAACAGCAGGGTGGGGTCATTGCCTGGGATCAAGGAGCTGGAGGCGACACGGGTGTGACCTTGCTCTTCGAAGAAGCGAAGGAAGGCTTCACGGATTTCTGCGCTTTTCATTAGGTTCTTCCACGGAGGCTGCGGCCAAAGGCCAGTGCGCAACATCATCAGACGGAGCGACGGCAAAAGGCCGCATTATATCGGCCCTTTGCCGGTGGTACAGCGTGTTTATGCGATAGAGAGGTTCAATTAGACGGTCTGCACGCTCATTTGCGCGAAAAATCGACGAATGCCTCGAGCACTTGCTCAATCTGCGCCCGGCTGACATCCAGGTGAGTCACCATGCGCAGGCGCGGTGCGACGCTCAACTTGATCCCGCGCTCGGCGGCAAACGTCTTCAAGACCTGGGCCTGATCGCCGATCTGCACATAGACCATGTTGGTCTGCACCGGCTCCACCGCGTAACCGGCGTTGCGCAACTCATCGCCCAACCATTGCGCATTGGCATGGTCATCAGCCAGGCGCTGCACCTGGTGATCCAAGGCGTACAGCCCCGCCGCCGCCAGGGAACCGGCCTGGCGCATGCCACCGCCGACCATCTTGCGTAAACGGCGGGCCTTGGCGATCAACGCCGTGGAGCCGCACAGCACCGAGCCGATCGGCGCACCGAGGCCCTTGGACAGGCACACCGACACCGAGTCGAAATGCTGGGCGATCTCCCGCGCATCCACGCCAAGCTTGACCGCCGCGTTGTAGAGTCGCGCGCCATCCAGATGCAGGGCCAGGCCATGCTCGCGGGTAAACGCCCGCGCCTTCGCCAGGTAGTCCAGCGGCAGCACCTTGCCCTGCATGGTGTTTTCCAGGGCCAGCAGGCGGGTGCGGGCGAAGTGGAAATCGTCGGGCTTGATGGCGTCGAGCACCTGATTCAGGTCGAGGGAGCCATCCGCCTGCACGTCCAACGGTTGCGGCTGGATCGAACCCAGCACGGCCGCCCCGCCGCCTTCGTATTTGTAGGTGTGGGCCTGCTGGCCGACGATGTATTCCTCGCCACGCTCACAGTGGGCCATCAGCGCCAGCAGGTTGCTCATGGTGCCGGTGGGCACGAACAGCGCGGCCGCAAAGCCCAGGCGCTTGGCCAGCTCAGCCTCCAGACGGTTGACGCTGGGGTCTTCACCGTAGACGTCATCGCCGCTGACGGCGGTGGCCATGGCGTCGAGCATGCCGGCGGTGGGTTGGGTCACGGTGTCGCTGCGCAGGTCGATCACAGACATGAAACAAGCCTCGAAGGGGTTCATTAAGATTCTTATGAGGATGATTACTGCGGGCAAAGCCGCGGAATATCAAGCCCCGCGCGTTCTCAATCGAATACCAACCAAACAAACCGATATAGCCTATCGATACGGCGCTCGTGCAGTTTATGAAAAACCATGTTAAAAACTCTCCGCCACCAGGGTTCTGGTGGCAACGTTCTCAGGGCGGGGTGCAATTCCCCACCGGCGGTAATTGCACGCAATGTGCATAGCCCGCGAGCGCTTGGCGCCTCGAACTGCTCACGCAGGACGGCGACAAGGTCAGCAGACCCGGTGTGATCCCGGGGCCGACGGTCATAGTCCGGATGAAGAGAGAACGGGATTGGCACCTAAGGGCCGCACGCTGACCTCATGCCTGCATGACTCGGCGGTTCGTACCCTTAAAATCCCATTCGATTCATAACGCCCTGTTTTTTTCTTAAACAGGAGTCAGAACATGCAACCCACCGCAATCGACAGCAAAAGCAAAAACCATCACGGCGAGCGCGTCGCGTTTATCCAGGCCTGCTGGCACAAGGATATTGTCGACCAATCCCGCAAAGGCTTCCTCGCCGAAATGATCGCCCAGGGTTACCAGGAGTCGGACATCGATTTCTTCGAAGTCGGCGGCGCCTTTGAAATGCCCCTGCACGCCAAGCTGCTGGCCAAGACCGGTCGTTACGCCGGTATCGTTGCCGCCGCGCTGGTGGTGGACGGCGGAATCTACCGTCACGAGTTCGTGGCCCAGTCGGTGGTCAGCGGCCTGATGCAGGTGCAGCTGGAAACTGAAGTGCCGGTGTTCTCGGTGTCCCTGACCCCGCATCACTTCCATGCCGGCAGCGAACACACCGCATTCTTCCATGAGCACTTCGTGCACAAGGGCCAGGAAGCTGCGCGTACGTGCGCCGACACCCTGCACAAGGTGCGGGCGATCCGTCGCAGCGAGCCACGGGCTGTAGCCGTCTAAGCAACACCGCAAAACAAAATGTGGGAGGGGGCCTGCCCCCGATGGCGGTGTCTCAGCTCCAGATGAGCTGACTGACACACTGCTATCGGGGGCAAGCCCCCTCCCACATTTGGATCAGGTTAAGGCTCAGATCTACGCCAGCCCGGCCTCTGTGGTCGGCACAATCAATATCCCTGCCCGCAAGCCATTCTTCACCTTCGGGTTGGGGAAGATGATGCGCGCCCCCTCCTCCTCGATCACCCAACGGGTCTTGGCCACGTCTTCGGCCAGCAGATAACCCTTTTCCAATTCCGAAAAGTTTTCCACGTCCGCCGGCAAGTGCAGCAGGAAAGCATCGCTGTGCTTGATGACTTCCCGCGACACGGCGAATAGTTTCAACCCGTCCAGGCTGTCAGTCTCAGGCTCGGTGCCTTCGATGATCTGCTTGAGGCGCAGCTCCAGGCGGGAAACGTTCACGCCCTGGTTCTGCCCAAACGGCCGCGCCTTGCCCAGCTCGAGGGTGAAGGCCTCGGCCTCCAGCTGCTCATAGGTAAACGCGGTGAAGGTGATCGAGCTCTTGTTCTGCAGCAGCACCGCTTGCATGCCGGCAGCGTTCAGGCGCGCCAGTTCATGGCGTGAATGCTGGCGGCCCTCCTTCCAGGGGTACAGCGCAAACTGCTCGATCTTCGAGCCGCGAATGGCGGTGTGCAGGTCGTAATGCAGGCGCGAACGGCCCGGCTGGCTGAAGAAGCTGCGGGCCAGCTGTTCAAGCTCGGCGGCGCGCATGGCTTCGGGGCCGATGTTTTTTTCATGCCGGCCGTTGAACAGCCGGTTGACGTCCAATTCAAGGTAACGCTCACCGCGGCGCATGGCCTCGGGGTTGCCGAACAGGAACAGAATACGGGTACGGGGTTTGATCTCCCCACGGGCGATGCCATGCACCAGGCGGTCGAGCAATTCGATCGGCGCGGTTTCGTTGCCATGGATGCCGGACGACAGCAGCAGGTCGCTGCCATTGTCCGTTGCTTGCGGCGGGCGCACTTCGAGTGCGCCCTCGCTGAGCCAGCGCATCTGCACGCCGTCGACAGTCAGTTGAATTTTTTGCGCCGGTTCGCGACCGGCGAGGGTCAGTTCAAGCAGTTTGCCAAGGGCGAGCATAAGCAGCTTCCTTAGTGGTTGCAGCCTGGGCCGTGGACGTGATCGTCGTCATCACCTTCAACGTCGGCCGGTTCCATTTCCAGTTGCAGGCTCATCAGGTTGGTGGCCAGTGGGCGCATCAACAGGTTGGCGTATTCGGAGTCGCCTTCTTCCACGTCCACACCGATCAGCAGCTGGCCACGGCCGTCGTGCTGGATCCAGATTTCCTTACCCTGCCAGACCACCGCGACGCGGGTGCAGGAGGTTTCCAGCTGGGTGCCGTCGGTGTCTTCAAGGATCAGTTGCAGGGTGTCGGTGGTCATAAATAATTCTCAGCCATAGGGTGTAAAAGAGGTGGCGTTAATTGATCTGGAAAGGATAAACCGAGCCCAGTTTAAGGATTCGCGTCAGTTCATCCAGTGCCGTCCGGCACTCAAGCAGCAATTGCGGGTCAGCCAGGTCGGTTTCGCGCAGGCTGTCGCGGTAGTGCTTGTCGACCCATTGGGTCAGTGTGTCGTACAACGGCGCGGTCATGATAACCCCTGGGTTCACCGCTGCCAGCTCGGTTTCGTTCAGGGCCACGCGCAAGCGCAGGCAGGCCGGGCCGCCGCCGTTCTGCATGCTTTGCTTGAGGTCGAAGACTTTTACTTCGCGGATCAGCCCAGCGGAGGCCGTCAGGCCTTGCAGGTACTGCCACACGCGCTCGTTGGCGCGGCATTCTTCCGGCACGATCAGCAGCATCGAGCCGTCGGCACGGGTCAGCAACTGGCTGTTGAACAGGTAGGAACGTACCGCGTCCTCGACGCTGACCTGGGCACGCGGCACACACACCGACTGGAAGTTGCCGCCCAGCTTGCCCAACTTGCCCTGCAACTCGGCCAGCATCTGTTCGGTATGGAGGAATGCGTCCTCGTGATAGAACAGCACCTCGCCGTTGCCCACCGCGATCACGTCGTTGTGGAACACGCCGGCATCGATCACCGCCGGGTTCTGCTGGGCGTAGACCACGCCTTCATCCTTCAGGCCGTGCAGGCGGGCGACCGCCTGGGAGGCTTCGAGGGTCTGGCGCGCCGGGTACTTCTGCGGGGCCGGGTAACGAGGGTCGAACGCGCTGCGCCCGAACACGAAAAACTCCACGCCCGCTTCGCCATACTCCCGGCAGAAACGCGTGTGGTTGGCCGCGCCTTCGTCGCCGAACTGCGCCACCGCCGGCAACGCGGCGTGATGGGCAAAGTGTTTCTGGTCGGCAAACATCGCCCCCAGCACGCGGCTGGTGGTCGGGTGTTCGATGCTGCGGTGGTATTTGCAGTTGAGGTTGGCGGCGGTGAAATGCACGCGGCCATCTGCCGTGTCGGCGCTGGGGCTGACGGTGGCGGCGTTGGCCACCCACATGCTCGATGCCGAGCAGCTGGCTACCAACAACGGCATGGCCTGCTTGGCCGCCTGCTGGATGACCTGGGCGTCGGTGCCGCTGAAACCGAGGTTGCGCAACGCCGCTACGTCCGGACGCTCCTGGGGCGCGAGCACGCCTTGCACAAAGCCCATGTCCATCAGGGCTTTCATTTTCTGCAGGCCCTGCAACGCCGCTTCCTTGGGGTTGGAATGCTGCTGGCTGTTGCTCTGGGACGCGACGTTGCCGAAGGACAAACCGCCGTAGTTATGGGTCGGCCCCACTAGACCGTCAAAATTGACTTCATAGGATTTCATCGGCGAGGCTCCACGAACATCTGTTTTTATAGGCATCAAAAGTCTTCAACACACCACAAATCCAGTGTGGGGGGGCTTGCTCCCGATAGCAGTCTGTCAGTTGATCAATCAGGTGACTGACACACCGCCATCGGGAGCAAGCCCCCTCCCACATTTAGATCAGCGTAATGCCGGGGGTTAGCGTGGCAGGCACCACCAGGCTCGGGGTCTCCAACGACGCCACCGGGTACGCACAATAATCCGCCGCATAATACGCACTGGCGCGATGGTTACCCGAGGCCCCGACCCCACCAAACGGCGCGGTGCTGGCGGCGCCGGTCAGCTGTTTGTTCCAGTTGACGATGCCGGCACGGCTTTCCAGCCAGAACTGCTGGTAACGCGCTTCGGAATCGGACAACAGGCCAGCGGCCAGGCCGTACTGGGTGTTGTTGGCTTCGGCAATCGCCGCCGCGAAATCAGCGTAGCGGATCACCTGCAACAGCGGGCCGAACAGCTCTTCGTCTTCGCGCTCGGTCACACCGGTCACGTCGATGATGCCGGGGGTCAGCAAGGCGGCCTGGTCCTGTGGCTGGGTCATCTCCAACAGCGCCACGGCGCCATTGGCCAACATCAGCTCCTGAGCGTCCATCAAGGCTTTCGCCGCTGCCAGGGAAATCACCGAGCCCATGAACGGCGGCGGTTGCTGGTCAAACGCGCCGACTTCAATCGTCGCGCTCACCGCCACCAGCCGCGCCAGCAACGCATCGCCCCAGGCGCCTTCCGGCACCAGCAAGCGACGGGCACAGGTGCAACGCTGGCCCGCAGAGATAAACGCCGATTGGATGATGGTGTAGACCGCCGCGTCCACGTCGGCCACTTCGTCCACCACCAGTGGGTTGTTGCCGCCCATTTCCAGGGCCAGGATCTTGTCCGGGCGCCCGGAGAACTGCTGGTGCAGATGGTTGCCGGTACGGCTCGAACCGGTGAAGAACAAGCCGTCGATACCTGGGTTAGCCGCCAACGCAATGCCGGTTTCCCGCGCACCTTGCAGCAGGTTCAACACGCCTGCCGGCAAACCGGCGTCGATCCAGCATTGCACGGTCAGCTCGGCGACTTTCGGGGTCAGCTCGCTGGGTTTGAACAGCACGGTGTTACCCGCCAGCAACGCCGGGACGATATGCCCGTTGGGCAGGTGACCCGGGAAGTTGTAAGGACCAAACACCGCCACCACGCCGTGGGGTTTGTGGCGCAATACGGCGGTGGCGTCGCCCAGGGGGCCGCTCTTCTCGCCGGTACGCTCGCGGTAGCTTTGCACCGAGATCGCAATCTTGTTGGCCATGCTGGTGACTTCGGTGGCCGACTCCCACAGCGGCTTGCCGGTCTCTTCGCCGATGCAGCGGGCGATTTCATCGGCGCGGCTTTTCAGGGTCGCAGCGAAGGCTTCCAGCACGCTGATGCGTTCTTCCAGTGGGCGCCGGGCCCAGGCCGGGAACGCCTGGCGCGCGGCCTGCACGGCCGACTCGACCTGCTCGACCGTGGCGCCATTACCGGCCCACAGCACCTGCTGGGTCACCGGGTTACGCGATTCAAACAGTTCACCCTGGCCAGCCAGCCAGCTACCTGCGATATACAGCGAATTCATTATTTCGACTCCCGAGCAGCGGACAACGGTACGGCACGCACTTGATCACCCGCCACCAGTTGCAGACGCTTGGCGGTTTGCGGGTCGACCACCAGCGTGCCTGCCGCCAGGCGCGCCGGGGCGGCGGTGATGCGGCAATCTTCGCGTTTGCGGTTATGGATCAGGAACGGCGTGGCGTCGTCCCCCGGTGTGCCGATGGCCAACACCAGCGACTGGCTGTCGCGCACCGCACGGATCTTGGCGGTCTCGCACTCCACCGCCGGGCCGGCGTCGAAAATATCGACATAGCCCTGGTAGCTGAAGCCTTCGCTCTTGAGCATGCTCAGCGCCGGCTCGGTGTCCGGGTGGACCTTGCCGATCACGTTGCGCGCGTCTTCGGAGAGGAAGCAGCTGTACAACGGAAACTTGGGCATCAGCTCAGCGATAAACGCCTTGTTGCCCACGCCGGTCAGGTAGTCGGCCTGGCTGAACTCCATCTTGAAGAAGTGCCGACCCAGGCTTTCCCAGAACGGCGAACGCCCGGCATCGTTGGACACGCCACGCATCTCGGCGATGATCTTGTTGCCAAACAGCTGCGGGAACTCGGCGATAAACAGCAGGCGCGCCTTGGCCAGCATGCGGCCGTTGAGGCCGTTGCGGTAATCGGCATGCAGGAACAACGAGCACAGCTCGGAATTGCCGGTGAGGTCGTTGGCCAAGAACAGCGTCGGAATCTCACGGTAGATATTCAGCTCCTGGGAGGCGCTGACCGTCAGGCCGACCCGGAAGTTGTACCAGGGCTCGCGCAGGCCGACAGCACCGGCGATGGCGGAAATCCCCACCACGCGGCCTTCGTCGTTTTCCAGCACGAACAGGTAGTCGGCATCTCCGCGCCCGGCGTCGCCGCGAAAGGTTTTTTCGGCCCAGCCAACCCGGTGGGTCAAGCGCTCTTCGTTGGCCGGTAAGGTGGTGAGGCCGGTGCCGGTGCTGCGCGCCAGATCAATCAGGGCCGGTAAATCGCTGCTGCGTACGGGACGAACGATCATGCTATCTCCTCAGACGGGCCGCTGCTGCCAGCCACCCGCGAAACTCTGTTTATACCGCTACCAGTCGCACACTCGCGCCTTCGCCAACGCCCAGCGCCTCGGCCGCTGCCAGGTCCAGGGTCACCGGCTTGCCGGGCGCGTAGTCCAGCTCCAGCATGACCGCGCGGTAATCCTGCAACTGCGCGTTGCTCACCAGGTACTGGCGGCCGACACCCTTGACCATCTCGCCGATCTTCACCGGTACCACGCGGCTCTGGGCGATCGAGCGAATGCCCGAGACCCGTGCGTGCAGCGTCGGACCGCCGTCGAAGATGTCGATGTAGTGGTCAGTCTCGAAGCCTTCGCGCATCAGGATGTCGAAGGTGATCTGTGCACGGGGGTGCACCTGGCCCATGGCTTCCTGGGCTTCGTCCGGCAACAACGGCACGTAGATCGGGTAATGAGGCATCAGCTCGGCGAGGAACGTACGGCTTTTCAGCCCGCACAGGCGCTCGGCGGCGGCGTAGTTGAGGTCGAAGAAGTTGCGGCCTATGGCGTCCCAGAACGGTGAATCACCGTTCTCGTCGCTGTAGCCGACAATCTCGGTCACCACCGAGTCGGCAAAGCGCTCGGGGTGGCTGGCGACGAACAACAGGCGGCCACGGGAATTGAGTTCCGACCACGGCGAACCGACCAACTCCGGCACCACATAAAAGCTGGTGAGCAGGCTGTTGCCGGTGAGATCGTGGCACTGGGAAAGCACGTGAATCTTGTTGTGGATCTTCAGCTCGCGGGAGGCGTGCACGAAGGTCTCGTTACGAAAACTGTAGAAAGGCTCCGAATAACCGGCCGAGGCGACAATGGCCGAGCAGCCCACGAGCTTGCCGGTCTCGGTGTCTTCGAGCACGAAGAAATAGCTTTCTTCACCGTTGAAACTCACCTCGGCCGCGAAGGACGCTTCGCTGGCGGCGATCTTGTCGCTCAGGCGTTCCACATCATCCGGCAAGGAGGTGACACCAATCGGGCTGTCCGCAGCCAGACGCTGTACCTCGCCCAGATCAGCCATTTGCGCGGGGCGCATCACCAGCATGGTGTCACTCCTTAACTCTAGAACTCACAGGGGAAAATTACCGGGCATATCTGGAATAACCATATTCCAATGTGGGAGGGGGCTTGCCCCCGATAGCGGTGTATCAGTCACCGGATGTATCAACTGACAGATTGCTATCGGGGGCAAGCCCCCTCCCACATTTGATCCGGTCCGGCAGATAGCTATGTATCAGGCTTGGGTCAGCGTTTTTACCGCACGCTCGAAGCGATCCAGGCCTTCGTTGATGTCCGCGTCTTCCACCACCAGGCTCGGCGCAAAACGCACCACGTCCGGGCCGGCTTGCAGGATCATCAGGTTTTCTTTCTCGGCCGCGTTGAACACGTCCTTGGCCTTGCCTTTGAACGCATCGCTCAGTACGCAACCGATCAACAGGCCCATGCCGCGCACTTCGGTGAAGATGCCGTACTGCTTGCCGATCTGCTCCAGGCGCGCCTTGAACAGGTCGTGCTTGGCGTTGACGCCGGCCAGCACCTCTGGGGTGTTGATCACGTCGATGACCGCTTCGGCCACCGCACAGGCCAGCGGGTTGCCGCCGTAGGTGGTGCCGTGAGTGCCGACCACCAGGTGCTTGGCCAGGTCTTCGCGGGTGAGCATCGCCGCGATCGGGAAACCGCCGCCCAGGCTCTTGGCGCTGGTGAGGATGTCGGGCACCACGCCGTAGTGCTGGTAGGCGAACAGATGGCCGCTGCGGCCCATGCCGGTCTGCACTTCGTCGAACACCAGCAGCGCGTTGTTGGCGTCGCACAGTTCACGGGCACCTTGCAGGTAAGCCAGTTCGGCCGGCAGTACGCCGCCTTCGCCCTGGATCGGTTCCAGCACCACGGCGCAGGTCTTGTCCGACACGGCGGCTTTCAACGCGTCGAGGTCGTTATAAGGGACATGGGTGATACCGGTGATTTTCGGCCCGAAACCATCGGAGTACTTCGACTGGCCACCGACGTTAACGGTGAACAGGGTACGGCCGTGGAAGCTGTTCAGCGCGGCAATGATCTCGTACTTCTCGGTACCGAAACGGTCGAACGCCACACGGCGGGCCAGCTTGAACGCGGCCTCGTTGGCTTCGGCGCCGGAGTTGCAGAAGAACACGCGCTCGGCAAACGTGGCGTCGATCAGCTTATGGGCCAGGCGCAGGGCCGGCTCGTTGGTGAAGACGTTGGAGACGTGCCACAGCTTGTTGGCCTGTTCGGTCAGCGCACCGACCAGCACCGGGTGGGCGTGGCCCAATACGTTGACCGCGATGCCGCCGGCAAAGTCGATCAGCTCGCGACCCGCCTGGTCCCACACGCGGGAGCCAGCGCCACGCACGGGGATGAATGCGGCAGGTGCGTAGTTGGGCACCATGACCTGGTCGAAATCGGCACGTTGCACCGGGGCTTGCTCAACGGACATCGGAGTCTCCTGAAGAGGAACGCCTGCCTGGAACTGGCGGGCGATGCAGGGATTGTAAGGACAGTTTTCAGCGCGGCCTTGCCGCCAAGCGACAACTTCTTATAGCGCCAACCCCCGTTTTACGCGGGTTTACGCCAATGCGACAAATAGCGTCGCAATGGCGCAGTTTAAACGGATACTGGGGTTTTCGGCAGTCTGCAGAGCAGTGGCTCAATGGGCGCGACACATCACGTCGAGCGTGCACACTTCAACCGCGCTCGGAGGGCACCGACGAGAGTTCGAACGGGCTGCTGCTGCGCCGCTGGTTGCGGTCTTCGCGAGGGGTGGCGCCAAAGAAGTTGCGGTAGGCGCTGGAGAAATGCGGCCCCGAGGAGAAGCCGCAGGACAAGCCGATCTGGATGATCGACTTGCTGGTTTGCATGAGCATCTGGCGGGCCTTGTTCAGGCGCAGTTCCAGGTAGTACTGGCTGGGGACGCGATTGAGGTACTGCTTGAAGATCCGTTCCAATTGTCGTCGCGACACGCACACGTGCTGGGCGATTTCATCGGTGGTCAGGGGCTCTTCGATATTGGCTTCCATCAGCAACACTGCCTGGGTCAGCTTCGGATGGCTGGAGCCCAGGCGGTTTTGCAGCGGAATGCGCTGGCGCTCGCCGCCTTCGCGGATGCGCTCGACCACCAGTTCTTCGGAGACCGCACCGGCCAGCTCGGCACCGTGGTCACGGGCCAGTACCGCCAGCAGCAGGTCGAGTACCGACATGCCGCCGCAGGCGGTCAGGCGATCACGGTCCCAGTCGAACAGATGGCTGGTGGCGATGACCTTGGGGAAACGCTCGGCAAAATCATCCTGCCAACGCCAGTGCACGGCGGCGCGGTAGCCGTCGAGCAGGCCGAGTTGGGCCAACGGGTACACACCGGCCGACAAACCACCGATCACACAACCGGCCCGCACCAGTTGCTTGAGGGCGGTGCTCAGTTGCGAGGCGATCACGGCAGGCGGCTCGTCCGCCAGCAGGAACAGTTTCTGGAAGCCTTCCAGCTTGCCGGCCCACGGTTCGCCCGGCAGTTGCCAGGCGCCTTCGGTGGCCGGCTCGGCGAGCAAAAACGACAGCTCGTAGACCACGTCCGGATGCACCCGCTGAGCAACGCGCAAGGCCTCCTCAGCCAGCGCAAGCGTGAGTGCTTTTGTGCTGGGCCAAATCAGGAAACCAATTTTGTGGGCGGTCATGGAGTGCTATCCGAAGCGAAGAACGGTAATGAAGACAAAGGCCAATGCTAGCCCGTAAACCAACACAAAGCTTAAAAACGATAAAGATCCAATGTGGAGATCTAATGTGGGAGGGAGCTTGCCCCCCTCCCACATAAAAGCAACTTCAGCAGCAAGGGACTATTTCAAGCTGCCGGACAGGAACTGCTGCAACCGCTCGGACTGCGGGTTGACCAGCACTTCCCGCGGGTTGCCACGCTCTTCCACGATGCCTTTGTGCAAGAACACCAGCTGGTTCGACACTTCACGGGCAAAACCCATTTCGTGGGTCACCACCACCATGGTGCGGCCTTCCTGGGCCAGGTCCTGCATCACCTTGAGCACTTCGCCCACCAACTCGGGGTCGAGGGCCGAGGTGGGTTCGTCGAACAGCATCACCTCCGGTTCCATCGCCAGGGCACGGGCAATCGCCACACGCTGCTGCTCGCCACCGGACATATGACCCGGGAACGCATCCTTGCGATGGCCCACGCCAACCTTGGCCAAGTAGTGCTCGGCCTTTTCACGGGCGTCTTTTTTCGACATGCCCAGCACGTGCACCGGCGCTTCCATTACATTTTCAAGGGCGGTCATGTGCGACCACAGGTTGAAATGCTGGAACACCATCGACAGGCGCGAGCGCATGCGCTGCAGCTGCTTAGGGTCGGCGGCCTTCATGGCGCCGTCCTTGTTGGCCACCAGTTTCAGCTCTTCGTTATTGAGCAGGATCTTGCCTGCGTGGGGTTGCTCCAGCAGGTTGATGCAGCGCAAAAAGGTACTTTTGCCCGAACCACTGGAACCGATGATGCTGATCACATCACCGGCCGCGGCGGCCAGGGACACGCCTTTGAGCACTTCATGACTGCCATAGCGTTTATGCAGGTCTTGGACTTCAAGTTTGTACATGCGGTCGGTTCTCACAAAAACAGGTGGTCAGTCGTTGAGCAAGCGCCCGTGACGCAGCGCTTCGCGCCCCGCCACCTTGGCCAGCCAGAAACCCGCTTGGGCATAACGTAGCCGTTCAACGGCAAACAACACCCCCGAGGTGCCCGCGCAGATAATGCTCACGCGGTCTTCCAGGGGATCAATCACTTCAAAAATCGGCTCGCCCTTCTCGATCCAGTCTCCGGCTTTACGCAGGTAACTGATCACCCCGGCATGGGGCGCGAACAGCAATTCGGTGCCTTCGAAGGGCACGCCTTCGCACGGCTCGTGTTGCGGCGCCGGCCATTCACCCTTGATCAGGCCTTGTTCGGCGAGAAACGCGAGGATGCCTTCGGCGTGGAAGATCGCTTCGTCACGGCCGGTGTCCGCTTGACCGCCCAACTCCAGCGTCGTCGCCAGGCAGGCCAGCGGGACCTGCGCGTCGGGGAAGGCGCGGGACAGACGCAGCCACGGCAACGAGCAGGCCTCATCGAACGAGCTGCCACCGGAATCTTCCGCGAGCAAACCGACGGTCACATTCAAGTGCGCCGACAACGAACGCCACTGCGGCCAGTGCTGGGGCAGCGCGTACATGTGCAGCGCGGCTTCGGCGTCGCAGTGCAGGTCGAGGACGATGTCGGCGCTGCACGCATGGCTCAGCAGGATGCGCTGCATGCCTTGCAACTGGCTGCTCGGCTCAGGCAATGCGTTGAGCACATCGGCCATCGCCTGGCGAATCATACGCACGTTGGCGTGAGGGTCATCCCCCAGCTTGCCTGTGAGCAGCTCGGCCACCGGCTCGCTCAACTCAACGAAATCGCGGTTGAAATTCTTGCCGCTGCCCACCTCGAAACGGCCCTGGTGGCTGCCTTGCAGCAGCTGGCCCAGACCCATCGGGTTGGCCACCGGCACCAGTTCGATCACGCCGTTGAGGGCACCTTGCGCTTCAAGTTCGGTGAGGCGTTTTTTCAGCTCCCACGCGGCGCGCATGCCGGGCAATTCATCGGCGTGCAGGCTGGCCTGGATATAGGCCTTGCGCTCGCCGCTGCCAAAACGGAACACGCTCAGTTGGCGCTCGCAGCCCAGGTGGCCCCAGGGCAACAGGTGATCGATACGTTCCATATCAGTGCTTCC
This sequence comes from Pseudomonas sp. B14(2022), assembly GCF_012030485.1. Lineage (NCBI taxonomy): Bacteria > Pseudomonadati > Pseudomonadota > Gammaproteobacteria > Pseudomonadales > Pseudomonadaceae > Pseudomonas > Pseudomonas sp. B14(2022). The sequence continues at coordinate 51,941 of NZ_JAAUVM010000003.1, forward strand.
GTGGAGCCAGGTAGCTCAGCCAGCGGCGCTCGGCCAACTTGAACAGGCGTACCAGGATAAAGGTCAGGCACAGGTAGAACACGCCGGCGGTGATGTAGGCTTCGAACGGCAGGTAGAACTGCGCGTTCACCGTGCGCGCGGCACCGGTGATGTCGATCAGGGTGACGATGGAAGCAAGACTGGTGGTCTGCAGCATCATGATCACTTCGTTGCTGTACTGCGGCAGCGCGCGGCGCAGGGCCGACGGCAGCAGAATGCGGCGGTACAGCTTGTAGCGCGACATGCCCATGGCCTTGGCCGCTTCGATCTCGCCATTGGGGGTGGCCTTGAGGCTACCGGCAATGATCTCGGCGGTGTAGGCGCTGGTGTTGATCGCAAAGGCCAGGCACGCGCAGAAGGTCGCGCTGGACAGCAGCGGCCACAGGAAGCTCTCGCGCACCGCTTCGAACTGCGCCAGGCCGTAGTAGATCAGGAACAGCTGCACCAGCATCGGCGTGCCGCGGATCACGTAGGTGTAGAGCCAGGCCACGCCGTTGACGACCGGTTGCTTGGACACACGCATCAAGCCCAGGGGCAAGGCGGCGAGCAGGCCGAAGAACAGCGAGATGGCGAGCAATTTCAGGGTGGTCAGCAGGCCGCCAAGGTACAGCGGCATGGCCTCCCAGATGACGTTGTAGTCGAAGATCATAGATCAGCCGCCCTTACGCCTACCGAGTAGCGCTTCTCAAGATGACGCAAGGCCAGCAACGACACGCTGGTGATCACCAGGTACATCGCCGCCACTGCGAGGAAGAAGGTAAAAGGCTCGCGGGTGGCATCAGCCGCCTGCTTGGCCTTGAACATCATGTCTTGCAGGCCCACCACCGAGATCAGCGCGGTGGCCTTGGTGAGTACCAGCCAGTTGTTGGTAAACCCGGGGATCGCCAGCCGGATCATCTGCGGCACCATCACCCGGAAAAACACCTGGAAGCTGCTCATGCCATACGCAAGGCCGGCTTCGGCCTGGCCCTTGGGGATGGCCATGAAGGCGCCACGGAAGGTTTCCGACAGGTAGGCGCCAAAGATGAAACCCAGGGTGCCGATGCCGGCGGCCAAGGGGTTCAAGTCGATATAGTCGTCATAGCCGAGCATCGGCGCGACGCGGTTAAGCAGGTCCTGACCACCGTAGAAAATCAGCAGGATCAGCACCAGGTCGGGGATCCCGCGGATCACCGTGGAGTACAAGTCACCCAGCCAGGCCAACCAGCGCACCGGCGACAGGCGTAACGCGACCCCGATCAGACCCAGAACAATGGCCAAGGCCATGGACGACAAGGCGAGCTGAAGCGTCAACCATGCGCCATCGAGGATGACGGCCCCGTAGCCTTTCAACATGATTCAGGTCCTCGAAAAGGGGGATGAAAAAATGGCGCAAACCGCAGGAATTCTGTTGCTTGCGCCATTTCAGGACAGACAGCTGCGAGTACTTACTTGGCTTCAGGGCCGTAAATATCGAAGTTGAAGTACTTTTTCTCGATTTCTTTGTACTTGCCATTGGCACGGATCGCGGCGATGGCAGCGTTGATACGGTCCAGGTTTTCCTTGTCGCCTTTGCGCACGGCGATGCCTACGCCGTCGCCGAAGTACTTGACGTCGGTGAACGCCGGGCCGGTGAACGCATAGCCTTTACCGGCAGGCGTATCGAGGAAACCTTCCTGCAACAGGGTGGCGTCGGCCACGGTACCGTCGAGGCGACCGGCTTCCACGTCGAGGTAGATTTCGTTCTGCGAACTGTAAGGAACAACGGTGGCGCCTTTAGGTGCCAGGACTTCCTTGGCGAAACGGTCGTGGATCGAACCGCGCTGTACGCCGATCTTCTTGCCTTTGAGCTCATCCAGGCTGTCGCTGACCGCAGAGCCTTCCTTCAACACCAGGCGCGCTGGGGTCAGGTAGTAGCGGTTGGTGAAGTCCACGGACTTCTTGCGGTCTTCAGTGATGGACATGGACGACAGGATCGCGTCGATCTTGCGCACTTTCAAAGCCGGGATCAGGCCGTCGAACTCTTGCTCGACCCAAGTGCACTTGACCTTCATCTCTTCGCACAAGGCGTTGCCGATGTCGTAGTCAAAACCGACGATGCTGCCATCCGGCGCCTTCGAGGCAAACGGAGGGTAAGCCGCTTCGATACCAATTTTCAGAGGCTTGCCTTCAGCGAAAGCCTGCATGGACAACACGGACAGCGCCAGGGCGCCCAACAGCACGAGTTTCTTCATCTTGGGACTCCATCGGTATAGGGCAAAACAGCAGTATGAGCCATGGCCCACGATGCGACTGAGTGAAACCGAATAGCGGTGCTGCGTCCTACGCGAGTGACTGCATGCGACGACGAGCGAGTGATCGGCATTCTAACGACAGGCCGGAAGCCGATATTTCCTCAATGCGACAACAATTTACAGAAGCACTGAGAAAGCGGTTCCAGCACATTGACAGCCTCTGAATTTTATGCAGAGACAAAAGATATTAAACCTGTTGATGCTGCAAATTGCGGGCCTATTATTCGCAAACCCTTCTAGCACGGCAAGTGTGGCGTTTAATCTTATTGCCGGGGGTGTCTAAAGCGCGGTTTTTGGGGGCATAAGCGTAGCCCTTTGCCTCATGTTTGGGCGGTGGGTTACACATTTGTGCCACTCGGTAACATTCAGAAACCTCCTACGCAAAAAACCGATATTTATTTGACTGGTGGTCATGCGGATCTGTCAGACCCTCCCCCATACCCACCTTGGAATGAAATCCAAATGTGGGAGGGGATCTCCAGTGGTTTTGAGAAACCACAAAAAAGCCCCACTCGGCATACACCGAATGGGGCTCTTTCCCACCTACCCCGCCTTACGCGACGTTCATGGTCTTGTGGGTCTCAATTAAATGCGCCACTACGCCTGGGTCCGCCAGGGTGGAAATATCGCCCAAGCCGTCGTACTCGGCCGTGGCAATCTTGCGCAGGATACGCCGCATGATTTTCCCCGAGCGCGTCTTCGGCAAGCCCGGTGCCCACTGGATCACGTCCGGCGAGGCAATCGGCCCGATTTCCTTGCGCACCCAGTTCTTCAGCTCCAGGCGCAGGGCTTCGGTGGGTTCTTCGCCATTCTTCAGGGTCACGTACACATAGATGCCCTGGCCCTTGATGTCGTGGGGCACACCCACCACCGCCGCTTCGGCGACTTTAGGGTGGGCAACCATGGCGCTTTCGATCTCGGCGGTGCCCATGCGGTGGCCGGATACGTTCAACACGTCATCCACACGGCCGGTGATCCACCAGTAACCATCTTCATCGCGACGGGCGCCGTCACCGGTGAAGTACATGCCACGGAAGGTCTTGAAGTACGTGTCGACAAAACGGTCATGGTCGCCGTACAGGGTACGGGCCTGGCCTGGCCACGAGTCGAGAATCACCAGGTTGCCTTCGGCGGCGCCTTCGATGATGTTGCCCAGGTTGTCCACCAGCGCCGGCACCACACCGAAGAACGGCCGTGCGGCAGAACCCGGCTTGAGTGCATGGGCACCCGGCAGCGGGCTCATCAGGGTGGCGCCGGTTTCGGTCTGCCACCAGGTGTCGACGATCGGGCAACGGGATTGGCCGACGTTCTTGTAGTACCAGTCCCACGCTTCCGGGTTGATCGGCTCACCCACCGACCCCAACAGGCGCAGGCTGCTGCCATCCACGCCTTCGCAGGCGGCGGTGCCGGAAGCCATCATCGCGCGGATCGCGGTCGGGGCGGTGTAGAGGATATTGACCTTGTGCTTGTCGACGATCTTGCCCACCCGGGTGATGTCCGGGTAGTTCGGCACGCCTTCGAACAGCAAGGTGGTCGCGCCATTGGCCAGCGGGCCGTAGACAATATACGTGTGGCCGGTGACCCAGCCGACGTCGGCGGTGCACCAGTAGACTTCGCCCGGGCGGTAGTCGAATACGCGCTCGTGGGTCAGGGCTGCGTACAACAGGTAGCCGCCGGTGGTGTGCTGCACGCCTTTAGGCTTGCCGGTGGAACCGGAGGTGTAGAGGATGAACAGTGCTTCTTCGGCGCCCATCTCTTTTGGCGCACACACGGTGCCCGCCACTTTCATCAGGTCTTCGTACCAGATGTCGCGATGCTGGTTCCACTTGATCGAACCATTGGTGCGCTTGCACACAATGACCTTCTGGATGCTGCTGGTTTCCGGGTTGGTCAGCGCGTCGTCGACGTTGGCCTTCAGCGGAATTTTCTTACCAGCGCGAATGCCTTCATCGGCAGTGATCACCACCTTCGACTTACAGTCGATGATGCGACCGGCCAGGGCCTCCGGCGAGAAACCGCCAAACACCACGGAATGGATCGCGCCGATGCGGGTACACGCCAGCATGGCGACCACGGCTTCGGGGATCATCGGCATATAGATAGTCACCACGTCGCCGCGGTGCACATCCTGGCCGCGCAGGGCGTTGGCGAACTTGCAGACTTCTTCGTGCAGCTCGCGGTAGGTGATGGTGCGGCTCTCGGCCGGGTCATCGCCCTCCCAGATGATCGCCGCCTGGTCGCCGCGCTCGGCGAGGTGACGGTCCAGGCAGTTGTAGGAAACGTTCAGGGTGCCATCGGCGAACCACTTGATGTCGACATGGTGATCGTCGAAAGAGGTCTGCTTCACCGCGGTGAAAGGCTTGACCCAGTCAAGGCGCTTGGCTTGCTCGCGCCAGAAACCGTCGGGGTTGACCACCGACTGCTGGTACATGGCCTTGTAGGTTGCCTCGTCGGTCAGCGTGTTGGCTGCTACTTCGGGGCGAACGGGGTACAGGGAAGCCGCACTCATCTTTCTTACCTCGGTGACATAGTTGTTGTTGTATGACCCAGTTGTATCCGGGGTGAGCCTATAGAACCATTCGACGATGGTAGTAACAAGACCCTACAAAATGCCCTGCTATCCCCGTTTGCCGCTCTGGCCCGCAGCCTGCGGGGCTTTGCGGGTAGGTGAAAAAACCTTTACCACGGGATTGTTACAAAAACCGCCAATAGTCTTTATCAAAAGCACGGGTATATGAATATAACCCGCAGGCCTAGAATCACTTCCGCCAACCAAGGCATTGTGATTAACACAACAGTGATTAACAACGTAACAGCCCCCACGAAGGCACGTTAATCCGAACTAACCAACCCTAAGTTACACACGTGGCCTCACAAGGGCCCCGTGGCCCCTTTCGCCCTGAAGAAGGTAAGTAAAGAAATGAAAGCTCTCGTAGTTATGGCCCTCAGCAGCTTGTGCGCCACCGCCGCCCTGGCCGACGAGGCCCCGACCGAGCTGGCCGGCCAGAACGCCCCGATTGTTGAGGATTACACCTACAGCACCAAGCTGGATGTGGCCAAAGTATTGTCCATGAGCACGATTCCGGAAGTTTGCGAAGTTGTACCGGTGAAGATGGAATATGAAGATTCCCAAGGTCAGCGTCATATCCTTAATTACCATGTCATGGGTAATGGTTGCTCTAACGGATAACAACTTCGTTAGTTGGAACAGACCCGGATCTTATTCGCCGCAAGAAATCGTTCTTGCGGCAAAGAACCGGCCCCAGGCACGACACGCGGTAAAGGTGGAAGGGGCTTGCTCCAGATAGCGGTCGTCACTCAGCCCAGGCCCTCCCTTCCTGCCCTCAAAAAGCCCTCCTCTCCCCCCCACGATAAATAGCCCACCGCCCGTCAAAAATTTCCTACCCCATCAACCCCCCGCAAACCCTCACTCTGGCTCAAATAGCCGCCTTTTTGTCTCTGATCCGAGACCATCCGCCGCAACACAAAGCCGAATTTTTCCCTATAATGCGCGGGTAAATCGGGCCTGCAATATCCCTTTACACTGGGACGAAGAGCCAGACCTTGAGCCCGCGCGGGAGCATGCACCTGTCGCTCCGCCCCTCAAGCCTCACGCAGAGCACCCGTTACCCAATTCCGTTTATTTGCCTGCGCGAGCTGTTGCAACAAACGATTCCTTAAGATCCACCGGGCCCTGGGGCCGTGTGAACACCCAACCATCCGGTTTCACACGGGCACCTTTGAGCCCTCACGCAGGAGACGACACGTCATGCTGAGCTGGGACGAATTCGACAAAGAAGAAGACGGCGAAGTAGCCACCAAAGGCGCCAACGCCGGCCACGCCACCGAAGCCAACATGGACCGCCTCGACGGTGCCGGCGCCGCTGCCGCCATCGAAGCCCGCGCCGTCACCGCCAGTGACTCTGCCGCCATCGTGCGCGCCAAGGCTGCCCTGGACAAACTCGACGTCGCCGAAGGCCTCGCCGAACTCGAAGGCGCCTCCGCCCGCGTCGCCGTTGACGAAAAGCGCATGATCAACTGCCGCGCCGACCTCAACCAACTCGTGCCCTTCAAGTACGACTGGGCCTGGCAGAAGTACCTCGACGGCTGCGCCAACCACTGGATGCCGCAAGAGGTCAACATGACCGCCGACATCGCCCTGTGGAAAAACCCCGAAGGCCTGACCGACGACGAACGCCGCATCGTCATGCGCAACCTCGGCTTCTTCTCCACCGCCGACTCCCTGGTCGCCAATAACCTGGTCCTGGCCGTGTACCGCCTGATCACCAACCCGGAGTGCCGCCAGTACATCCTGCGCCAGGCCTTCGAAGAAGCGATCCACACCCACGCCTACCAGTACTGCATCGAATCGTTGGCCATGGATGAAGGCGAGATCTTCAACATGTACCACGAGATTCCATCGGTCGCCAAAAAGGCAGCCTGGGGCCTGAAATACACCCGCTCGATCTCCGATCCGAAGTTCGAAACCGGCACCGTCGACACCGACAAGGAACTGCTGCGCAACCTGGTCGCTTACTACTGCGTGCTGGAAGGCATCTTCTTCTACTGCGGCTTCACCCAGATCCTGTCCATGGGCCGCCGCAACAAAATGACCGGCGTGGCGGAACAGTTCCAGTACATCCTGCGCGATGAGTCGATGCACCTGAACTTCGGCATCGACGTGATCAACCAGATCAAAATCGAAAACCCACACCTGTGGGATGCCGAGATGAAGGAAGAAGCGACCCAGATGATCCTGCAGGGGACTCAGCTGGAGATTGAATATGCGCGGGATACCATGCCGCGTGGGGTGCTGGGCATGAACGCGGCGATGATGGAGGATTACCTCAAGTTCATCGCTAACCGTCGTCTGTCGCAGATTGGTTTGAAGGAAGAGTATCCGGGGACGACTAACCCGTTCCCTTGGATGAGCGAGATTATGGACTTGAAGAAAGAGAAGAATTTCTTTGAGACTCGTGTCATCGAGTACCAGACGGGTGGGGCGTTGAGCTGGGATTGATTCCTTAGCACAGCAACACCAAGAAGCCCTGACTTGTTCAGGGCTTTTTTATGCGAGCTCACTAAAGATTCTCCATACAAAGCAACGAATTTACCAAAGTAGCTGACCTCTAAATCCTACCAGTGCGTAGGAAATTTCGTAGACGCAATAATGGCTACTCAGTATCGTCCGAGGGTTTTCTACCCTCGGCGGCTGTATGGACATTACGAAAGACAAAACGGACTGGAGCGACGCGGAGCTGGCAGCTGCGGTCGAGGCGTACCTAAAGATGTTGGCCTGGGAAAAGAACGGCCAACCTTTCAATAAAGCCCTCGAAAACCGCCTCCTGCGCGAAGGACCGGTGGCAGGCCGTGCAAAGGGCTCCATCGAGTTCCGCATGCAAAATATCTCCACCGTGCTTGTGCGTATGGGCTGGGACCGCATCGAAGGCTATAAGCCTGCGAAGAACGTGGGCACAGGCGTGGAACAACGCATCCGCCAAGCGCTTGCCGCGCAGGGTGTATTCGAATCCGAAGACGCCGCCCAAACAGCAGACGAGCAAACGCTTATCCGCCGTGCGTCCAAACTGCAGCAGCAACCTTTCACTCAGCTACCGGACGGCATTGCCCAGCCGCAGAAGGTCTCGACCGTCAGCACTGCTTTTGTTCGCGACCCAAGGGTACGCGCCTGGGTACTGAAAGAGGCCGAGGGCATCTGCGAAGGCTGCGGCGCTAACGCGCCGTTTGAGGTCGACGGTTTGCCATTTCTTGAAGTACATCACGTCAAGCACCTGGCCCAGAAGGGTTCGGATCGCATCACCAATGCTGTAGCCTTGTGCCCCAATTGCCATCAGCGTTGTCACCGATCGAGTGACCGGGAGGCTTTCACCGAGGGGCTTTACGCCAAGGTCGGAAGATTGGCACGGGAGTAGACTCCTGCTGTCACACCTGATGCACGCTCAAAAAAATACTAGATAGGACCGAGGCCAACCCGTGAACCCAGACATGCTCGAAGCCGGCCCCGTTGACGCCAAAGTACTTTCCGTCTTTGACTTCGACGGCACCCTCACCCACCACGACAGTTTCGTGCCCTTCCTCAAGTTTGCCTTTGGCACCGGCGAGTTTTATGGCCGGATGGTCAAGCTGGCCGTGCCTGGGCTGCGCTTTTTGGTGCGGCAGATCAGCCGGGATGAGTTGAAGGCGCAGTTGATCCGCACCTTTATGACCGGGGTGGAGAAGACGTGGGTGCAGCAGAAGGCCGAGGAGTATTGCCAGCGCAATTGGGCGCGATTGATGCGCCCGGCCGGGGTGTTGTCGGTGGAGCAGGAGTTGGGTTCAGGGGCAGTGGTGACGCTGTGTTCGGCGTCGCCGGCGTTGGTGTTGCAGCCGTTTGCCGATCGACTGGGGATCAAGTTGATCGGCACGGAGCTTGAGGTGGTCGACGGGGTGTTGACCGGCAAGCTCACCGGGAATAACTGCCGGTGTGAGAATAAGGTGCTGCGGCTTGAGGCGGTGTATGGGGACCTGGGGGAGTATCGGCTCCGGGCCTGGGGCGATACGCGTGGGGATCGGGAGTTGCTGGCGGCGGCACAGGATGCGCATTTTCGGCATTTTCATGCGAAGAAGAAAAAGCGGGCTCGGTTGCAGCGGTGATGCGGGTAATTGGGATCGGCTGGAGAACCGAGTCGATCCCATCGCTGCCTCGCTGAGGCTCGACACCTCCCACATTTGATCTTTGGCGGGGCTTAGAGCGGCGTCTTTAGGTCTACGCCCAGCGCCGTGGCGAAGGCTTTTACCAAAGGGCTTCTCGGCGCGTTGTGGCGCAGGATCAGGTTAAAAGCAGTGCTCAGGTGGACGTGCTCCGGGCACAGTGCGCGCAGGCGCCCTTCCCTTACCAGCGATGCGGCGTAGTGCTCGGGCAGGAAGCCGATAAACCGGCCGGTCAGCACCAGGATGGCGACCGCTTCAACCTGCGAGGCTGAGGCGGATTGGCTGTCGTAGTTGACGAAATTAGTCTTGTCGCGATGGATCGCATACCGATGGTTGACCACTTCATATTGGCGCAGCACCTCGGGTGTAATGTCGTTCGCGGTGAAGAGCGGGTGTCCTACGGCGCAGTAGGCGTGGGCCTTTTCTTCGTACAGCGGGAAGTAGTCGAATTCTTCGCGGCGCTGGTAGACGGGGACGATGCCGACGATCAGGCGCCCTTCGACCACGCGGCGCCGACCAGCATGTTCTATGCCTTGGGCATGCTTACGGCGATAGGCGGAACCTTGTGCTTCCTGAGCGGACGGCGGGTTGCAGGTTCTTGCTGATATTTGCGCGGGTTCCCGCTATTAATAGCGAAACCTCTCACGGACCCGAGCCCCATGAAATTCGACACGGCCTACAGCCTGAGTCTCGATGACAAGCTGTCGATTTATGACGTACGAGACCTGAATTTCGACGAAACCGCTGCCTACGATTCCGACCAGGACAGTTTCCTGTGCCCCAACGATGCCTGTCGCGCCGCCTTCGAAGCAGGCAATGTGCTGAGCACGTTCAACGCCAAGAACGTCAACTACCAACGCACCCCGCACTTCAAAAACACGCCGAGCACGTGGCATATCGACGGGTGCCGTTATGCCAGCCTCCACAAGGGTGCAGCAGGCGAAAACGACGATGAGCGTGAGGATAATTTCCCATCGGAATTTGTCCTGACCCGTCGTACGTACGAGCGTAAAACCGCGGTGGGCGGCACCGAGGGGCGGGTCCTACAAGATTCAGCGAAAACACCCTCAACCGGCAGCGGCGAATCTGTCAGTTCCAGCGACACTACCCCGGACAAAACCAGCGTGTTCGCCCACCCGGTGGAATGTTTTGTGTCGAACATCGACGACAAGGAAAAACTCAAACGCATGCCGCTGAAAATCGGCGAGCACACCGCGACTTACTCGGCGTTTTTCAAGAAGATCGAATACCTGCAAGACAACAAGGGCCTGATCTACTGGGGCAAGATCAAAGCGATCAAGGACTACACCAGCAGCTTTCGCATCGATTTCGAAAAGAAGGTGTGGCTCGACAAAAAACCCTACTCGGTCAACGTCTACCTGAGCAAAAAGCTCATCGAGAACTACCGCAAGCGTAAGGCGTTCCTGGAGCAGATCCGGGCGGCGGCGGACAGTGAACGGGCGTTGTATTGTTTCTTCTATGGGGTCACGCCGGAGCTGAAACAGGTGCCCAGCAAGAAGAACCCCGAGCAGACGTTCGGGGTGTTCAGCGCGAATATCGAGAACCTGGATCACCTGATCATTCGTGAGGCACCAGGGTTGGAATAGTGGGTCGATAAGAATCCAGTTGATGAGCGGTCAAAACAACTGTACAAAAACACAGTATAGTTTGCCCTCCCCCGTCGAATCCTGGAGAAACCCCATGTCCTCTCTGGCAATGAGCTCTTTCGTAGAACAGCAGATCGTCCTGCACCAATTCACCGCCAAACACAGTGTACAGGCCCGCGCGATGCTGGGCTGGAGCCGAGAAGAGCTGGCCCGCCAGGCGGGTGTGGCGGTGGATGCCATCCAACAGTTTGAAAGCCAGGGCGACGTGGCTGATGAAACCCGCCTGGCCTTGGCGTTTCGGTTGGAGGCGCAAGGGCTGGTATTTTTTCCGGGGTTTGCGCCAGGGTGGGGCATGAGTGTGCGGCGGTTTGACACCGCCCCAGTCGAACCCGCTGCACACAACATTATTTCGCGGCTGATGGGCTCAACAGCGGCATCAATTGATTCACCAACGCCCCAACCGAATGGTGCGTAGAGTCCAACCGGATCACCGGACAGGTCAGTGCCGCCAACCAGGTTTCATGCCGACGCAGGCTACGTAGGCTGTGGTTGCCGTTGTCGTAGCGAGCGGCCCACGCCAGGAAAGCGACGCTGTTCTCGTGGCGACTGCCACCTTCCAGGATTTCATCACCGTAGCGTTGCACCTCCCTCATGCGCAGGCGGTGCAGGCGTTCTTGCGGCTCGAGGCGCAGGAACACCACGTGGGTGAACTGCGGGATCATGGCATCGCCCCAGCCGCACAGTGAGCCGGACAGCACCCAGCCTTCCAGGCCGGCGGTCTGTTCCTGCAGCAGGCGGATGCGTTCATTTTTGGGCCGGGCAACGGTGAAGGGGGCGTCGGTTTGCTGCCAGTAGAAGTCGTCGGTGTCGAAGCAAGCGACGTTCAGACTCTCTGCCAAGGCCCTACCCAGGCTGGTAGTGCCGGCCCCCGCAGCACCGAGGATATGAATTCGATAGGCCATGGCTTCCTTCCATCGCATTGAATGTATCTTTTGAACGCGTCAGCCCTTGGGTTTGTAAACGCCGACGCCAAGAGCCACCTGTTGCTCAAAGCCTGGCCCTGGAGCCGACCCACGCGGCCTCCTCGTAGCCATGGGCTACGGCAAGCAGCGTGGGTTCGGTCCAGCGGGCACCAAAGAAGTAAGCACTGGCCGGCACGCCGTGCTCGTCTTTGCCGGAAGGTACCGAGATTCCTGGATAACCGGCCACTGCGACTGCAAAATAGCTGTTCGTTTCAAAGTCCGACACCACGGCATCAAGTTTATCCCCGTTAATCAGCTCATCCACTGTGCTGCGAAAATCCTGGATAAGCGCATCCCATAGCGGCTTGCGCTCGTCGGATGTCAGGGTGGATGCGTCGATTTCCTTGAGCAGCGGTTGGTGGTCGGTGTCGCTGCCATCGCGCTTTTCATTGAACGCGATCAACTCGGAAACTGACTTGACCGGCAGCCCACCGCGCTTACCCAGGTAATCATTCAACTCACTCTTCACATCGGCAAACAATAGTTCGCCATAGCGTGATGCATCCGCCAGCCGCATGTTCACCGGTACAAGCACTGCACCTTGTGCGCGAAGCACATCAAGCGTTTTTTGAAACTGAGGGCTATTGTCCACCGGCAGGTTTTCGCCATTCGCGGAAAAGGTTGCGGGATAACCAATACGTTTATCCTTCAAGGCGCCAGGCTTGAGCAACGCGGTGTAGTCAATGCCTCGGGGGGCGTCCACATTGGCTGAATCCTGAGGGTCGCTGCCCGACATGGCGTTGAGCAACAACGCAGCATCAAACACCGAACGCGTCATTGGCCCCGGCGTGTCCTGTCGATGGCTGGCAGGAATGATGCCGCTACGGCTCAACAAGCCCACGCCGGGCTTGAAACCGACCACCCCGTTAAATGCCGCCGGGACCACGATCGAACCATTGGTTTCGGTGCCAACGGCCAACGGCGCCAAACCAGCGGCAACCGCAACGGCTGAGCCCGAGCTTGACCCCCCGACCGATGCATCCGCTTGATGAGGGTTGAGCGTTTGCCCGCCCCGATGGCTGAACCCATCGGGACCGCCGCGAAAACCGGCCAGTTCGGTCAGGTTGGTTTTACCCAGGATCACTGCGCCCTGCTGGCGCAGGCGTTCGACGATAAACGCGTCCTTGATCGCAGCGGCACCCACAAACCCGAAGGCACCTGCGCTGGTCTGCTGGGTGTCGCCCGTCTCGATATTGTCCTTGAGGAGCACGGGAATGCCGTGCAGCGGCCCTCGGACCTTGCCGCTGGCGCGTTCGCGATCCAGCTCGCGAGCAATCTCCAGCGCTTGAGGGTTGAGTTCGATGATGGCGTTTAACGCAGGGTCGTGTTTGCGAATGCGCTCTTGCAAGAAGGTGACCAGAACTTCCGATGTGAGCCCGCCCGACCGGGCCATTTGTTCACCGAGCTCACGAACACTGGCCCATTCCATTCTCGGCGGAACCGGTTTGGAGGTGTCGGAGGTCAACGGCAACCCCATCCAAGACGCCGCATGGCTGACAAACGCATTCACACCATATCCAATTCCAAACATGAACCACCTCGGGAGAAGAGTAAGAAATGACGAAGGACCACCGTTGATCCGTGCGCCAGTCTAAAAACTTCCCTCATCCCAGCCAGCATGACGTAGGCCGTTCACCTCGTAGGATTGTTCAACGCCACAGGTAGCCCATGCTATGCATTCTCCACGCAACAGGCATTGCGATAACCCTGCACCAGCGCCGCCAGCGAATCCTTCGACCATCGCGCACCGTAGAACCACAACGTCGCACCACCCTCGAGGGTCTCGCCAAACCTGGGGTAACCACTCCAGCACGCACCATGGAACGCAGCACTTTGACTGTCCGACACCAGGGCATCCAGCCGGTACTCATTTACAAGTTCATCGATTTCATTATGAGTATGCAGGTTGAACGTGAGGGTGCCGTCGACACGTTGCGCCGGTACGGGTATCAGTTGCGCCCCGGCTCGACGCAAAACGTCCAGCGCCCGCATGAAGGGCGCACGGTGTTGAATCGGTTCGTGACCATCGCCACGGCCATATCGGTCGGCATACCCCACGCGCCTGCCGGCCAATACTTGCATGACGGCAAAGGGGCTGTTGTTCTGCACCAGAGGTACCTCCACCATCACCTGGCCCTCTGGGTCGATACCGCTCAAGGCAATCAGCATCAACGAGGGATCACGCATGGGTCTGATGGGAAGTGCCGGTACGTTATACCCGGGGATCAGGACGCCACCATTGGGGTGGGTTTGAGGATGGGGATCGACATCAAACGCGATACGGCGGGGGGGCGCTTGATCGGTGGAAGGGCGACGGCATGAAGACGCCGAATAGGTCATATCCAGGGGCGCAGACAACGGCTGGCCCACCTGGCAAACGGCATCCGCTCGCGAAAACTTTCTGCATTTGCTGTCCATCGGAACGCCTCCCCTGAAATCATTTTCCGGGGATCATCGCATCCTTCGTCGAAGCATGTCGCAGACCCGAAACAACTTGAAAACTCCTTTTTCGTCGCCTCCGCGCCCTCAGCTCACAAGGTGCTCTTGCGCACCTTGGGTTTCCACTTCCAGCCACCATGCATATCCACGCTCCGGCTGGTTCAAGCTGAACGCCTGGCCCATCGGCGGTGTGGCAATCGACACATTGCGCTCCCACGCCAGCGCCATGATGCGGTCGAATGGTTCGTGCCAGGCATGGAACGCCAGGTCGAAAGTGCCGTTGTGTATCGGCAGCAGCCAGCGGCCCTTGAGGTCGATATGCGCTTGCAGGGTTTGCTCCGGCTGCATGTGTACATGGGGCCAGTCGACGTTGTAAGCACCGGTTTCCATCAACGTCAGATCGAACGGGCCGTACTGTTCGCCGATGCGTTTAAAGCCGTCGAAGTAGCCGGTGTCGCCGCTGAAAAAGATGCGGCGCGTGCCGTCGATCATCACCCAGGAACACCAGAGGGTCTGGTTGGCATCAAACAGGCCACGCCCGGAAAAGTGCTGCGCCGGCGTGGCGACAAAGCGAATGCCATCCACCTCGGTGCCTTGCCACCAATCCAGCTGCCGCACCTTGCTGGCGTCGACACCCCACTTGACCAGAATGTCGCCCACGCCCAGCGGCGCGAGAAAGTAACGGGTCTTGTCGGCCAGTTGGACGACAGCCTTATGGTCAAGATGGTCGTAGTGGTTGTGGGAAAGAACCACCGCCTCCAGGGGCGGCAACTCTTCAAGACTGATAGGCGGCTGATGAAAACGCTTGGGGCCAGCCCAACTGAAGGGCGAGGCACGCTCGGCGAACACCGGGTCGGTCAGCCAGAACTTGCCGCGCATTTTCAACAACACGGTGGAATGCCCCAGGCGGAACACGCTGTGATCAGGCGCCCCCAGCAACTGCTCGCGGGTCAGCGGTTGCACCGGGATCTGCCCCACCGGCCGAGTACTGCGTGGTTTGTTGAACAGCATGTTCCAGAAGATACGCAAGGTCTTGCCAAAGCCACCGTGCTGCACGGGGGCGTCGTTGCTGAAGCTCCCCAGTTTCGACTCAGCAGGTTTGGGCGCCGCAGGCGAAGACTTGATACGGGTTGAGATCGTGGCCATTACCGAGTGACTCCTACGGTCCGCTCATAAGTTACACTGCACAGTGTAGTTTCAAGATTGCAACAAAATCCGCAGCAAGTAAACTACCCAGTGTAATTTACCCTCAAGAGCTGAACGCCACCCATGACTGCCCCTCAACGCCTTACCGACCGCAAACGCCAAGCCATCGTGGCAGCGGCCATCGCTGAGTTTCGCGATAACGGCTTCGAGGTCACCAGCATGGACAAGATCGCCGCTACCGCTGGGGTTTCCAAGCGCACGGTGTATAACCATTTCCCCAGCAAGGAAGAACTGTTCGCCGAAATCCTTCACCAGCTCTGGGCCAGCAGCGTCGCCCAACTCGACGTCAGCTACGCCAGCGACCGCCCGTTGCGTGAACAGTTACGCGGGTTGCTGGAGGCAAAGATGAAGATGATGTCGGACACCAACTTCCTCGACCTCGCCCGGGTCGCCATCGCGGCCACCATCCATTCACCGGAACGTGCGCAAGACATGGTCACCCGCCTGAGCCAGCGCGAAGAAGGCTTTACCCAGTGGGTACGCGCCGCCCAGGAAGATGGCCGCCTCTCCTGCACCGACCCGGCGTTTGCCGCCCATCAGATCCAGAGCCTGCTCAAGGCCTTCGCGTTTTGGCCGCAGATCACGTTGGGCCAGCCGACCCTGGATGCCGCCCACCAGGCCAGCGTCATTGAGTCAGCCATCGACCTGTTCCTTGCCGGCTACGAAGTCAGCGCCTCCCGCACCCAGTAAAAACCATTGCAAGAGCGACATTCCTGGTCGCTTTTGACGCATTCGCCCTCTGTTTTGCGCAAATGGCCTGGAAGGCCACTGATTATTCCTACGCCAATAACTGACAATATTCACAGGACTTATCCGATCAATGGGTGATCCAGTGGCCGCGAGCCGCCGTCTATGTGAAAAACAGTTGAACCAGGAATTTATGGAAAACAGACGAGGCAAAGGGCTCTCATTTGCCAGGCGTATCTACCAGCCAAGGATCATCGGCCTGGGTGTCGGCAGCATCAGCGTCACCGGCGCCTTGTACCCCCTGGCCATGCCGGGCTGGGTCTGGGCGTTACTGCTGTTCAATGGGTTTGCCTGGGCGCATCTGGCGTACCAGCTATCCACCCGCTCGCCGTTCCCTTATCAGGCTGAACAGCGCAACTTCCTGTATGACTCGGTATTCGGTGGGTTTTGGGCGGCTGCCACGCAATTCACGCCGCTGACAGCCGTGACCATCCTGTCGATGATGACCATGAACAACGTCGCCGCCGGCGGCCGGCGCCTGTTCCTGCGTGGCCTGCTCGCCCAGGGGCTGGGGATCGGCGTGGCGTGGGCGCTGTTCGGCATCAAGTTCAACCCCGACGTCAGCCTGCTGCAGGTCTACTCCTGCCTGCCCATGCTGACCCTCTACCCCATGGCCATCGGCATGGTCTGTTATCAACTGGCGATCAAGCTGTCGGAACATAAACGCGCCCTCAGTGCCCTGAGCCGCACCGACAGCCTCACCGGCCTGCTCAACCACGGCTCGTGGAAAGACCTGCTGCACCTCAAGTTCCACAAGTGCCAGCAGCAGCAAAGCCACGCCACCATCGCATTGATCGATATTGATCACTTCAAGCAGATCAACGATACCCACGGCCATATCGTCGGCGACACGGTGTTGCGGCAACTGAGCCTGGAAATGCGGCGCAACCTGCGGGAAAACGACCTGGCCGGGCGTTACGGTGGCGATGAGTTCTGTGTGATTCTTCCGCAAATGCCTCTGGAGCAAGCGGCGCAGATCATGGAGCAGATGCGCAAAACATTCGGCAATTACCGCACCCCGCACATACCGGAATTGCGCGTCAGCCTGAGCATCGGTCTGGCGGACTTCCAGCCGCGCTTCACCGACGCAGCCATGTGGCTGAACGCGGCGGACCGGGCACTCTATGCAGCCAAGGACACCGGGCGTAATCGGGTGAGTGTGAGTGAAGACCGGATCGCCTGTTCCGCCTGACGTAGTCCTACAACTCCTCGTCTGAATCTTCCGTCCAACACCATAGGCGATAGCATAATGCCTCCATTCGTCGCCTACCCAAAAATGGTCCTGCCCCTTGGGCGAACTTCTTGTCAGGCTGATCACTCTTAACCCGTTGTTCCACCCCGCTGTCAGCACAAGGAGGCTGACAATGAGCACGTCAACCGTACGGCGAATGCCTTACGGGGGCAGGCGCATACACATGGATACTCCCCCGACGCATGCTTGCCCGAGCCCCCGAACATGCTATTCAACGCCCATAAAAAAACCATCAATCACCTGCAACACACCGTGGCTCACCAAGCCAGCCTGCTGGACGCGATCGAACGCTCCATGGCAGTGATCGAATTTGATCCGCAAGGCCTCGTACTGCGGGCCAATGACAACTTCCTCAACACCCTGGGCTACCGCGCCGAGCAGATCGAAGGCCAATCCCACCGGATGTTCTGCACGCCCGCCTTCGCCCGTAGCGCCGAGTACAGCCAACTGTGGTCCAACCTGCAAAGCGGCCAGTTCCAGTCCGGCACCTTTGAACGGGTGGCCAGCAACGGCCAGTCGGTGTGGCTGGAAGCCAGCTACACCCCGGTGCGTGACGACACGGGCCGTGTGGTCAAAGTGGTGAAGTACGCCCTGGACGTCACCCCGCGCCTGCAGGCTGAAAGCGAGGCCAACGCCAAGTTGGAAGCCATCGGCCGGGCAATGGCCGTCATCGAGTTCAACCTCGACGGCACGATCATCACCGCCAACGCCAACTTCCTGCAGCGCATGGGCTACAGCCTGGCGCAGATCCAGGGCCAGCATCACCGCCTGTTCTGCACAGCAGAGACCGCAGCGAGCTCAGCCTACGGTGACTTCTGGCGGCGCCTGAACCAGGGCGAATTGTTCAGCGGCCAGTTCGAACGCGTGGGTAAAAACGGCCAGCCCGTGTGGCTCGAAGCCAGCTACAACCCGGTGTACGACGCCAGCGGGCGCCTGTGCAAAGTGGTGAAGTTCGCCTCGGACATCACCGCGCGCGTGCAACAACATGCTGCAGACGCACAAAGCGCCGCCCAGGCCTATCACCTGTCCCTGCATACCCAGGACATGGCGGAAAAAGGCGCCGACGTGATCCAGAAAACAGCCAGCGGCATGCGTGAAATCTCCTCGGACATCGACAACTCCTCGCAACTGATCGCCAAGCTGGGCGAGCGTTCGCAACAGATCAGCACCATCGTCAACACCATTCGCGGCATTGCCGATCAGACCAACCTGCTGGCACTCAATGCCGCTATCGAAGCGGCGCGCGCGGGCGAACAAGGCCGTGGTTTTGCCGTGGTGGCCGATGAAGTGCGGCAGTTGGCGGCGCGCACCAGCGGTTCCACCACGGAGATTTCCAGCATGATCGCGGTGATCCAGGCTGAGACCCGCCACGCCATCGACAGCATGGACGCGACCCGCGACCGCGCTGCCCAGGGCGTGGAGCTGGCCAACCAGGCCGGTACAGTGATCCTGCAGATTCGCGAAGGCACCAGCGAGGCGGTGCACGCGGTGAGTGCGTTTGCCAATGAGCGTGGCGCCCACTAACACTCAGTAGACCCTCGGGTTATTCATGTGTAAGACAGGTCGCCAGGACTATAGTGATTCACTGCCTTAACGTTGATGACCCGAGCCCACCATGACCCCCGACAAGCCCGAAACCGCCCCCGTCGATCACCTGCGTTTTCACCGGCGCCACGCCCACCTGGCGCCGACCTTCGGCAACGATACCTTTGCCCTCAAGGCCGAGGCCTTTGCGCGCTTCTTTGGTACACCGACCTTCCTCGGTGCGCAAACCGCGATCGTGATCTTGTGGGTGGTGCTCAACGTAACGGGCATCACCCACTTCGACGTGTACCCGTTCATCCTGCTCAACCTGGCCTTCAGCCTGCAATCAGCCTATGCCGCGCCGCTGATCCTGCTGGCGCAGACGCGCCAGGCCGCCCGCGACAAAGCCCAGTCCGACGCCGATGCGCAACACCGCGAAGCACTGGCCATCGCCAATACCGAACGCCAGGCCCAGGCCGCGCAAACCACCAAACAGCTGCTGGAATTGCTGGAGCAAAACACCCGGCTGACGGAAATGACCAAGCAACTGACCGAACACATCGAAACCCTGACGTGCGAAATGCATGAGCACTACGTAAGAAAACCCCAGTAACTGTGCGTATCCATTGTCGGAGGGGCGATGTCAGGGTTTCATCCGCACATGCCGTCCCAACTCATCAAACAGCGTCACCACCGAGCGCAATGCCCGGCAATCGGGACGCGTCAGCAGCCATAACGCCGTGTCGTGCCCCGCCAATGCGGGACCCAGGGGTTGCAGGCCATCATCCAGCAGAAAATCCGGCAGCGCCGCCACGCCCAACCCAGCCCGCACCAGTTCGGTGACCGACAACATGCTGTTGCAGCGATAACTGAGGCGTACACCGGGCAGGTGTTCGCGGCGCCAGGCCACCGTGGGGTGGTCGGGCAGGAAGTCGTCCGGCGCGATCCAGGCCAGGTCCGCCAGCGAGCGTGCGGCGTGTTGATGGGCATACGAGGGGCTGGCACACACCTGATACGCAACGCCCCCCAGGCAACGGCCGACCAGGTGCTCCGGCGGTGCCGTGGTCAGGCGCAGGGCGATGTCGGCATCGCGGCGGCTGAGGTTGGCGAAATCATTGGAGGTGCTCAGTTCCAGGGTCAGCGCCGGGTAGTCCGGCATGAACTGCGCCAGCGCCGGCAGCAACAGCCCTTGCAGCACCGAGTCGGTACAGGTCAGGCGCACCGTGCCGCTGATCACCTCGCCGCCCTGCTCCACGCCGATGCGCGCCGCTTCCAGCGCTTGTTCAGCACGTTCGGCCTGCTGCGCGAGGTTGCTGGCGAGGCTGGTGGGCAGGTAGCCGGCGCGGCTTTTTTCAAACAACGTCTGGCCCAACGCGGCCTCCAGCCGTCGCACCGCGCGGAACACCGTGGACACATCTACCCGCAACAATGCCGCCGCCCGCGCCAGGGTGCCGCCACGCACCAGGGCGAGGATCAGCGACAGGTCGGAGTAATCGATTTGATAGTGCGTGGCTGCATTGAGCATGTGGGCAAACGCCAATATTGATTGCGTGCGCGCCAATCTATAGTGCACGGCAGGACACCACAAGCCATGGGACGCACCCGATGAAAGCCACCACCTTGCACCTCGCCCTGATCGGCGATTACAACCCCGATGTCGTCGCACACCAGGCCATTCCCATCGCGCTGCAACGGGCCGGTGAAACCCTCGGTGTGCAGGTTCATCTGCAATGGCTCGACACCGACACCCTCACGCCCACCACAGAACTGCACAGCTTCGACGGTTTCTGGTGCGTGCCTGCCAGCCCCTACCGCGACACCGACGGTGCATTGCGGGCGATACGTTTTGCCCGCGAACAGCGGCGACCTTTCCTCGGCACTTGCGGCGGTTTTCAACACGCGGTGCTGGAATACGCCCGCAACGTGCTGGGCTGGGCCGATGCCGAACATGGCGAACTGGCGCCAGGCGCTGAACGCGCAGTGATCACGCCCCTGAGCTGCGCCCTGGTAGACGCCAGCGACAGCCTGCGTTTGACGCCCTACACGCGCATCGCCGAGGCCTACGGCCGCCTTGATATCGAGGAAGGCTATCGCTGCCGCTACGGCATAAACCCCGAATTCGCCGATGCACTGCTCGAGCGCGAGATGATTCCCAGCGGGCATGATGCGGCCGGCGATCTGCGCGCGGTGGAGTTGCTCGACCATCCGTTCTTCGTCGCCACGCTGTTCCAGCCTGAACGCGCGGCCCTCAAGGGCATCACGCCGCCCTTGGCGATTGCCCTGCTCAAGGCGTGCCAGGAGCAGTGCGCATGATCGCCACGACACCCGCCCCACCCTACTACGCAGTGATCTTCAGCTCATTGCGCACCGACGGCGATCAAGGCTACGGCCAGGCCGCCGCCCGCATGCTGGAGCTGGCTCGCGATCAACCGGGGTTTCTCGGGGTGGAGTCGGCGCGGGAGGATGGCCTGGGGATTACCGTGTCGTATTGGAGCAGCGAAGCCGCGATCCTGGCCTGGAAGCAGCAGGCCGAGCATCGGGCGGTGCGTGAACAAGGACGCGCCACCTGGTACTCGGCGTTTCAGACACGGGTGTGCAAAGTGGAACGGGCCTACACATTCCAAGGCCAGTAACCGTCGTATCGCCTGGCTCTCTGTGGCGAGCGGGCTTGCCACAGAAAGCTCGCTTACCGCCTATGCCGTCTAGCTCACCAGACTGCGCAGCGCACTGATCTGTGGAATCTCCACCCGTTTCATATACACGCGCAGCGGTTCGCTGATGTTGATGCGGTCGTCGATATTTTGGTCGAGCAGCAACTGGATACGCTCGCGCGACAGGGTCATGGTCTGCTCGGGGGCCGGCAGCCAGACAAATTCAGCGGTGGGGATGATGCCGTCGTCGGCCACGTCCATGCCGAAGGAATCTTCGCTGAAACGCACGATGTACTGGCCGGTCTTGCGGTTGAGGCCAACAAAACCGTGGAGTTGGTCGGCGGCCTGGCAGATAAGCTCGGAGGTGATGCGCATGGTAAACCTCACTGAAAAGTCCCACAGGGACTGGAAAGATGGTTTACACGCGTGGCGGAAAGTACCGTCCTCTAGCGGGACGGCTGCGAGCAAGAATACTTCAATGCCGCGCAAAAAAACCGAGGAAATTGGCACATGCGCACGTTAATGTCGGTTTGGTGATGGCGCCTTTCGCAATCAATTGTTAAAAAGGAGGCCTTCTCAAAGCTACCTCCACGAAAGGACTTCGCATATGCCTGTCACGTTTTCCAAGAGCGCCCTGCTGCTCGCACTGGCGCTTGGCTTCGGCCAGGCACAGGCTGCCGAACCGATCAGCCCGGCTGAATTGGCGACAAACGAAGGCATTCCATACCCCGCCGTGATCGCTCACCGTGGCGCGTCCTACGACGCGCCGGAATCCACCGCCGCCGCCTACAAAGTCGCGCGCGACCTGGGTGCCGACTACCTGGAAATGGACCTGCAACGCAGCAAGGACGGCGTGCTGTTCGCCCTGCACGACAACAACCTGCAGCGCACCACCGACGTGGCCACCAAGTTCCCCGAGCGCAAAGACGCCCCGGCCAACGAGTTCACCTGGAAAGAACTGCAAACCCTCGACGCCGGCAGCTGGTTCAACGCCGCCTACCCGGACCGCGCGCGTCCTGGCTTCGTCGGCCTGAAGATCCAGAGCCTGGACGACATCATCAAGATCGCCGAAGGCAACCCGCAGCACAAACCCGGCCTGTACATCGAAACCAAGGAGCCCAAGCAATTCCCAGGCATCGAAGTCGACCTGAAAAACAAGCTGCTGGATAAAGGCTGGTTGAGCTCCGCCGGCTCAAAGCTGGGCAAGAGCAACACCGGCGTCGGCCAGGGCAAGGGCCGTGTGGTGCTGCAGACGTTTGAAAAAGACAGCTTGAAAGAGCTGCAGAAAGAAATGCCGAACACCCCGAAAATCCTGCTGTTGTGGGTTGGCCCGGGCAGCATCGAGCCGAAATCCACGCAGACCTTCGCCGAATCCGGCGAAACCACCAAGGCCGCCTACTACGCCAAGCAAGAGCCAAAAGACGCCGCAGAGTTCGAAAAGTGGGTCGACGAAGCCAAGAGCCTCGGCGCCATCGGTACCGGCCCATCGGCTGAGCTGACCGACCACGGCGACCAGAGCTATACCGACCTGGTGAAGCCTGAAATGAACAAGCTGACCCACGACAAGGGCCTGCTGGTGCACGTCTACACCGTGGATGAACCGGTCGACTTCGACAAAGTGATGAAAGCCGGCGTCGACGGCATCTTCACCAACCGCGCCGCCGAACTGCTGAAGTTCTACAAACGCTGGCCGTCGTCCAGCGTGCAAGACCTGCTGAACGACTACAAGTACTGAGAGCGTCGCGCATTGGTGTCAGTGCGCCATTAAGGATGAGTTAAGTTGCGCCGGTTAATCTGGCGCCACTTAAACAGCTCACCGAAGAAGGACACACACTATGAAAACCCTGACCACCCTGTTCGCTGCCACCGCCCTGACCCTGACCGCCGGCCTGGCCCAGGCTGATGTTCGCCCGGACCACATTGAAGGCCTGCTCAAGTCCGGCGCGGTGATGCCTTTCGACAAGCTCAACGCTGCCGCCGTGGCCAAACATGCCGGTGCCACGATCAACGACACCGAACTGGACCACAACAACAGCGGCGTACTGGTCTACGAAGTTGAGCTGACCGACACCGCCGGCAAGAAGTTTGAAGTCAAGCTCGACGCCAAGACCGGCGCCGTACTGGAAGACAAACTCGACACCTGAGTGACCCCCGTCACCTGAAACCGCGCCACCTCCGGGTGGCGCGGTTTTTTTATGCGCGCTCGCTAACCGTGCGTAGGAAAAAACACCATTCGGTGAATGAAATTACACCTTCACCACACAAGGTCGCTAAAATCCCAGGCTTCGACCTGAGCCTCTGGCTCACCACTTTGCGAGACTGCTGCATGGGGCAAAAAGCCGCCGACATCGCCACTATTGGCCGAATCAGTGCCGTACACGCGATGCTCCAAGTCATCAGCGACATGACCGGCCTGCGCTTCGCCGCGGTGGCGCGGGTGACCGACGACACCTGGACCGCCTGTGCCGTGCTCGACCAACTGGACTTCGGCCTCGGCATCGGTGGCGAGTTGGACCTGACCACCACGATCTGCCACGAAATTCGCAGCTCACATGTGTCCGTGGTGATCGACAAGGCCAGCGAAGACCCGCTCTACCACGACCACCACACGCCGCGCCTGTATCACTTCGAAAGCTATATTTCGGTGCCGGTGTTCCGCACCGACGGGCGCTTTTTCGGCACGATCTGCGCCTTGGACCCCAACCCCGCCGTGCTGCGCAGCAGCACGATCCAGTCGACCATGGAGTCGTTCGCCCGCGTGCTGTCGTTGCAGATTGAAGCCGAAGAAGCCGCGCAACAAACCCAGGCACAATTGCAGGAAGAACGCGGCACCGCCGAACTGCGCGAGCAATTTATCGCCGTGCTCGGCCATGACCTGCGCAACCCGCTGTTTGCAATTAACGTCGCTGCCGAACGGCTGCTGCGCAAGCACGCGGACCCGGCCACCGACACCCTCGTGCGGCATATCCTCACCAGCGGCCGGCGCGCTGCGCAGTTGGTGGAAGACGTGCTGGATTTCGCCAGGGGCCGCATGGGCACCGGCATCCCGCTGAACATCGGCGATTGCCAGGGTTTGCAGGCGGCATTGCAGCATGTGGTGTCGGAGGTGCAGAGCGTGCATCCGCAGCGGGTCATCCGCGCAGATATCGGCGACCTGCAAGGGGTGAGTGGTGACCGTGACCGCCTGGCGCAGTTGCTCTCCAATCTGGTCGCCAATGCCATCCACCATGGCAACCATGACGGCCCCGTGGAGGTGCATGCGCAGGTCGAGCAAGGCCGTTTCCATCTGTCGGTGAAAAACCCCGGGCAGATCAACGCCCAAGCCCTGCCCCGTCTGTTCGAGCCTTACTCACGCCCGGCGACGAACACGCCCCAGACCGGCCTGGGCCTGGGGCTGTATATCGTCAAGCAGATTGCCGAGGCCCATGGCGGTGAACTCAACGTGTCCACCAGCGCCGAGCACGGCACGGTGTTCACGTTCAGCCTGCCCACCGGCTGATCAGGCGCTCAGGCGCGCGGTCACCTCATTCAACTCGCCGGACAAGCTACGCAGGTTGTGGCTCGCCGCTTCGGTGCGCTGCACATTGTCGAGGTTGGCCGTGGCCACGGTAGTGATCTGGGTGATATTGCGCGAAATATCCTCAGCCACCGACGTCTGTTCCTCGGCCGCCGTGGCGATCTGGCGGTTCATGTCGCGGATCGCTTCCACCGCCTGGGTGATGTGATCGAGCATGGCGCCGGCCTGGCTGACTTTTTCCACACTGTCATCGCTGCACGACTGGCCGCTGACGATTGCCTCGGAGGCATCGATCGCACCGGTCTGCACGGCATGGATAATCTGGTTGATCTCGATGATCGACGCCGCCGTGCGTTGCGCCAGGCTGCGGACTTCATCGGCGACCACCGCAAAACCGCGGCCCGCCTCGCCTGCACGGGCCGCCTCGATCGCGGCGTTCAGCGCCAGCAGGTTGGTTTGCTCGGCGATCCCGCGAATCACTTCCAACACTTTGCCGATACGCACGCTGTCGGTTTCCAGGCGCCGGATGATCGTGCCGGTGTTGAGGATTTCCGTGCGCATCTGGCCGATGGTGGCGATGGTGACCTTCATCACTTCAGCGCCCTCGCGGGCCGACTGGTCAGCGTCATCGGCGGCGCGCGAGGCACTGGCGGCGTGACGGGCGACCTCCTGGGCGGTGGCCGACATTTCGGTCATGGCCGTGGCTACCTGGTCGGTGCGATTGAATTGCTCGTGGGTGCCAGTGGCCATCAGCCCGGCAATCGAGTTCAACTCGCCGCTGGCGCTGACCAGATCGGTGGCGCTGCGTTGCAAGCGACTGAAGGTCTCGGCGAGGAAGTCGCGCAGGGTATTGGCGGCAGCCGCCAATTGGCCCAGTTCATCCTGGCGCTTGCTGGTGACGCGCTCGGCAAAACGACCATGGCTCAGTTGGGTGACATAGTCGATCAGGCCACGGATCGGCAGAATCAGGTTGCGGTTGATCAGCCACAGGCTGAACAGGCCGATCAAGGCGCCCGACAGCAGCATGATTGCCAGGCCCACCATGACCGTGCGCTCAGCATAGGCGCTGATGGCCAGTGACTTTTGCGCGCCTTGTTCGCGCAGGTCGCTGACGAGAGCGCTCATCTGCTCGCTGGCGGCGCGGTCCACGCCCTTCACGGCCGTGTCGCCCGCAGTAGGATCTGCACCCGCCGCCAAGTAGGCATCACGCCCGCGCTGGTAAGCGACACCCAGTTGCTGGTGTTCCTGACGCAAGGTTTCGATGCGTTGGCTCAAGGTTGCGTCGCTGCGGGTCTGGCTGACCAGGCGCGTGAGGATGCCTTGGACATCACGTTGGCGGTCCTGGAACTGGCCCCAGTACTTCTCCATGTCCTGAGGCTGTTTGCCGCGCAACAGCACGTTTTTCCATTCCTGGACCTGCACCTTGAATTGCAGGTTGGCTTCATCGATCAGTTGGGAGGTGAGCAACGGCCCTTCGAGCAAACTGCGGTAACTCTGCACACCGTTGGAGAGAAAGTTGAAACACGCCAGGGCGATCAACAGCATCGCCAGCAGGCTGCCACCGAGCAGCGACAGGATCTGTGCCCGCAGGGAGGTTCGCAAAACATTCATCGGGGAAAACCTCGAAACAGGGGAAAGGGTGCTAGCACGCCATGACTTCCCTGTCGTCAGAGGCACCACCCGTCCACAGCGGCGCTTATGGCCTGAATCGGCCGTGCTAGAGCCTTCTTGAGCGATTCCTGATGAGCGGTCAATAAAATGTCATTCAACAGAAATAAATTCAAAGCCGTCATAAAACTGTCAAATATCCCTGTAATGATTCGCCACGCGACCTGTGAAACGTCCTACAGGCCTTTTCTCTGCGAGCCTCCATGAACCACAGCATTGACCACAGCCACCAGGATTCCGATCTGTTTGGCTTGCTCTACGGTTTTCGTTTTCGCCCCGGTGAAAAGGGTGAACAGATTGATTCGGCCACCGCGCTCCAGGCCTTGCAGCAACCCGCCGATCCGGAAGAGTTCCTATGGCTGCACCTGAACCTGGCCCACGCGGCCTGTGAGCGTTGGATGCAGGCAAACCTGGATTTGCCCGAAGAATTCTTCGAAGCCCTGCACGAAGGCTCGCGCTCCACGCGTATCGAACACGTCGACTCAGCCTTGCTGGCGGTGGTCAACGACGTGGTGTTCAACTTCAGCAGCATGGTCTCGTCGGATATTTCCACGCTGTGGGTCTGCGCCCGCAGTCGGCTGTTGATCAGCGCACGCCTGCAACCCTTGCACTCGGTGGACAAGTTGCGCTCGTCGGTGAAGGCCGGCGAACACTTTCGCTCACCGCTGGAACTGCTGGTGCACCTGCTGCGCGACCAGGGTGAAGTGCTGACGCAGATCGTGCGCAAGACCAGCATCAGCGTCGACCATATCGAGGACCAGTTGCTGTCCTCGCGCCTGTCCACCAACCGCGCTGAACTGGGGGCGGCGCGCCGGGTGCTGGTGCGCCTGCAACGCCTGCTCGCGCTGGAGCCGGGTTCACTGCTGCGCCTGCTCAACCGCCCGCCGCAATGGCTGCAAAAGGAAGACGTAAAGGAGTTGCGCAAATCCACCGAGGAGTTTGCGCTGATCATCAACGACCTGACGGCGCTGGGCGAACGGATCAAGCTGCTGCAGGAAGAGATCGCCGCCAACCTCAACGAGCAGAGCAGCCGCACGCTGTTCACCCTGACCGTGGTGACGGTGCTGGCGTTGCCGATCAACATCATCGCCGGTTTTTTCGGCATGAACGTGGGCGGTGTGCCGCTTTCCCAGGACCCGGAGGGGTTCTGGATTTTGGTGGCGCTGGTGGCGACCTTCACATTGATTGCCGGGCGCTGGGCGTTTCGTAAGTTTTCAAATTGAAATGGGAAGGGGCTTCCCCCGATAGCCCGGCAGACAGCGCTGTTGTGGCGAGCGGGCTTGTCCCGCGTTGGGCTGCGAAGCAGCCCCAAAACCAGCCTCTACAGAGTGTCTGATACACCGCGTTCTTCTTGACTGGGGCTGCTACGCAGCCCAACGCGGGACAAGCCCGCTCGCCACAGAGAGATGTGCCTGGGTCTGAAAAGTTGTGTAGATACCGTTGGCTCCCCAGCGATTTATAGACCAGTGGCACACCCAATGACCTAAACAATGACTTGCGGCAGCATCGCTGTAACATTCTGCAACGAACATGAACGGCATCCTCTCCACACGGATGCCCCGGCATGGCCACCCCTTCCCTGACTGCTTCCACGCACTCATCCTCCGTCGATTCAAAACCGCGCCTGGACAAGAAACCCAGCCTGGTGACAGTGATCGTTTTCTTCGCCGTGCTCGCCATGGGCCTGTTGTTTACCGCCTACAGCCTCATGCAAGACATGCACGAAATGGGCGCCCAGCTCACCACATGGACACCGTTCCTGCTGCTGGGTGTGGCGCTGTTGATCGCCCTGGGTTTCGAGTTCGTCAACGGCTTCCACGACACCGCCAACGCCGTCGCGACGGTGATCTACACCAACTCGCTGCCACCGCAGTTTGCGGTGGTGTGGTCGGGCTTTTTCAACTTCCTCGGTGTGCTGCTATCCAGCGGCGCGGTGGCGTTCGGCATCATTGCCTTGCTGCCGGTGGAGCTGATTTTGCAGGTGGGTTCATCGGCCGGTTTCGCCATGATCTTCGCCTTGCTGATCGCCGCGATCCTGTGGAACCTCGGCACCTGGTGGCTGGGTTTGCCGGCCTCTTCGTCCCACACCCTGATAGGCTCGATCATCGGCGTCGGCGTGGCCAATGCCTTGATGCACGGCCGTGACGGCACCAGCGGTGTGGACTGGAGCCAGGCGATCAAGATCGGTTATGCACTGCTGCTCTCGCCGCTGATCGGCCTCGCCTTCGCCGCCTTGCTGTTGCTGGCCCTGCGCGCCTTTGTGAAAAACCGCGCGCTGTATAAAGCCCCTAAAGGCGACACTCCGCCGCCGTGGTGGATCCGCGGCATGCTGATCGTCACCTGCACCGGCGTGTCCTTCGCCCATGGCTCCAACGATGGGCAAAAAGGCATGGGCCTGATCATGCTGATCCTGGTCGGCACCCTGCCGATGGCCTATGCGCTGAACCGTGCCATGCCGGCCGAGCAGTCGTTGCAATTTGCCGCAGTCGCCGAAGTGACCCAGGTGGCGCTGATGAAAACGGCGCCGCTGGCGTTGGCGGGAGACCCTCGGCCGGTTCTTTCGGCCTACATGCGCACCAAGGAAGCCACGCCCGAGTTGATTCCGGCCCTCGCCGCCCTCGCCGGCCAGATCGGTGACCAGGTCAAAGGCTACGGTTCCCTGGCCAAAGTTCCCGCCGAAGCGGTGGGCAACGTGCGGAACGATATGTACCTGAGCAGCGAAACCATTCGCCTGATGGACAAAGGCAAGGTCGGCAATTTCGACGCTGACACCCAAGACAAGCTGCAACTGTTCAAGCAACAGATCGACGATGCCACGCGCTTTATTCCGCTGTGGGTGAAGATTGTCGTGGCCATCGCCCTGGGGCTTGGCACCATGGTCGGTTGGAAGCGCATCGTGGTCACCGTGGGCGAGAAGATCGGCAAGACCCATCTGACTTACGCCCAGGGCGCCTCGGCCGAGACCGTGGCGATGCTGACCATTGGTGCAGCGGATATGTTCGGGCTGCCGGTGTCGACCACCCATGTGTTGTCGTCGGGTGTGGCGGGGACCATGGTGGCTAATGGGGGTGGGTTGCAGATGCGGACGATCCGCAATTTGCTGATGGCGTGGGTGCTCACCTTGCCGGCGGCGATTCTGCTATCCGGTAGCCTGTACTGGCTGTTCACCAAACTGTTCTGACACAACCCAGATTGAAAATGTGGGAGGGAGCTTGCCCCCTCCCACATTTGGATGTGTGTCGTGTCAGTTGTTGAAGAGTCCCGCCATGGCCTTGAGCCGTTTCTTGTACACCCGCCGCGCCTCCAGCGCCTCCTCCAGAGTCACCGCCACAAACCCCGCCCGCTGGTTCGGCTGCATCTGCCCGATCAAGTCCAGGTCGGCACTGATCACCGTGCCGATCATCGCGTAACCACCGCCGGATACCGCATCGCGGTGCAGCACAATCGGCTCCAGCCCGGCCGGTACCTGGATCGAGCCAATCGGGTAGCAACTGTCGACGATATTCGACGGATCCGACCCCGCGCCAAACGGCTGCTCACGCGGCTGAAAGCTCAGCGCACTGCCGCCCTTGAAGCGATAGCCGATGCGGTCCGCCTCGGAACCGACCGTCCACGGCTCCGCAAAAAAACTGCTCTTGGCTCCCGCGGTCAAGCGCTCGTAATACAGCCCCGGCACCACGCGCAACGTGACATCACCGCCCACCGAGCGGCGCAACGCCATCGGCAAACTGTTGCCCGCACGTCCGAGACCGCTGGCGTCGCCGATGGGCAATTCATCGCCCTCCTGCAAGCGTCGGCCGTGGAAACCTCCGAGTGCACCGAGGGTGTAAGTGGAACGGCTGCCGAGCACCAACGGCACGTCAATGCCACCGGCGACGGCGAGGTAAGTGCGGGCACCTGCCTTGGGAAATTCGAAACGCAGCACCTGCCCGGCACGCACCTCAAAGGCGGTGTCCTGATGCACCACTTCACCGTCCAGGCGCGGCGACATCAATGCACCGCTGAGCGCGACCAGGGTATCTCGTTGAAACGCCAGTTCGGGCCCGATCAAGGTGCATTCCAGGCCGGCCGCCCCCACCGGGTTACCCACCAGATGGTTGGCTGCACTCAAGGCGTATTGGTCCAATGCACCCGATGGCGGAATGCCCAGGTGGTAATAACCTTCGCGGCCAAGGTCCTGCACAGAGGTGGCGAGGCCGGGTTTGAGAACCTTGATCATGCCAGCGCCTCCTGCAGGGTTTTCGGGTAGCCGATGGGGTCGGCGAGAAACGCATCGAGGGAAAATTCCACCGGGCGAATGCGCAGGTCGAAACGGCCTGCCTCCACCTCGGCAACGGCCAGGTCGTAGGCGTCCCGGTCGATAGGTTTGAATTGCACGATGTCACCCGGCCGGAAGAACACCATATGCGCCTTGAGGTAGGCCAACTGCTGGGCCGGGTCGTAGATCGGCGCGGGGGTCACGCCAAACATCTGGTAGCCGCCGGCGCCGCGCACCGAGTAGATGCAGCCGAAGCAACCGCCATGGCCGAGGGTCAGCTTCGGCGTGTCGGTGCGCGGGCGCAGGTACTTGGGCACCTGCAACTGCCGCTCGCGCTCGACCATCTGGAACATGAACGGCAAGCCCGCGACAAAGCCGACCATCGAGACAAACCACGGCGCGCCGCTGTGGGCGGCGATAAACGCTTCGACATCGGCCAGGCCATTGATGCGTGCGGCGTATTCCAGGTCGGTGGCGCTGGGGTCTTGATGGCGGTCGCGAAACCGCATCAGGGTTTCATGGGTCCAGGGGTCGTTATAGAGCACCGGGATTTCGATGATGCGTGTGTGCAGGGTGCGTTCGGCCACGGCCTGGGCTTCGGCGCTTTGCACAGCGTCGAGCAGCACATGGGGGGCGATGCGGTCGGGGTCGAAGCGAATCTGGAACGAGGCATTGGCCAGGCACACATCCAGCACGCCTTCCAGCGCCAGGCGCTCCACGGCACGGGTCACGGCCATGCCCTTGAAAAAAGCCTGCAGGGACATGCTCTCGCTGACTTCGGCAAACAGGTGCTCATCACCGCCGAAGCTGTAGCGGATGGGGGACGTTTCAGCCATGTCTGTTCCTCTTGGAATCGTTATAGAAAGGCAGGCAAAAAAGTAAATGTACGATCTTATTAGGGTGTTTTGACGGTGATGCCGGCCTGGTCCAACGCCTCACGGGTGGCTTCCACCAACTCCAGTGCGCCGGGGGTGTCGCTGTGCAGGCAGATGGAATCGAATTCGATAAACAGGTCTTCGCCTTCTACGGTACGCACCAGCCCCGTCTGACACGCCCTCAGGACACGGGCCGCGACCGTGGCCGGATCCAGCGCACGTACGTTGCGGGTAAACACAATGGAGCCGGTCAGATCGTACTCACGATCGGCATAGAATTCGCGCACCACCGGTTGCCCGAGTTCCTTGGCCACGCGCCAGATCACCGAGTTGGGCATGCAGTACAGCAACAGCGTCGGCTCGATGATTTGCAGGTTTTGTACCAGCAGGCGCGCGGCTTCTTCGTCGCGGGCCAGGTGCATGTAGAGCGCGCCGTGAGGCTTGATATGTTGCAGCGTCATGCCTTGGGCGCGGGCGATTTCGCGCAGGGCGCCCAGTTGGTAGAGCATGTCGTCGACCAGCTCCTGGGCCGGCGCATTGATATGCCGACGACCGAAGCCCACCAGGTCGCGAAAGCCCGGGTGTGCGCCGATGGCCACGCCCAGTTGCTTGGCGCGCGCGACGGTGCGGCGCATGGTGCCGGGGTCGCCGGCATGGAAGCCGGTGGCGATATTGGCCGAGCTGATATAGGCCATCAGCTCCGCGTCGACGCCGTCGCCGATGGTCCAGGGACCGAAGCCTTCGCCCATGTCTGAATTGAAATCCACTGCCTGCATCGGGGACGCTCCGCCAAAAGGTAATGCTCGAAAGTAGGCTGCGGCTTGACCCCTTGGGAAGATCTATTATCAGATGGCCTATCTTCTGAAAATCAGATAAAGCCATGTCCCTGACCTTGCGCCAAATCCGCTACTTCGTCGCCACCGCCGAAATCGGCCAGATTTCCCAGGCGGCGATTCACCTGAACATCTCCCAGTCTGCGGTGACCACGGCGATCAAGGAGCTGGAAGCCCTGCTTGGCGTGCAGCTATTTGTGCGCTCGGCCCAGGGCATGAACCTGACCGATGCCGGGCGGCACTTTCTCAACCGCGCCTACGTGATTGTGCGCAGTGTCGACGACGCGCTGAACAGCCCGTTGCCCGACTACCGCGCCAGCGGCGTGCTGCGCCTGGCGGCCAGCTACACGGTGCTGGGTTACTTCCTGCCCCACCACTTGCAGCGCATGGAGCACTGGCACCCGGATGTGACGCTGGAGGTGTTCGAGCAGGAGCGCCAGGCCATCGAACAGGGCCTGCTCGACGGCCAGTTCGACATGGCCGTGGTCCTCACCGCAAACCTCACCCACCCGGCGATCGTCTCGGAGATCCTGTTCAACTCGGAACGTCGTTTATGGCTGCCCAGCCATCACCCATTGTGCGAACGCGGCGCCGTGAGCCTGGCGGATGTGGCGCAGGAGCCGTACATCCTGCTCACCGTCGATGAGGCCGAACACAGCGCCATGCGTTATTGGGAACAGGCCGGGCAAGCGCCCAAGGTGCGGCTGCGCACCAGTTCGGTGGAGGCGGTGCGCAGCATGGTCGCCAATGGCAGCGGCGTGGCGATCCTGTCGGACCTGGTGCACCGGCCCTGGTCGCTGGAAGGCAAGCGCATCGAAACCCTGACCGTCACCGACCCCGTCACGCCCATGAGCGTCGGCCTGGCCTGGCACCGCGAGCGCGCCTTCACCCCGGCAATGCAGGCGTTTCGCGATTACTTCCACGACGCGTTCCTGGCGCCGCAACAGCTGTCGGCGCGGCGTTAAAGCTGCGAATGCAGGATGGCCGCCAACCAGTCCATGAACACCCGCACCCGCAGCGGCAAATGCCGTTGTCCGGCGTAGAGCAGGGACACATCCAGCGACGGGGCCGGATAGTCCGGCAGGAACGCCACCAGCTCCCCGCTCGCCAATTCTTCGCCCATGCCCAGGGCCGGTGCCTGAATAATCCCGAAACCGCCCAGGCAGGCAGACTTGTAAGCATCGGTGCTGTTGACCGTGACCCGCCCGGCCATGGGGATGCGCAGCACCTTGTTGCCCTGCACGTACTCAAACCCCGCCGAGCGTGAACCCAACGGCCGCACGTAATGCACCAGGTGGTGATCGGCCAGGTCGGCCAGGGTCTGCGGCACGCCGTAGCGTTGCAGGTAGGTGGCGCTCGCGCAATTGATCATCGGCATGCTGCACAGCAGCCGCGCCACCACGCTCTGGTCCGGCTGCGCCCCCACGCGCAGCACACAATCGAAGCCCTCGGCGAGCAGGTCGACCTGGCGGTCGGTGGTGCTGATCTCCAGCTCGATCAGCGGGTGCGCGTCCATGAATTGCGGCAAACGCGGCAGGATCAAGTCCCGCGCCATCACGTTAGGCATGTCCACCCGAATCCGTCCGGCCAGTTGCGCTTCGTCCTGGCGAAACAGCCCTTCGAGTTCTTCCATGTGCGCGAGCAAATCCTTGCTGCGCTCATACAGCACGCGGCCGTCCTGGGTGGCCTGCACCTTGCGCGTGGTGCGCTGCAACAGGCGTGCGCCGAGCAGTTCTTCCAGTGCCTGCACATGCTCCGACACGGTGGAGCGCGGCAGGCCCAGGCTCTCGCCGGCGCCGGTGAAACTCGACAGCTCAGTGACGCGCACAAAGGTGCGCAGCAGCTCCAGTTTGTTCATGGGATTGTTCGCCTTATTCGGCCAGTGATTCCGGTTTAGCGCTATTTATCACGTTATGAGCGGACAAATACACTTCTTCCCACAGTCACTCACCGAGGAAAACACCATGACCCGTAAGATCGCATTGATCACCGGCGCCAGCCGCGGCCTGGGCAAAAACGCCGCGCTGCACCTGGCGGCACAAGGCGTCGACATCATCGGCACTTATCACAGCAAGGCCGATGAAGCGCAGGCATTGGTCGCACAGATCGAACAGCTGGGCGGCCGTGCTGCCATGCTGAAACTGGATGTGGGACAAAGCGCGACGTTCGGTGATTTTGTCGACGACGTTGCTGGGGTACTCAAGGAAGTTTTCGCACAGGACCACTTCGATTTTCTGATCAACAACGCCGGTATCGGCATTCACGCCAGCTTTGCCGAGACCACCGAAGCGCAGTTCGATCAGTTGGTGGCGATCCAATTCAAGGGCCCGTTTTTCCTGACCCAACAGCTGTTGCCGTTGATCCGCGACGGCGGCCGCATCCTCAATGTCTCCAGTGGCCTGACGCGCTTCAGCCTGCCTGGCTACGCCGCCTACGCCGCGATGAAAGGCGCGATGGACGTGTTGACCCGCTACCAGGCCAAAGAACTGGGCGGCCGTGGCATCAGCGTTAACATCCTGGCCCCCGGCGCGATTGAAACCGACTTCGGAGGCGGTGCGGTGCGCGATAACGCCGAGCTCAACGCCATGGTCGCCAGCAATACCGCTTTGGGCCGCGCGGGGTTACCGGATGATATTGGCGGAGCCATCGCCAGCCTGCTCGCCGACGGTAGCGCCTGGATCACGGGCCAGCGAATCGAGGCGTCGGGCGGCATGTTTCTGTAGGAGCTTGTCGCGCAGCACGTCATACCCCCAGTGATACACATAGGTGTACGGCAGGAAAAACAGCAGTACGCCTATGTCGAGGATAAACGCCTGCACCAGGCTGATGTTCAGCCAGGCAGCAATCAGCGGCACGCACACCAGAATCAATCCACCTTCAAACATCAAGGCATGCAGCACTCGGGTCCAGCCGTTGTTGGCCAGTTGCAGGCGCGCCTTGAGTCGGTCGAACAGGCCATTGAAAATCACGTTCCAGGTCAGCGCCAACAGGCTGATCGCCAGGGTGACCATGCCCATCTCCAGGGCGGGCTTGTCCATGATCCACGCCAGTAAGGGGGTGCAGATCAACAACGCCAGGGCTTCGAAACCAATGGCCTGGCAAACGCGTTCAGTAATCGACTTAGTGGGGTTCATGACCCGGCTCCGTGAGTGACGATGGTTGCCATCATTAGCCCTTGACTCGATACTTCATAACCAATAACCATCGATCAAGGCGATAGTCATGGCCTCTAACGAAGTGCTGCAGGCATTTGTGCAGGCGGCCACCCAAGGCTCGTTTTCGGCGGCGGCGCGCAAGCTCGGCAAGAGCCAGTCCACCGTCAGCGCAGCCGTGGCAAGCCTGGAGATTGACCTGGATGTGGTGCTGTTTGATCGCAGCAGCCGTAAGCCGACACTGACGCCAGCGGGCCATGTGTTGCTGCAACGGGCCGAGCAGGTGCTGGAGGCCAGTAGTCGGCTGGAATTGGCGGCGAGCCAGTTGGCCCAGGGGTTGGAGCCGAAGCTGAGTATCGCCATGTCGGATACCTACCAGTCCGACCGTTTCGAGGTCGCCCTCAGCGCGTTTGAACAACGCTACCCGGACCTTGAGCTGGAATGCCTGATCGCCGAATGCGAAGACCTGATCGCCCTGGTCCAAAGTGGTCGGGCGCAGATCGCGTTTATTGAACACCAGGAAGCGTACCCGCCAGACCTGACCCGCGCGCCCGTGGACGAGCGCACGGAAATCGCCCTGTTCGTGTCACCGAAACATCCGCTGGCGGGCGTTGATACCCTCACCGCGCACGCCCTGCAACAGCACCGCGAATTGCGCCTGGCAAGCATCATCAACCCGAATGAAATCCGTGCCAACGGCCGCGTCTGGTCGGCCCCCAGTTACCTGATGCTGTTGGAGATGGCCCAGTTGGGTTTCGGCTGGGCACCGATTCCGCGCTGGCTGGTGGAACGCTTTGGTGGCGGGCAACTGGTCGAACTCAAGGCACGCGGTTGGCCGCGTTCGGTGGCCGTGGATGCACTGTGGTCACGCCACCATCCGCCGGGGCCGGCGGGGAGCTGGTTGCTGGGGAAGATGTTGGAGTGATTTTTTTCAGACAATTGAGATTAATGTGAGAGGGGGCTTGCCCCCGATGACGGTGGGTCAGTAACCCAATACAGCGACTGACACCCTGCTATCGGGGGCAAGCCCCCTCCCACATTTTTGATCTTCATTGCTTGGGGAGATTGAGTTCGGCCAGGCGGTGTTCAAGGAAATGCTTTTCCGGGATTTGCCGGGTCAGTGACAGGGCTTTTTCGTAGGCTGTCCGGGCCTCTTCCACCCGCCCCAACTGCCGGCAAAACTCGCCCCGCGCCGAATGCGCCAGTTGGTAATCCAGCAATTCCCCACGCGCCAGAATGCCTTCCACCAACTGCAACCCCGCCAGCGGCCCTTCGCGCATGGCCACCGCCACGGCGCGGTTCAACTCGATCACCGGCGACGGCATGGCCCTGAGCAATACATCGTAGAGCCCGATAATCTGCGGCCAATCCGTTTCCCCGGCGTTGGGTGCCTCGGCATGCACCGCTGCAATCGCCGCCTGCAGGCAATACGGGCCAAAACCACGTTGGGTCAGTGCCTGCTCCACCAGCGCACAACCTTCAGCCATCAAGCACACATCCCACCGCGAACGGTCCTGCTCATCCAACAACACCAGTTCGCCGCTGGCCGAGGTGCGCGCCGCGCGGCGGGATTCGTGCAACAGCATCAGCGCCAGCAGGCCCATCACTTCCGGCTCCGGCAGCAATTCCAGGAGCAGGCGGCCGAGGCGAATGGCTTCGCGGGTCAGTTCCTCACGCGTGAGGTCCGCGCCCATGGACGCCGAATAGCCTTCGTTGAAGACCAGGTAAATCACGCGCAGCACGCTGTCGAGGCGCTCGGGCAGCTCGGCCAGTGACGGCACTTGATAGGGGATTTTGGCCTCGCGAATCTTGCCCTTGGCGCGCACGATGCGCTGGGCGATGGTGGCCGGGGTGGCCAGAAAGGCGCGGGCGATTTCTTCGGTGGTGAGGTCGCAGATCTCACGCAAGGTCAGCGCCGCCTGGGCGTCGGCCGCCAACGCTGGGTGGCAGCAGGTGAAGATCAGGCGCAGGCGGTCGTCTTCCACGTCCTCAACGCTCCAGTCGGCGGCTTCCAGTGCGTCGGCCTGCGCCTGCAACAAGGGCGCGAAACGGGCTTGGCGGCGCAGGCGGTCGATGGCCTTGAAGCGCCCGGTCGACACCAGCCAGGCCCGTGGGTTGTCCGGCACACCGTCCTGCTGCCAGCGTTCGACCGCAACGAAGAAGGCCTCGTGCAAGGCCTCTTCGGCGAGGTCGAAATCACCGAGCAGGCGGATCAGCGTAGCCAGGACGCGCCGGGATTCGCTGCGGTAAATGGCCTCGATTGCAGACGTCAATCAGGCATGCCCTGGGTCACCAGCGTCACCAGGCGGTCCAGGCTCTGGCCCCATCCGTCGTGAAAGCCCATGGCCTCGTGGGCCTGTTTGTCTTCAGCGCTCCAGTGCATGGCGCGGGCGGTGTAGATAGTCTTGTTGCCCTCGACTTCCTGCAGGGTCACTTCAGCGGTCATGAACGGTTTGCCCGAAGGGATCCAGCCCGGCGTATAGGCGTCGGTAAACACCAGGCGCCGAGGGGCGACGATCTCCAGGAACACGCCCTGGGTCGGGTACTCACTGCCATCCGGCGCACGCATCAGGGTGCGAAACAGGCCACCGACCCACAGATTCATTTCGCACTCGGGGGTGGTCATGCCATGGGGCCCCCACCATTGCTGCAGCAAGGCGGGTTCGGTCCAGGCGCGGAATACACGGCTGCGCGGTGCATCGATCACACGGCTGATGGACAGTTCAAATTCGGCAGGTTGCGTAGGCATGGGTAAACCTCCTGAATCTTATGCTTATGGTTGTTGAGTTCAGAGATTCAATTCGCGCACGGGGCGCACTTCCACACTGCCGACCCGGGCGGCCGGAATGCCACCGGCCACTTGGATCGCTTCATTCAAGTCCCGCGCCTCGATCAGATAGAACCCGGCGAGCTGTTCCTTGGTTTCGGCAAACGGCCCGTCGGTGATCGACAGCTTGCCGTTGCGCATGCGCACGGTGGTGGCGCTGCTTACCGACTCCAACGGCTCAGCGGCGAGCATCCGGCCGCTGTCCTGGATGGCCTGCGCGTAGGCGAAACACTCCGGGTCTGCGGGGCTGTCCGGCGAGGTGTGCATCACCTGTTCGTTGCTGTAGATCAGGCAGAGGTATTTCATGTGCGTCTCCGTTTTCGCAACTATTGACTATAGTTCGCAGCACTCAAGGTTTCAGGTCGAACAGTGCCGTGCCACTTGCCATGTCAAACGGCGCCGACCAATGCTCATGCACCACCTTCCAGTCGCCGTTGAAGCATTGATAACCGGCCGTCACCCGCATCCAGCAGGCCTTCACTTCACCGTCCGGCCCGGCGCCGCCGCAGTGGGCCAGCCAGTGGGCGAATGCGCTGTCCCGGGACTCGACGATACGCAGTTCGTGGAACTCGAAAATACCTGGGCCAGGGCAGTGTTCCATGCAGGCTTCCCAGTGCGCACGGTAGGCGGCCTTGCCTTTGAATTGCAGGGCGGTCACGGCGTCGAACGAGACGATATCGTCGGCGTAATAGCTGACAATCTTATCGATATTCCGCGAAAGCACGGCGTGCTTCCATTCTTCGATCAGGGTGTTGATTGCGGTACTCATGGCGATACTCCTTCGGGTTGGAAAATCACGGAAGACACCCTTAGTCGAACGGCCTGCGGGCAAATCGACAGCCCGTTGAAAAATAATATCGTCCAGCACAAAACCGCTAGACTGCGCCCTTCTTTGCAGCTGTTCGGACACGCCGATGCAAACCCGCCTTGTCGCTTACGAGACGCTGAATGCTGTGCAACAACAGCACGTCAGCGCCATCGAAGTTCACCCTGAGCAGTTGCCGTTTTCCGGCGACATGTATTGCGCCCTCAACTCGCTGCTGGCCAAGCCCAGCCCCGGCGTCAAGGGCTTTGCCCTGCTGGCCGACGACATTCCGGTGGCCTTCCTCCTGCTTAAACGCCCGCCCTGCCTGCCCCATTGGGCCGATGAACACAGCGCGACGCTGCATGCGTTGCAGGTGGATCGGCAGCAGCAAGGGCGTGGATTCGGCAAGGCGTGCTTGCAGGCGCTGCCGGCTGCGGCATTGCAGGCGTGGCCGCAGATCAAGGCGCTGGAGTTGTCGGTGGACACGCACAATGTGGCGGCGATGGGGTTGTATCTGGGGGCTGGATGGGTGGACAGCGGGGAGGCGTATAAGGGACGGATTGGGTATGAGCGGAGGTTGAGGTGGGTGTTGGGTCGAAACGGTGTTGGCCTGCTTTAAATGTCACGTATAGATGACTTACCCGATAAAAAGTAATGAATATGTGACATGAATATTTCAGTTATCGCTCAGCAACCCGACAGCCAAGTTAGCGCCATGCGTCTTAACCATGGCTCTGCCGAGGGGCGTGCTCCCGATGGGCTGCGCAGCAGCCCTATTCAGTGCTGCCGCATTCTTCCGGGTGAACCGCAGCGGTAGGTTTTGGGGCCGCTGCGCAGCCCAACGCGGGGCGAGCCCGCTCGCCACAGAGGGACGTGTTCAACCAGCCGGTTACTTGGCTTCCACAGGCAACCAGATCTCCACCGTGCCCGTGCCCTTGCGCCCATCAAAATCCGCGCTATAGCGCTCGAAATCCGCCCCCGCCACCTTGTAGCCCGAGTGCGGCAACCACTCGAACATGATGCGCTCGTAGGTCTGCTCCAATGCCTGCACCGGGCCATAGTGCGGGAACACGGCGTAGCGGTGCGCAGGCAGTTCGACGAACTCGAAGTTGCTCGGCACATCGCCTTTGGACGGTACTTCCACCCCGGCCATGTAATCGAATTCACCGTGGCTGGGGTTATGGCAAACGCCGTAGGTCACACCGCCGACGCGTTTCTTGATGTGTTTTACGCTTTCGTCGAACACACTCCACAACTTGGGGATATCCCCCACGGTCGCCTTCGAATAACGCCCTTGTACCCCGGCGATCACCAGGGACTTGCCCTCTTCCATGCGTGGCTCTAACGGTTGTTTTGTCTGCTGATCCATCTGAACAGTCTCCTTCTTATGAGGGAACAAACCCGTATCGAGTATAGGGGCATATCCTTGCAGTACTCCATGTAGAAAATTTTCCTACGCATCTGGACAACTGGCCATCATCGACCGTATTGTCTGCCCCGCAGGCCACCGCAGTGGCCGACGTCGCTCGGACGGTTCCGGGCGCTTACGTACTCTCGAGGCAACAATGGCCGACCAAGGTTCGCCGCGCCGCTTTGCGCGCATAGATCGACTCCCCCCTTACGTTTTCAATATCACTGCCGAGCTGAAGATGGCTGCGCGTCGGCGCGGCGAAGACATCATCGACTTGAGCATGGGTAACCCCGACGGCGCCACGCCTCCCCATATCGTGGAGAAAATGGTTACCGTCGCCCAGCGTGAAGACACCCACGGCTACTCCACCTCCAAAGGCATTCCGCGTCTGCGCCGGGCGATTTCGCGCTGGTACAAAGACCGCTACGAAGTGGACATCGACCCCGAAACCGAAGCCATCGTGACCATCGGTTCCAAGGAAGGCCTGGCGCATTTGATGCTGGCGACCCTGGACCAGGGCGACACGGTACTGGTGCCCAACCCGAGCTACCCGATTCATATCTACGGTGCCGTGATTGCCGGCGCCCAGGTGCGTTCGGTACCGCTGATTCCTGGCGTGGACTTCTTCGCCGAGCTGGAACGGGCGATCCGCGGCTCGATCCCCAAGCCGAAGATGATGATCCTCGGCTTCCCGTCCAACCCGACCGCGCAGTGTGTGGAGCTGGATTTTTTCGAACGGGTGATCGCCCTGGCCAAGCAGTACGACGTGCTGGTGGTGCATGACCTGGCCTACGCCGACATCGTCTACGACGGCTGGAAAGCCCCATCGATCATGCAAGTGCCGGGCGCCAAGGACATTGCGGTGGAGTTTTTCACCCTGTCCAAGAGCTACAACATGGCCGGCTGGCGCATCGGTTTCATGGTAGGCAACCCGGAACTGGTCAACGCCCTGGCACGGATCAAGAGCTACCACGACTACGGCACCTTCACCCCGCTGCAAGTCGCCGCGATTGCTGCGTTGGAAGGCGACCAGCAGTGCGTGAAGGACATCGCCGAGCAGTACCGCCAGCGCCGCAATGTGCTGGTCAAGGGCCTGCATGAGCTGGGCTGGATGGTGGAGAATCCCAAGGCGTCGATGTACGTCTGGGCGAAGATCCCGGAAGCGTATGCCGCCATGGGTTCGCTGGAGTTTGCCAAGAAGCTGCTGCTGGAAGCGAAGGTCTGTGTATCGCCGGGGATTGGGTTTGGCGAGTATGGGGATGATCATGTGCGCTTTGCGCTGATCGAGAACCAGGACCGGATTCGCCAGGCGGTGCGGGGGATTCGCGGGATGTTCCGGGCGGATGGGCTGGTCGCTAAAGCCTGACCCGATCCACCTGAACAAATGTGGTCAAAATGTGGGAGGGGGCTTGCCCCCTCCCACATTTGCATTGGGTTTTCACCCTTGCCTTGTGGTGTGTCGGTTAGACCACCAACGACAGCAGCATGATAAAGATCAGTGCCACAATGGAGAGGATGGTCTCCATCGCCGTCCAGGTCTTGAAGGTCTCGGCCACGGTCATGTTGAAGTACTGCTTCACCAGCCAGAACCCCGCATCGTTGACGTGAGACAGGATCAACGAACCCGCCCCCGTCGCCAACACCAGCAGCTCACGGTTAACCCCGGGAATCATCCCCACCACCGGCACCACGATGCCCGCGCCGGTAATGGTCGCCACGGTGGCCGAACCGGTCGCCACACGAATCACCGCCGCCACCAGCCACGCCAGCAGGATCGGGTTGATCTGCGCGTTCACCGCCATATGGCCGATCACGTCACCCACGCCGCTGGTCACCAGCATCTGCTTGAAGCCACCACCGGCACCGATGATCAGGATGATCGCGGCGGTCGGCGCAAGGCTGGCATCGAGCAGCTTGAGGATCTGCTTGGAGTGGATGCCCTGGCGGCTGCCAAAGGTGTACAGCGACAGCAGCAACGCCAGCAGCAAGGCGGTGATCGGGTGACCGATCATGTCCATCCAGTTGCGCACCACATTGCCTTCGGCAAAGGCGATGTCGGCGAAGGTTTTGAGCAGCATCAGGAACACCGGCAACAGCACGGTGACCAGGGTGATACTGAAGCTCGGCAGGTTTTTGTTCTCAGGCTCGCGGGCCAGTTGGTCGACCAGTTCCTGGGACGGGTTGCCCGGGATGTACTTGGCGATAAACGTACCAAAGATCGGGCCAGCGATGATGGCTGTCGGCAGCGCGACGATCAGGCCGTACAGGATGGTCTTGCCGATGTCGGCGCCAAACACGCCGATGGCCAGCAGCGGGCCCGGGTGCGGCGGCACCAGGCCGTGGACTGCCGACAGGCCGGCGAGCAGCGGGATGCCGATCTTGATCAGCGACACGCCGGTGCGGCGCGCAACGATAAACACCAGCGGGATCAGCAGCACAAAGCCGATCTCGAAGAACAGCGGAATGCCCACCAGGAACGCGGCGAACATCATGGCCCACTGGACCTTGTCCTTGCCGAAGGCGCGGATCAGGGTCTGGGCGATCTGATCGGCGCCGCCGGATTCGGCCATCATCTTGCCGAGCATGGTGCCCAGCGCGAGGATGATGCCGACAAAGCCGAGCACCCCGCCAAAACCGTCCTGGAACGCCTTGATGATCTTGTCCACCGGCATGCCCGAGGTCAGGCCGAGGAAGCCTGCCGCGATGATCAGCGCAATGAACGGGTGAACCTTGAACCGAGTGATCAAGACGATCAGCCCGATGATGGTAACGACTGCATCTAACAGCAGGTACGACTCGTGGGACATGCCAAACATGGGGGGTCTCTCCTGTTTGTTGTTGTTATTAAAGCGGGTGTTGAATTTCCTGCCGGGGATAGCGCTATCTCTTCCGGCAAAAAATCAGTTGGATGGTTCAAAACCGTGCTTCAGCCACCAGGCGTTGGTCTGCTCGGCCAGCGCCTCGACGCTGTCTTCGCTGGCGTTGAGGGCCAGGGTCAGCGGCTCGCCTTTGGGCGATTCAAGAGTGGCGAACTGGCTGTCGATGAGGCTTGCCGGCATGAAATGGCCGGGGCGATGGGACACGCGGTCGGCGGCGACTTCGCGGGTCAGCTCCAGGAATACAAAGCCCAGGCCCGGCGCGGCTTCGCGCAGGTGGTCGCGGTATTTCTTTTTCAGCGCGGAGCAGGTGAGTACCGGGT
The DNA here is from genome assembly GCF_012030485.1 of Pseudomonas sp. B14(2022). Lineage (NCBI taxonomy): Bacteria > Pseudomonadati > Pseudomonadota > Gammaproteobacteria > Pseudomonadales > Pseudomonadaceae > Pseudomonas > Pseudomonas sp. B14(2022). The sequence goes on from NZ_JAAUVM010000003.1 coordinate 95,954, forward strand.
GTTCACCGGCTTTGAGCGAACGGCGCAGTTCATCGCACAGGATGTCGAGCCAGCCGGCGCGGTCGTCGTCGTTGAGGGGGTGGCCGGCGCTCATCTTTTCGATGTTCGCGGCAGGGTGAAAGCTGTCGCCTTCAATGGCGGTGGCGCCGTTCAACTGGCACAGGGCCTCGCTGACACTGGTCTTGCCACAGCCGGCAACACCCATGATGACCAGGGCGGTAACAGGTTGACTCATGGAACACCTCAAGACGCAGATAGCGCTACCTTTGCACGCTGTAAGGCGAGTGCAAAAACAGGCTTTTCCCGCGCCGTCTTGTCATTTTTATGGAGTGACGCGTGCATCCGCTCCAATCATTTGAACCGGATCAGGCAACCCAAAGTTCAATAATTTGCAGCCTTTTGGAGACAGCGCTACCTTAGTGCCTCGATTTTTGTTTGGCAAGCCGCCTGATGACCTCTAAGAACGATAAAAATACCCGCACCACCGGTCGCCCTACCCTCAATGAAGTCGCGCGCCTGGCCGGCGTCAGCCCGATTACCGCCTCCCGCGCGCTGCGCGGCATCAGCACCGTCGCCATCGAACTGGTGGAAAAAGTCCAGCACGCCGCTGCCGAACTCAACTACGTGGTCAACCCCGCCGCCCGCGCCCTGGCGTCGGCCCAGAGCCATTCGGTGGTGGTATTGGTGCCGTCGTTGTCCAACCTGCTGTTTATCGAAACCCTTGAAGCCATTCACCAGGTACTGCGGCCTAAGGGCTTTGAAGTGCTGATCGGCAACTCCCACTATTCGCGCGACGAAGAAGAAAACCTGCTGCGCAACTACATGGCCTACCAGCCCCGCGGGTTGCTGCTGACCGGCTTCGATCGCACCGAAAGCGCCCGACGGATGGTCGAGGCCAGCAATGTGCCGTGTGTGTACATGATGGACCTCGACCCCAACGCCGGCGTGAATTGCGTGGGCTTCTCGCAGTTGGCGGCGGGTGAAACGGCCGCCGCGCATTTGATCTCACGGGGGCGCAAGCGCCTGGCGTATATCGGCGCGCAACTGGACCAACGCACCCTGCTGCGTGGCGAAGGCTTCCGCCGGGCACTGCAACAGGCCGGCCTGTACGACCCGGCGCTGGAACTGCTGACACCACGCCCCTCCTCGGTGGGCCTGGGCGGCGAACTGTTCCTGCAACTGCTGGCGGCCCATCCGGATGTGGATGCGATCTTCTTCGGCAACGACGACCTGGCCCAGGGCGCGCTGCTCGAAGCCATGCGCCACGGCATCAAAGTGCCAGAGCGCGTGGCGGTGCTGGGCTTCAACGACTTGCCGGCGTCGTCGTTCATGGTGCCGCGCCTGAGCAGCATCAGCACGCCCCGGGAAGCGATTGGGCGGCGGGCGGCGGAGCATTTGTTGACGATCATGGCGGGCAACAAGATCGCCAAGCCGGTGGTGGATATGGGGTTTGAGTTGCAGGTGCGGGAAAGCACGTAGGCCCACATTTCGAGCCCGCCCGCTCGGTGGCATCGCCGTAGCTTCTCCCTCCTGCTAGATTGGCTGTTCTCCACCGCAAGGAAAGCACCATGGCACACTCACTGAAAATCCTGGGTCGCACGTCCTCCATCAACGTACGCAAAGTGCTCTGGACCTGTCAGGAACTGGGCATCGACTATGTGCGCGAAGACTGGGGCATCGGCTTCCAGCCCACCCAGTCCGCCGAATTCCTCGCCCTGAACCCCAACGCGCAGATACCGGTGCTGATCGACGACCACGGCGTGCTGTGGGAATCCAATACCATCTGCCGCTACCTCGTGGGGCTTTACCAACGCCACGACCTGCTGCCCGTCGAGCCCGCACCACGGGCCCGGGTCGAGCAGTGGATCGACTGGCAGGCCGTCGAACTCAATCGTGCCTGGGGCGATGCCTTCACCGCCCTGGTACGCAATAACCCGGACGGCCTGGACGCGGCACAGATTGCTGCCGCCGTGCAACTCTGGAACGACAAGATGGGCATCCTCGAGCAACAGTTGGCGAGGACCGGCGCCTTTGTTGCCGGCGATGAATTCACCCTCGCCGACATCCTCATCGGCCTCTCGGTGCACCGCTGGCAGATGACGCCGATGGAGCGCCCGGCCTACCCCGCCATTGCCGCCTACTACCAGCGCCTCGGCCAGCACCAGGGCTTCCAGCTCTTCGCCCTCGACGGTCACAACTAAGGACATGCACGTGAAAGGACTCACCGTACTGCTCACCGGCGCCTGCGGCAGAATCGGCAAGACGTTTTTCGACGCCTCGAAAGACCGCTACCGTTTCACCCTCACAGACCGCATCGCGCCGGATTTCGATTTGGGCGAACACCGCTTCGTACATGCCGACCTCAGCGACAAAGCCGCCCTGGCCAGCCTGCTCGAAGGTATCGACGTGATCGTGCACCTGTCGGGCATCCCCCACGCCAGCGCCTCGTTCGACGAACTGCTGCCGAACAATATCCTCGCCACCACCTACCTGTTCGAAGCCGCCGTGGCTGCGGGTGTGCAACGCCTGGTATTCGCCAGCAGTGCACAAACCATCGAAGGCTATCCGGTAGACCGGCAGATCACCCCAGGCATGCCGGTGATGCCCGCCAACCTGTATGGCGTGAGCAAATGCTACGGCGAAGCGCTGTGTGGCTACTACGCGGCAAAAACCCCGCTGTCGACGATTGCCCTGCGCATCGGCGCCTTCGAATTCGTGGAAACCCACGACCTGAACAACGCCCGTGACCTCAGTGCCTGGCTCAGCCCGCGGGATGCGGTGCACCTGCTGCAGCGTTCAGTGGAGGCCGAAGGCGTGAAACACCTGATCGCCCACGGCATTTCCAATAACCGCTTCAAGCGCCTGGACCTGAGCGAAACCACGCGGGTGTTGGGTTACCATCCGCTGGACGATGCATTTCAGACCTTCGATATCCCCATCACTGACTGAGTTTTTCCCGCCATGCCTGCACTCCCCGCTACAGACGGCATCGACCCGATCCGCGCCGCCCATATCAGCGCGCGTATCGACCGCCTGCCCGCCGTCGCCACGGTCTGGCGCCTGGTGGCGCTGCTGTCGATCGGCGGTTTTTTCGAGCTGTATGACTTGTTCCAGACCGCCTACATCAGCCCCGGCCTGATCAGTGACGGGATTTTCCACACCGGCAGCGAGGGCGTGTTTGGCTTCTCGGACCAGGCGGCATTCGCCTCGGCGACCTTCCTCGGCCTGTTCCTCGGCGCCAGCCTGCTCAGCCCCATCGCCGACCGCTTCGGACGCCGGGCGATTTTTACCTTCGCGCTGATCTGGTACACCGTCGCCACGGTGTTGATGGGCATTCAGACGTCCGCGCTGGGCATTATCTGCATGCGTTTCCTGGTGGGCATCGGCCTGGGTATCGAGCTGGTGACCATCGACGCCTATCTGTCTGAACTGGTGCCCAAGCGCATGCGCAGTTCAGCGTTTGCCTTTGCGTTTTTCATCCAGTTCCTGTCGGTGCCGGCCGTGGCGTTGATGTCGTGGTGGCTGGTGCCCCAGGCCCCGTTCGGGGTCTCGGGTTGGCGCTGGGTGGTGCTTAGCAGTGCGGTGTTTGCGCTGTTTATCTGGCAACTGCGCAAGCGCCTGCCGGAGTCACCGCGCTGGCTGGCGCAGAAAGGCCGCTTCGAAGAAGCCGGTACGATCATGGACAGCCTTGAGGCGCGCTGCCGGAAAGACCACGGCAAACCGCTGGATGAACCCGAACCCGAAGCGGTCAGTGTGCAAGGCAGCGGCCGTTTTGCCGACATCTGGCAACCGCCATACCGCCGCCGCGCGTTGATGCTGATTGTGTTCCATGTGTTCCAGGCCATCGGCTTTTTTGGTTTCGGCAACTGGCTGCCGGCGTTGCTCTCGGGGCAAGGCGTCAGCGTGACCCACAGCTTGCTGTACGCCTTTATCATCACCCTCGCCTACCCGCTGGGGCCGTTGCTGTTCGTGAAGGTGGCCAACCGCTTTGAAAACAAATGGCAGATTGTCGGCTCGGCCATGGGCGCGGTGATCTTCGGCAGCCTGTTCGCCCTGCAGACCACGGCGGTGGGGCTGGTGATCTGCGGGGTGATGATCACCTTCTGCAACGCCTGGCTGAGCTTCAGTTACCACTCCTACCAGAGCGAGCTGTTCCCGACCAATATCCGCGCGCGGGCGGTGGGGTTCTGCTATTCATTCAGCCGCTTGTCGACGGTGTTCAGCAGCCTGTTGATCGGTTTTATCCTCGAACACCTGGGCACACCCGGTGTGCTGGCGTTTATTGCCAGCAGCATGCTGATCGTGATGATCACCATCAGTTGGTTCGGCCCGCGTACGCGCAACCTGGCCTTGGAAAATATCGCCCATTGACGGCAACGGTTGGCCGCCTGCGGGACAATGTTTGCCGCGGCGGCCAGGCCAAATCCAGTAAAACCGGGGTTATCGGACCCGGCATGTTATTTGCTCCCGCTATGGCACCGAACATTTTCCCAGGTGACCGATCATGCTGGTTAACAACAACACCCAAGCCGTGTCGACCATTCAAAAGATCACGCGGCCCGACATGGACCCTGCCAACGCCGCCGCCAGCACGCTGTACAGCGGTGCCCTGCAAGCGGCGCAGCAAAGCGTGACCCTGCCGGCCGCGCAGAAGGATCTGGACAAGGCGAGCGATCGCATCGACGAAGCTTTCGCCAAGACCCGCGTGCAGTTGCAGGCCAGCACTGCGGCTACCACGGCGACGACGGATGTACCCGCCACCAGCTCCGCCCGTGCAGACTTCACCGATTACATGAGCAAAACCCCGGCCGAGCGAATCCGTGAGCAATTGCTCAAGGAGCAGGGGTTGACCGAGGCGGATGTGCAGAACATGTCGCAGGAAAAGCAGGACGCCATTTCCAAGCAAGTGGCTGAGCGCTTGAAGCAACAGCAAGAGCAGCAGGTGGCGGCGAAGACCACTGAGCCGCAGGCGCAGACAGTGAAAGAAACCCTGGCGGCGATCTAACAGGCACCGCTGATCAAATGTGGAAGGCCCCACTACCTCTTCAACGTAGCGCTGTCGCGCAGCAAACTGGAACCTCTGTGGCGAGCGGGCTTGTCCCGCGTTGGGGTGCGAAGCAGCCCCTGATGAAGACGAATGCAGTGTATCAGGCACTCTTCTGCGCCTGGTTTTGGGGCTGCTGCGCAGCCCAACGCGGGCGGTGCGACGATTCGACAAGCCCGCTCGCCACAAGAATGCCGTCGACTGAAATTGCTTATGCAAGACTCAAGACTTTAGGGTGAAATTTTAACCCTTTAAAATCAGTCAGTTATTTCAAGTTTGATAAGAGCTGGCTCGCTCCCACATTGATCGGGTTATCAAAGTGGAAATCTGTTTACCGCAGTTGCAATGTCGAATTGAAATGCCCGATCGCATCCACCACATGCCGTGGTTTTACTTGCGCACACCTCCACATTTTCCACCGTCGCCTGGCTGGTACGTGCAGCGAGGCTGCACACTTCATCGGCCACTACCGCAAACCCACGCCAGCGTGAGCATAGACACAGCTTGCCGTGAGGCAATGCCACTAATCAGCCAGCATTTTCAACAAGGCACTGCTGGCGGCCGAAGGGGGACGGGTGGGTGAACCGACCAAGGCAAACTCGCGGTGCAGCGGCACCGTCAACGGCATTACGCGCAGACCATTACGTTGAACCGGCAGGGCCATTTCCGGTACCAGCGTGACGCCGACGCCCTCACGCACCAGGCTAAACGCGCTGTTCCATTCGCGCACTTCCACGCGGATATCGCTCAGGCTCAGCCCCGCCGCGGCTCCCAGGCTACGGGCATTGGCAGTGCAACCACCGGTGGCGAGGACGAAGGGTTGTGCGAGCAATTCCTCAAGCGACACCGTGGCATCAACCGAGCGTTGCGCCAACGTATGGTTCGCGGGCAGCACCGCCAGCCACAAGTCCCGCCCCAACACCGTGGCGTTGCGCTCGGGCCGGGGGTTGAGCACCACGCCCAGGTCGATCAGGTCGGCATCGAGCAGGGTGAGTACTTCGTTGTCGGTGACATCCAGGGTGGTGACCTCGATGCCGGGGTACAACTGACGGAAACGTTGCAACAGCGGTGTCAGAAACGTTGCCAGCACCTTGGGGAAACTGGCGATACGAAGACTTCCACGCAGCATCGGGCGCGCTTCATCCACAGTGCTGCGAATGGTCTGCAACGCACCCAGCATCACCCGTGCCTGCTCGATCACACTCAACCCCAGGGCAGTGGGCAACGTCTTGCGTGGTTCGCGGGTGAACAGTTGCGCGCCCAGGGTTGCCTCCATGCTGGCCATGGCCTGGCTGGCGGCGGATTGGGTCATGCCCACGCATTCGGCGGCAGCGGTAATGCTGCCCTGATCGGCCACAGCCACCAGCAGGCGCCAGTGCATCAGGTTCATCATGGCAGTCGCTGTCCTTATGGCAGGGGTCTGAAGGTTTAATTTTACGCACGGTGCCATGCCCGTGAGACTGACGCAAATCCTACGGAGTTGCCCACGATGAAGCTGTATTTTTCGCCGAACGCCTGTTCCCTCGCGCCGCATATCGTGCTGCGCGAATTGGCGTTGCCGTTCGAGTTGGTACGGGTCGACAACCAGGCCAAAACCACTGCCGATGGCCAGGACTACCTTCAGATCAACCCCAAGGGCTACGTCGCTGCGCTGCAACTGGATAACGGCCAGGTGCTGACCGAAGCCAGCGCGATCCTGCAATACCTGGCCGACCTGAAACCCGCAGCGGGCCTGGCCCCGGCCAATGACAGCTGGGCGCGCGTGCGCTTGCAGGAATGGCTGAATTTTATTGCCACGGAAATTCATGGAGGCCTGGCGGTGTTCTTCAACGGTGCGATCCAGGGTGACGTGCGGGCGATGTTCCTGGCTACGTTGTACAAGCGTTTGGCAGTTCTGGTGCAGACCCTGCAGAGCCAGGATTATCTGTTGGGCGGGCAGTATTCGGTGGCGGATGCGTACTTGTTTGTGGTGCTGCGCTGGGCGGCGTTTCACCACATTGATCTGCAACAGTGGCCGGCGCTGGTGGCGTTTATGCAGCGGGTAGGCGAGCGGCCAGCGGTCATCGCCGCGTTGGCCGCCGAAAACCCATAAGCTGAAATGCAACGGAGTGCAGGAACCGCCGACGCCGTGAATTGTTGGGCATCGGCAACTCAGAGCAGGTATTTCCTGCCCTGTGCCGTGACGCGGGAAAATCTTGCAGATCGTTTGGTTCTAAGCGTGTAACTCAGTGACCGAACAGGCCTGTCTCGGTTTTCTTGGCTTTCTTGTCCGCGCGTTTTTCATCGGCGGTTTTTGCCGGTTTCTTCTTCGCGGCTTTCTTTGAATCCATACCTTTGGCCATGATGCATGCTCCACTTACAGGGGATGTAACACTGGGTATACCACCTATTGCCGCACAGAAGGCGCTTATAATCCCCGGCCCTTGATTATGTCGGCCAAACACCATGCCCGAACTGCACATCGAACCCCTGGCTGAGCCGCTGTGGCCGCTGCTGAACAAGTTTTATCGCAGCCATCACTCACCGATGAAGGCGCTCAAGGGCGGGCGTTTGTGGGTAGCGCGCGACAGCGGGATTGTCGCAGGTCTGTGCCTGACGCCCGTGGTCAGCGGACAGTGGTTGACCGGCGTGTTTGTCGACCCGGCGTATCGCGGCCAAGGGTTGGCGGGGCGATTGATAGCTGCGGCGGCGGCCGAGGTGCAAGGCACCCTGTGGTTGTTGTGCCATCCGGACCTGGAGGGTTTGTATCAGCGCATGGGTTTCACCCAGGACACGCTATTGCCGCAATCGCTTAGCGAGCGGCTGGTGCGCTACAAGCGCAACAAACCGATGATCGCGATGGGCTTAGATCGTCAAGGACAGCGGTTACCTGACCACCGCCCAGGTGGTGAAACTGGCCACCGATGCGGGGTTCAAGCTGGTTGGCCAGAGTGAGGTCAACGCCAACCCGAAGGACACCAAGGATTATCCCGCTGGTGTGTGGACGTTGACGCCGACGTTGAAGTTGGGGGAGCAGGATAAGGCCAAGTATGTGGCGATTGGCGAGTCGGACCGGATGACGTTGCGGTTCGTCAAACCGGCCAAATAACCTGGCCTCAAATGCAAATCAAATGTGGGAGGGGCGGTGCGACTTGCCCCCTCCCACATTTTGATCTCAGCGTGTCTGCGATTACTCGTCAGCCGCAGGGTCCATGTCGGGAAACATCACGTCAATGAACCCGAACTTGCTGAAGTCGGTAATCCGCGAAGGGTACAGCCGGCCGATCAGGTGGTCGCATTCATGCTGCACCACCCGCGCGTGGAAGCCATCGGCGAAACGTACGATCGGCTCACCCTTCGGATCAAAACCCTCGTAGCGAATCTGCTGGTAACGGTCCACCGCGCCACGCAGTCCGGGCACCGACAGGCAGCCTTCATAGCCTTCTTCCAACACCGGACTGAGCGGCGTGATCAATGGGTTGATCAGGATGGTCTGCGGCACCGGCGGCGCATCCGGGTAGCGCTCGCTGGCTTCGAACCCAAAGATCACCAGTTGCAGGTCGACGCCAATCTGCGGGGCGGCCAGGCCGACGCCGCCCACGTGCTCCATGGTCTGGAACATGTCGTCGATCAATTGCCACAGCTCGGGGCTGTCGAACATTTCCGGCGGTACCGGCGGGGCGATACGCAGCAGGCGCTCATCGCCCATTTTCAGGATTTCACGGATCATCGATCAGACTTCGTCGGTAGTGGGTTTGGAGTGGTCGCGGCCGAGGCCGGAGACGTGTTGTTTTTCCTGCGGGGGCTCGTCGAAATCCTTCGCGCCGGGTTCCTTGCCTTCGGCCGACATATGCTCGATCACGGCGTTCATCTCCGCCCCCAGCAGCAGCACGGCGGCGGAAATATAGAAGTACAGAAGCAGCACGATGATCGCACCGATGCTGCCATACATGGCGTTGTAGTCGGCAAAGGTTTTGACGTAGTAGCCAAAACCAAGAGAGGCGACGATCCACACCACCACCGCGAGCACCGAACCCGGGGTGATAAAGCGAAACTTCTGCTCGACGTCCGGCATCACGTAATACATGAGGGCCACGGCGAACATCAGCAGGATCACAATCAGCGGCCATCGCACGATGGTCCACAGGGTGACCACGAACTCCTGCATGCCAATCTGGCCAGCCAGCCATTCCATCACCTGTGGGCCGAGCACCATCAGCGCGGCGGCGGCCAGCAGCATGCCGGCGATGCCCACGGTGTAGAAAATCGACAACGGAAAACGCTTCCAGATCGGCCGGCCTTCCACCACGTCGTACGCAGCGTTCATGGCGCTCATCATCAGGCGCACGCCAGCGGAGGCGGTCCACAGGGCAATCACGATACCCACCGAGAGCAAGCCGCCCTTGGATTGCTGCAACTGGTCGATCACCGGGTTGACCTGCTCCAGGGCCTGGGGCGGCAACACCAGCTCCGACTGCAGGCGCAGCCAGGTGAAAAAGTCCGGCAGGTGCAGGAAACCGATCAGGGCGATAAGGAACAGCAAGAAGGGAAACAACGAGAACAGCATCTGGTAGGCCAGTGCCGAGGCATAGGTGGACATCTCGTCATCGACGAATTCCTTGACGGTACGCACCAGCACCTTGTGCAGCTTGAGACCATCGAGAACCGGAAAGATCATAGCGTCTCCTTTCGCCGCAAAGAGGGTAAGTTCGTGGGCGACTCAGGGGCCGTTTTCTACATCAAAGTAGCCCATTTGGCGACTTTGAAACAATTTCGAAACTTTAGTTGCAACACATGACATAAAAACGGCCATCCGTGGATGGCCGCAAGACTGGGCAATTGCCGTCAGCCGGGTCAGGACTATTTGGTCGCTTTCTTGACCGCGTCCTTGGTGTCGCCAACCGCTTTTTGAACTTCGCCTTTCTTTTCTTGAATGACGCCTTCAGCGCGCAGCTTGTCGTTGTCAGTGGCTTTGCCGACGCCCTGCTTGATATTGCCGACGGCTTCATTCGCCAAGCCTTTTGCCTTATCCGATGTGCTACTCATGGTATCTCTCCTGGGAACAATCAAGGATTTTGGTCATTACGTAGAGGTTGACCCGAGGCCGTTCGGCAGAGTTTCAATTATTTTTCAGTGCGCATTTCATCACCAGCCGCAGGTTTGGCTTTATGTTTTGCAGCCAACCCACGAGAATGCCCGGCAGATTCAGGCTCTAACGCTGAATAACAGATCCCGTAGGAAGGTTATGAAACTCAATAAAGCACAGGCCATCGCCCGCAGAAACCAGGAACTGGGTGGTGCCGTACTCGGCGTCAACAACTGCCACTTCACCGACCTGGACCGCAAACGCAACATCTGGTGGTTCGATCTGCCGGTGGGTCGTATTGCCGTCGGCCAGTACGAGTGGATTCACCTGTTGATGCACAACGCCGAGACCGACCAACTGCTGCACCTGAAGGTGCCGACAGCGTTCCTGCGTGAAAAGCTCGAAGGGCTGGTGGTGCGCAATGCGGGCAAGCGCAAGCCGGAAATTACCCTGGAGCTGAGTGCGGACAAGGATTCGTTCTTGAAGGATGTGCGGCCGGCGGGTGCGGGAATCAGATTCGCGCAGTTCGCCGTGTAAGCACCGGATTTAAAGGCGGGAGGGGGCAAGTCGAATCGTCGCACCGCCCCTCCCACCTTTGGACTGCGTTACTTTTTAAGACCGAGTTTCTTCAACTCTTCATCACGCAATTCGCGGCGCAGGATCTTGCCCACGTTGGTGGTCGGCAACGCATCGCGGAATTCCACGGCCTTTGGCACCTTGTAGCCGGTGACATTGGCGCGCATATGCTCCATCACCTGTTCCTTGGTGAGGGTGGCACCCGGCTTGACCACGATAAAGAGCTTGATGTGTTCCCCGGATTTTTCATCCGGCACACCGATGGCCGCGCACTGCAGCACGCCCGGCAGGCCCGCCAGCACGTCTTCCAGCTCGTTGGGGTACACGTTGAAGCCGGAGACCAGGATCATGTCCTTCTTGCGATCGACGATACGCATATAGCCATCCGGCTGGATGATCGCGATGTCGCCGGTCTTCAGCCAGCCGTCGCTGTCGAGCATCTCGGCAGTGGCGTCTTCGCGCTGCCAGTAGCCCTTCATCACCTGCGGGCCCTTGACGCACAGTTCTCCGACTTCACCCAGGGCCAGTTCGACACCGTCGTCGGTGATGACCTTGCACAGGGTGGACGGCACCGGAATGCCGATGGTACCGATCTGGATATGCTGGATCGGGTTCACCGTGGCCACCGGACTGGTTTCGGTCATGCCGTAGCCTTCGCAGATGCCGCAACCGGTCACGGCTTTCCAACGCTCGGCCGCCGCCAGTTGCAGGGCCATGCCGCCCGACAGGGTGACCTTCAGCGCGGAGAAGTCCAGCTTGCGGAAGGCTTCGTTGTTGCACAGCGCCACGAACAGGGTATTCAGGCCGACAAAGCCGCTGAACTTCCACTTCGACAGTTCCTTGACCATCGCCGGCAGGTCGCGCGGGTTGCTGATAAGGATGTTGTGGTTGCCGATCAGCATCATCGCCATGCAATGAAAGGTGAACGCATAGATGTGGTACAGCGGCAGCGGCGTGATCAGGATCTCGCAACCTTCATGGAGGTTGGAGCCCATCAGCGCCTTGCATTGCAACATGTTGGCGACCAGGTTGCGGTGGGTGAGCATCGCGCCCTTGGCCACACCGGTGGTGCCACCGGTGTATTGCAATACAGCCACATCGCTGCTGGCCGGGCAGACTTCGTTGACCGCTTGCCCCTGGCCCTTGGCGAGTACGTCGTTGAACTTGATCGCCTTGGGCAAGTGATAGGCCGGAACCATTTTCTTCACGTACTTGATGACGCTGTTGATCAGCAGGCGCTTGAGCGGCGGCAACAGGTCGGCGACTTCGGTGACGATCACATGCTTGACGGCGGTCTTGGGTACGACCTTTTCCGCCAGGTGGGCCATGTTGGCCAGGCAAACCAGCGCCTTGGCGCCGGAATCATTGAATTGGTGTTCCATTTCCCGCGCGGTGTACAGCGGGTTGGTGTTGACCACGATCAGGCCGGCACGGATGGCACCGAACACGGCGACCGGGTATTGCAGGACGTTGGGCAACTGCACGGCAATTCGATCGCCGGGCTTCAAGTCGGTATGCTGTTGCAGGTACGCGGCGAAGGCGCCGGACAGTTCGTACAATTCACCATAGGTGAGTGTCTTGCCCAGGTTGCTGAAAGCCGGTTTGTTGGCGAAGCGCTGGCAGGACTGCTTCAATACCGCCTGAATATTCGGATACTCGTCTGGATTGATTTCTGCAGCAATCCCGGCGGGGTACTTATCCTTCCAAAAGTCTTCGTGCATGGAAGCCCACTCCTCAGCGACGCGAATTCATCATCGCATTTGATGCGATTATTATTGGTGTATGTTTTTTTTGGTGAATCTGGCGCTTTCAAGCAGGCCTAGACGTCACAAAGCGCGCCGAGAGTAGCAGCTTTGCCAAGGGCCGCCTAGAGCCAAAGGAGGGCCCTACAGTCATAATCATGACTGTCCTACAATATTTGGTCACACTTTAAACGGAAGTAAAAAACCTACATGAAAGGCTCTGGAATAAGGCCTTCAGGATGACACACGACAAATGTGGGAGGGGCGGTGCGACAATTCAGCTAGCCCCAATAACGGTGGTTCAGTCTATATATCGGGTGACTGATTCTCCGCTATCGAGGGCAAGCCGAATCGTCGCACCGCCCCTCCCACATTTTTTACCGCATTTCACATCAGGCGATGTCGCGTAGCTCCCTGCGCAGGATCTTCCCTACCGGCGTCATCGGCAACGAGTCGCGCAACACAATGTGCTTGGGCACCTTGTACCCCGTGAAGTTGGTCTTGCAGTACGCCTTCAACTCCTCAAGGCTCACCCCTTCCGCACGCGCCACCACAAACAGCTTCACCGCCTCCCCCGTGCGCTCGTCCGGCACGCCGATCACCGCGCAGTTGGCCACCGCCGGGTGGGCCATTACCACGTCTTCGATCTCGTTGGGGTACACATTGAAACCCGAGACGATGATCAAATCCTTCTTGCGGTCGACAATGCGCACAAACCCATCGTCGTCGATCACCGCGATGTCACCGGTCTTCAGCCAACCTTCGGCGTCCAGAGCCTCAGCGGTGGCGGCCGGTTGCTGCCAGTAGCCCTTCATCACCTGCGGGCCCTTGATGCACAACTCGCCGCGCTCGCCCAGGGGCAGCTCGGTGCCTTCGTCATCAATCACCTTCATCGCCGTGGCGGGCACCGGGATACCCACGGTACCCAGCCGTGATTTGTTGCCGTAGGGATTGGTGCTGGCGACCGGCGAGGTTTCCGTGAGGCCGTAGCCCTCGCCGATCGAGCAGCCGGTGATTTGCTCCCAGCGTTCGGCCGTGGCCTTGATCAGTGCCGTGCCACCGGAGTTGGTGAGCTTGAGGTGGGAGAAATCCAGGTTCTTGAAGTCCGGGTGGTCCATCAGCGCCACAAACAACGTGTTGAGCCCCAGCAACCCGGTAAAGCGCCACTTTTTCAGCTCTTTGATAAACCCACCGATGTCCCGCGGGTTGGTGATCAGCACGTTGTGATTACCCGAGACCATCATGCACATGCAGTTCGCGGTGAAGGCATAGATGTGGTACAGCGGCAGCGGCGCGATCATCACTTCCTGCCCTTCCTTGATCAGTGGGTGGCCGTCATCGCCGGTCTGGGACATGCAGGCGCGCACCTGTTGCATGTTCGCCACCAGGTTGCCATGGGTGAGCATCGCGCCCTTGGCCAGGCCGGTGGTGCCGCCTGTGTATTGCAGCACGGCGATATCGTCCAGGTTCACCGGGTGGCGCGTCACGCCGAGGCCCGCGCCCATCCGCAAGGCGCGCTTGAACGACACCGCACGCGGCAACTGGTAGGCCGGGACCATCTTCTTGACCTTGTCGACCACGGTGTTGACCAGCCAGCCCTTGGCGGCGGGCAGGAAATCGCCCATCTTGGCTTCGATCAGGTAGTCGATCTCGGTGTCGGTGCATACCTCCTGCACCCGCGAACCAAACAGGTTGAGGTAGACCAGGGCACGCACGCCGGCGTCCTTGAACTGGTGGCGCATCTCGCGCGGGGTGTACAGCGGGTTGGTGTTGACCACGATCAACCCGGCACGCAGTGCGCCGAACACGGCAATCGGGTAATGCAGCACGTTGGGCATCTGCACGGCGATGCGCTCGCCGGGCTTGAGGTCGGTATGCTGCTGCAGGTAGCCGGCGAACGCCGCACTCTGGCGCTCAAGCTCGGCGTAGGTCAGGGTGATACCCATGTTGCTGAATGCCGGACGGTCGGCAAAGGCCTTGCACGAGCGCTCGAAGACTTCGATCACCGACTTGTAGGCCGAGAGGTCGATGTCGTTAGGAACGCCCGCCGCGCGTTTGTCATTCCAGAAATCAGGTTGCATTATTCTTGTCCTCTTACCTGAATGTGTCCGGCCGCTTTTGTACTGCTTATAAAAAGCGGAGCTTTGGGGACGTTAGCAGCTATGGCCAAACAGGCAAATACAGGAAGGAGCGTCATTTATTGCGTGAATCTTCCTACAGGGGCCTGCGCTGATCAGACGCTTCCCGCGGGATGAGCTATACACTGCAACGTCCCTGTGCAGACCTTGAGAAAAGGAACCGCCATGAATCACAGCACCTTCTGGCTGACCGCGAATGACCACAGCCGCCTGTACGTCAATCAATGGCTGCCCGATGCTGCGCCCAAGGCGCTGCTCATGCTGTCCCACGGCATGGCCGAACACAGTGGTCGGTACGCGCGCCTGGCCGATGCCTTGTGTGGCGCAGGCTTCGGCCTGTATGCGCCGGACCAGCGCGGCCATGGCCGCACCGCCGACGAGGGCACCTTGGGGCTCTACGCCGAGAAAGATGGCTGGAACAAAGTGGTGGGCGACCTGGCCAGCCTCAACCAGCACATCGGCCAGCAACAACCGGGGCTGCCGATCATTTTGCTGGGCCACAGCATGGGCAGCTACATCGCCCAGGCCTACCTGCTGCACCACAGCGCCAGCCTCAACGGGGCGATTCTCAGTGGTTCGAATTTCCAGCCCGTGGCGCTCTACCGCGCCGCACGGCTGATCGCACGCGCCGAACGTCTGCGCCAGGGTGTGCGTGGGCGCAGTGCGCTGATCGAGTTCCTGTCATTCGGCTCATTCAACAAGGCGTTCAAACCCAATCGCACGGCGTTCGATTGGCTCAGTCGCGACCCGGTTGAAGTCGACAAGTACATCAATGACCCACTCTGCGGTTTCCGCTGCACCAACCAGTTGTGGATCGACCTGCTCGGTGGCTTGCAGCAAATCAGCAAAGCGTCCAATCTCGTGCAGATCGATCCGGGCCTGCCCATCCTGGTGATGGGCGGCGAATGTGATCCGGTGAGTGAGGGCAAGCGTCTCAAAAGCCTGGCCGATGCCCTGCGCGAAGCCGGCTGCCAGAACCTGCAACTGAATATCTACCCGCAGGCGCGTCATGAAGTGTTCAACGAAACCAACCGCGATGAAGTCACGGCAGACGTACTGGCGTGGCTCGACCAGGTCATGACCTTGCACAGGCCGGCCCGCTGCGAATAAATTTTGTTTAAAATCAGATAGTTAAATTACCGATTAGCCACAGGATGCACCTTTAGATGACCCAGGTAACCAACACCCCGTACGAAGCCCTTGAAGTCGGCCAGACCGCCAGCTACAGCAAGACCGTCGAAGAACGTGATATCCAGCTGTTTGCCGCCATGTCCGGCGACCACAACCCGGTGCACCTGGATGCCGAATACGCCAAGGCGACCATGTTCAAGGAGCGTATCGCCCACGGTATGTTCAGCGGCGCCCTGATCAGCGCGGCCGTTGCCTGTGAGCTGCCCGGGCCGGGCACTATCTATATCGGCCAGCAGATGAGCTTCCAGAAGCCGGTAAAAATCGGCGATACCCTGACCGTGCGCCTGGAAATCCTCGAGAAGCTGCCGAAGTTTCGCGTACGCATTGCCACCCGTGTGTTCAACCAGCGCGATGAGCTGGTAGTGGATGGCGAGGCGGAAATTCTTGCACCACGCAAGCAGCAGGTCGTGACCTTGACCGAGCTGCCGCCGATCAGCATTGGCTGAGTACGGTTTTAAGGCCAACACCATACAAATGTGGGAGGGGGCTTGCTCCCGATTGCGGTGGGTCAGTCATTGAAATATCGACTGATCCACCGCTATCGGGAGCAAGCCCCCTCCCACATTTGTTACACAGCAGGGCTTACGACTGAGCGCGAGCCTGGTTACGCAGGGCTTTTACCTGATCGTGATTGCGTTGTACGCCGTGATACTGACGCTCAACCAGGTCACGAATGCCCAGCAGGTTGTGCTTGTTGATCTTCTCGATGGCTTCTTTGTAAGCCTTCAGTGCGTGGTCTTCGCCGCGCTCGGCTTCGTTCAGCACAGCCTCTTCGTCTTTACCGGTAACCATCGACTTAACGTCGACCCAGCCACGGTGCAGGGCGCCGGCAACGCTGCCGGAATCTTCCGGATCACCGCCCAGGGCACGTACGGCGGTTTTCAGTTCGGCGGCGGCAGTGGCGCAGTCAGCGGAACGCTTGGCAAACAGAGCCTTGAGTTCCGGATGCTTGATGTCTTCAGCGCATTCCTTGAAGCCTTTCTGGCCGTCGATGCTGGTTTCGATCAGGTCGTTCAGTACGGAGATCGATTCTTTGTTGATGTCAGTCATTTTTCAATTCCTTAGGCAGGTGAAGAAGGGTTGCCTTAATGATTGCAGCGCCCATGCCAGGTTTTTAAAAATTACTTTTATGTTTATTTTCAATAACTTAAAAATATTTGAACCATCTGTATGTACGTTATTTGCATGATCTGTCATTTGGCCTTCATGCAGAATGCCTGTATTTTCGAAGATCTCGCCTCACTCACACGAAGCCCATGAATCCCGAAAAACTCGAACTGCTGATCACCCGCGAAATGCCCTTCGGCAAGTACAAGGGCCGGATCATCGCCGACCTGCCGGGTCCCTACTTGAACTGGTTCGCCCGCGAAGGCTTTCCCCACGGCGAGTTGGGCGGGTTGCTGGCACTGATGCAGGAAATCGACCACAACGGTTTGTCTGAACTGTTGGAACCGCTGCGCGTTAAACACGGTAAACCCGCCCCCCGCCATTAAGAGACTCGCCATGCCAAGGAATGCTGACAACGAACTTCACTGGCAGGCCATCGCCCAGCGCTATGCGCTGGAGCCCGGCCCGATCAACCTGGAGAACGGCTACTTCGGGCGCATGAGCCGCGACGTGCAGGCGCAGTACATGGAACACGTGGCGTTTATCAACCGCAGCAACTCGCTGTATGTGCGCCAGCGCTTCGAGCAAGGTGAAAACGTCGAGATCCGTCGCCAACTGGCGGGCCTGATCGACGTCGACCCCGAGGCAGTCGCCTTTACCCGCAACGCCACCGAAGCCCTGCAATCACTGATCCGCAACTACAACCGCCTGCAAGCCGGCGATCAGGTGCTGATCAGTGACCTGGAATACGACACCGTCAAAGGTGCGATGCGCTGGTTGGCGGGTGCTCGCGGTGTGGAAGTGATCGAGTTGTCCCACACTCATCCGGCCAGTTTCGACAGCCTGGTGCAGACCTATCGCAATGCGTTCGACCGGTACCCGCGCCTCAGGCTGATGGCACTTACCCATGTGACCCACCGCACCGGCCTGGTGATGCCTGTTGAAGCCATCGCCAAGGCTGCGCGTGAGCATGCCATCGACGTGATCCTTGACGGTGCCCATGCCCTGGGCCAGATCGAGTTCAACCTCGCCGAACTGGGCATTGCGTTCGCCGGATTCAACCTGCACAAATGGATCGGCGCGCCGCTGACCCTGGGGTTCCTCTATATTGCCCCCGAACGCCTGGCTGACATTGATCCGGACATGGGCGAGTTCCACTATCCCGTCAATGACGTGCGTGCGCGCACGTCGTACAGCACGCCGAACTTTCCGGCACTGATGACCTTGCCGCTGGTACTGCAAGAACATCGCGCGCTGGGTGGCGCGGCGGCCAAGGGCGCGCGGATCAATTACCTGAGGGATTTATGGGTGAGCCAAGTACGGCCGTTGCCGGGGATCGAGGTGCTGACGCCGGATGATCCACGGCTATATTGCGGGATTACAGCGTTCAAGTTCAGCGGGCGGGATCAGTTGGTGATGGTGGATCGCATGCTCGAGGACTACGACCTGTTCACCACCACGCGCACGGGTGCTGCGTTTGGTACCTGTATCCGCGTGACACCGGGGTTGGTGACGTCAGCAGCGGACATCAATGTCCTGGTCAACGCCATTACCGAGCTAAGCAGCGATTAAATGGGGGGCTCAGTTTTTTGCAGGCAAAAAAAAGCGGTACACCGACCAAGTGCACCGCAAAAATGCCGTTAAGCACAGCAACAACGATTCGATGAATCAGATCAATCCAGCAGCGCCAGCGCCTGCGCGGTGACTTCCTGGATGCGGGCCCAGTCGCCGTTCTTGACCCACTCCGGGTCCAGCATCCAGCTACCACCCACGCACATCACGTTTTTCAACGCCATGTAGCTTTTGATATTGGCCGGGCCGACGCCGCCGGTCGGGCAGAATTTCACTTCGCCGAACGGGCCGCCCAGGGCCTTGATCGCGGCAACGCCGCCGCTGACTTCGGCCGGGAACAGTTTGAAGCGGCGGTAGCCCAGGCCGTAGCCTTCCATGATGCCGGAGGCGTTGCTGATGCCTGGCAGCAGCGGGATCGGGCTGTGTACCGAGGCTTCCAGCAGGTCGCGGGTAATGCCGGGAGTAACGATAAATTGCGAACCGGCGACTTCCGCCGCTTCAAGCATGTGGCGGTCGAGTACGGTGCCGGCGCCGGTGCACAGTTCAGGCCGCTGCTCACGCAGCACCTGAATGGCCTTGAGGCCGAACTCGGAACGCAGGGTCACTTCCAATGCGGTCAAACCACCGGCTGCCAGGGCATCGGCCAGCGGCAGGATGTCCTGTTCGCGGGCGATGGTGATCACCGGCAGGATCCGCGCCTTGGCGCAGAGGCTGTCGATCAGGGCAACTTTATCCGCCATGGACACGGTCGGTTGAGGGCTTTTCATAGCGGCTGATCCTTGGCTCATGGGCACCAGTAAATCTCTAATGTAGGTTGCAAAAACGCGCGAATCGGCATGGCAGCAACGTCGTCACTGGCCAGGGCGGCGCTCAAGGTAGTCAATTTCGAACTGCCGGAAATCGACAGTACGGTGTAGTTGGCCGTAGCCAGCAACGCGCGACTCATGGTCAGGCGCTGGTGCGGCACGGTCGGCGCCAGCATCGGCCAGCAACGGCGCGTACCGTCGACCTGCAATGCCTCAGCGAGGTTCGGGCTGTTGGGAAACAGCGATGCGGTGTGGCCGTCATCGCCCATGCCCAGCACCAGCACATCAATAGCCGGCAACTCGGCCAGCAGGCGATCGGCCTGCTCGGCAGCGTCTTCAAGGTTGGCGGCGGCGCTGTACAGGCTGAGGAACTTGGCCTTGGCCGCCGGTCCTTGCAACAGGTGCTGCTTCAACAGGCCGGCATTGCTGTCGGCGTGTTCGACCGGCACCCAACGCTCATCGGCCAGGGTGATGGTGACCTTGGACCAGTCCACGCCTTGCTTGGCCAGGTTCTGGAAAAACGCCACGGGGCTGCGGCCACCGGACACCACCAGGATTGCCTCGCCACGGGCACTGATGGCCTCGCGCAGTTGTTCGGCCACGTCGTTGGCCAGGCCGTCCGCCAGCAGCACGGGCGTGCGGTACTCGTGGGCAGTCACGCCCCGAGGCAGTTTCAATTCAGATATCGCCATACCAAGACCTCCCATCCCGCGTGATCAGTGCAATCGAGCTCATCGGCCCCCAGGACCCCGCCGCATACGGCTTGGGCGCATCACCGGATTTTTTCCACCCGGCGATCAACTGGTCACACCACTTCCACGCGGCTTCGATTTCATCTTTGCGAACAAACAGGTTCTGATTGCCGCGCATCACTTCCAGCAACAACCGCTCGTAGGCATCGGGAATCCGTGCGCTGCGATAGGTGTCGGAAAAATTCAGTTGCAGAGGCCCGCTGCGCAGTTGCATGCCCTTGTCCAGGCCCTGCTCCTTGGTCATCACGCGCAAGGAAATACCTTCGTCCGGCTGCAGGCGGATGATCAACTTGTTGCTGATCTGCAGGCGCTGCTCGGGAGCGAAGATGTAGTGGGACGGCTCCTTGAAGTGGATGACGATCTGCGACAGTTTCTGCGGCATGCGCTTGCCGGTGCGCAGGTAGAACGGCACCCCGGCCCAACGCCAGTTACGAATATCGGCCCGCAGGGCGACGAAGGTTTCAGTGTCGCTCTGGGTGTTGGAGTTCTCTTCTTCCAGATAACCGGGCACCGGCTTGCCGGCGCTGTAGCCGGCGATGTACTGGCCACGCACCACCTGAGTGGTAAGGCCATCCGGGCTGATCGGCGCCAGGGCCTTGAGCACCTTGACCTTCTCGTCACGGATACTGTCGGCGGACAGGTCGGCCGGCGGGTCCATGGCGATCAGGCAAAGCAACTGCAGCAAGTGGTTCTGGATCATGTCGCGCAGCTGGCCGGCCTTGTCGAAATAGCCCCAACGGCCTTCGATACCGACCTGCTCGGCCACGGTGATTTCCACGTGGGAGATGTAGTTCTGGTTCCACTGGGTTTCGAACAGGCTGTTGGCGAAACGCAGGGCAATCAGGTTCTGGACGGTCTCTTTGCCCAGGTAGTGGTCGATGCGGTAGGTGCGGTTTTCCGGGAAGAACTGCGCCACGGCGTCGTTGACCTTGCGCGAGGATTCCAGGTCCGAACCGATGGGTTTCTCCAGCACGACGCGGGTGTTCTCCGCCAGGCCGACCTTGGACAGGTTCTCGCAGATCGCACCATACACCGACGCAGGCGTGGCGAAGTAGGCGATCAGGCGTTGTTCGGTGCCGGCCTTTTCCGCCAGAGCCACGTAGTCATCGGCTTTCATGAAGTCGACATGGACATAGGTCAGGCGCGCCAGGAAACGCTGGGCGATGCTCTCGTCCAGTTCCTTGCCGACATATTTACGCAATTCTTTTTCGATATGGGCCAGGTGTTGCTGTTCGGAACCGGCTTCCCGGGCCAGGGCCAGGATGCGGGTGTCGTCGTGCAGGAGCCCGGCGCCATCGAGTTGATAGAGGGCAGGAAATAACTTGCGCAGCGCCAGATCACCCAAGGCGCCAAACAGGGCAAAGGTGCAGGGTTCTACGGTTATCGAAGGCATGATGTTTGTTCTTTTATCAAGTTAAGCTACAAATACCTTTTTTCAAGGCATCACTCAAGGAAAAATGTAGTAATAACCACAACATTTTCCCGAAATACGCATTCCGAGTGGTGGTGTTCAGCTACCCTCAGTAGGATAGGCCACCGCAAAGGGCCACTCGTCGATTGGTTGCCGCCCTTTATTTGCATCGTCGCCCGAAGGAAAGACTGAATGGACCGCGTGCGAAATCTTCTGGAACAGATCCGGAACCGCCTCGAAGAATTGAACAAGGCTGAGAAAAAAGTGGCCGAGGTCATCCTGCTCAACCCGCAGCAGGCGACCCGCTTCTCCATCGCAGCCCTCGCCCAGGCCGCTTCGGTCAGTGAACCGACGGTCAACCGTTTCTGCCGCTCGTTCGGCGTCAGCGGTTACCCTGAACTTAAATTGCAGTTGGCGCAAAGCCTGGCCAGTGGCGCAGCGTACGTCAGCCGCGCCGTGGAGGCCGACGATAACCCCGAGGCCTACACCCAGAAGATCTTTGGCAGCGCCATCGCCTCGCTGGACGCCGCCTGCCAGGCCCTGGACCCGGCCCTGATCAGCAAGGCCGTGGACCTGTTGATCCAGGCGCGGCAGATCCACTTCTTTGGCCTGGGCGCTTCGGCGCCGGTGGCCATGGACGCGCTGCACAAGTTTTTCCGCTTCAACCTGGCGGTCACCGCCCACGCCGACGTGCTGATGCAACGCATGATCGCCTCGGTGGCCCACACGGGCGAGCTGTTCGTGATCATTTCCTACACCGGGCGCACCCGCGAACTGGTGGAAGTGGCGCGTATCGCCCGGGAAAACGGTGCGTCGGTGCTGGGCGTAACCGCCGAGAACTCACCGCTGGCCAAGGCCAGTACCGTCAGCCTGAATATTCCGTTGCCCGAAGACACCGACATCTATATGCCGATGACCTCGCGGATCATCCAATTGACGGTGCTGGATGTGTTGGCGACCGGCATGACCTTGCGCCGTGGCGTGGATTTCCAGCCGCATCTGCGCAAGATCAAAGAGAGTTTGAATGACAGCCGGTATCCGGTGGGGGATGAGTTTAACTAAGCCAGCCTGTGCGTTGGCTTCACTGGCCTCATCGGCGGCAAGCCCCCGATGAGGCCATCAACCACACCGCTAAGCCCCCGCCCTGGCCTGCAAACTGAGATGCGCCCGCTCCCCCGGCGCCAGGCTCGCCCCGGCCATCGCCGACTCCACGCACACAAACCCCGACGCCTCGTTGAAGCTCACCCCCAGCAGCGGCCGGCTGCCGGGATGCCATACCACGGTGTCGGCGCTGTCGCCGGTATCGATGCACAATTCACGCTGCCAGGCGTGATCCTTGAGGTGCAGTTCGCCGTCGTGTTGGAACACCCGCTGGCACCCGCCGTCCACGCGCAACTCGCCTTCCTGCTGGCACGCCTGGCGATTGAGCTGGTCGTAACCGTGCGCACCGTCGAGCCCAGACAGCGCTATCTCATCAACGTGACCAATACGCCAGTAAGCGTGCAAAGCATGGCTCAACTGGCACGGCAACTCGTCCTGATGCTCGGTGCTCAGGCGCAGTTCCAGGGTGTCGCCCAGGTGCGCGTGCAGGTCGACCTGCCAGTCGCACAGCTGCAATTGCCAATGCAGGCGCACGCCGTCGTCGTCGGTGCTGCTGTCGAGCAGTTTCCAGTCGATTAATCGCGCCCACCCATGGGACGGCCACGCGTTTTCGCTCGGATGGCGGCCATACCACGGCCAGCACACCGGCACGCCGCCACGGATGGCGCCGACTTGCGGCCACTTGGCCGCGCACCACAGCCAGGGTTTCTGGCCACGGGGCTGAAAGTGCAAGAGTTGCGCACCCTGGCGACTGAACACCGCTTGGCACAGCGGGTGGTCGATCACCAGCACGTCGCGCATCTGAAAGCGCTCCCAGGCGAACACTGGACGCTCGCGCAGGGATTTGAAAAAGCGTTGCAGCGGTTGCTCATGCATGTGCCACGGTCCTGAATGTCTTCACAATGCGGCCCAAAAAAAAGCGGATAGCCATGGCTACCCGCAAATGCGCACAGAGAGAAGGAGCTTATCGCAACAGCGTTAGAACGTAGACTGAATTTTCAGGCCCGCCACCAGCGCGTTGTCGACTTTATCCACGCCGCCCGGTTGGACAACGTATTGCAGGTTGGGACGCACGGTCAGCCAGTTGGTGACGTGGAAGCCGTAGTTGATTTCGAAGTTGTACTCGGTTTCGCGGATCGGCGAGAACAGCGGGTTGTCGTAGTCGGCTACACCGTTGGAAGCGTTGAGCAGTTCGGCGTTTTTCTTCACGTCATCGTTGACGTGCAGACGCGCAGCGCCAATGCCGACGTCATCTTTTGGACGCGCGTCGAATGGGCCTTTGTACACCAGCATCAACGACTGGTAGTTGTCGACCAGGTTGGTTTCCTTGTCGTGGAAGGTCGCGTTGGCGGCGATGTTCAAGCCACGGGAAGCGTCGCCGTTATGGGTGGTGAGTTGCTGTTGGGCAACGAACCAGTAGCCTTTTTTGCTGCTGCGGGTACGGTAGGCCGCACCAGTGGTGGCAGCATCGTTGCCATTGACGTCTTCACGAACGTCAGCAGCATCGGCGGCGCTCTTGTAGTAACCCACACGGTATTCGCCCGGCAGGTTATTAACCTTCGGCGACCAGACCAACTCAACCGGAATCACGGTGCCCTTGGTGCCGCTGCCGCTGAGCTTGAAGCCGTTGCCGTGCTCCAGCTGCGAAGGGTTCTGGTTGTACGCACCGATTTGCGCATACAGCTCAGGCGTGATGTTGTACTTCACGCGGATAGCGGCCTGGCTGACCGGCCAGTTGTACCAGGTGTTTACATAGTTACCGACCTGGGAGCCACAGAACGACAGGTTCTGGAAGTCGCACGGGAAGGTGTTGAAGTCTTCGCCTTCACCGAAGTAGCCGAGCTTCACGTCCAGCTTGTTGTCGAACATCTGGTGCTGGATCCAGAACTGGGTCAGACGCACCATGTGGCCACGACCGTAGACTTCCATGGACGAGCTCAGCGTGCCGGCACGCGGGTCGCCAATGCGGTCGTTGGAGATGTTCTGGCCATTACGGTTAGTCAGTTGGATCTTGGCCTGGGTGTTATCCCAGCCCCACAGCTTTTGCAGGTCCAGCGCTACGCCCAACCCGAACTGGTCGGAGTAACGGCCGGTTCTGTCATCGTTATAGCCGCCGCGCAGGTTGGCACCCATTTCCCCTACGTAGTCAGCCTTGATGTCGATACCTTGCTCGATCAGCTTGGTACGTTCACCGCCCCAATCGCCGGTCATCCATTTGGAATCGGCGCTGAATGCATCGGCCGCCATCGCATTGGCGGACAGTACAAGGGCTGCTGCCGCTGACAGTTGGCAGATCAGCCGGGTGTTGTTGTGTTGCTTTTTCATCCCTACATCCTCGTCTTTATTGTTATTAAACTGTTTTTATCTAACGCGGGTTACTTTTTTCATCTAAAACAACAACTTATCTACTTCAGCGACCTTTGAATTGGGCCACGTTGTCCGCATGCCCCTGTGCGGGCAATGAAGAAGCAGTGCCGAGGCGCTCGCCCGTGTTGGCGTCGAACAGCAATACCTTGGATGGATCGAATTGCAGTGTCAGGGTCTCGCCCACCTGCGGCGCCACATCAGGCGCCAAACGGCAGCAGACCTTGGTGTCATTGAGCTGCACAAACACCAGTGTGTCCGGACCGGTCGGCTCGGTGACCTGGACCTCGGCACGAATGCTCGATGAACCATTACCCTCACCCGCCGCCAACACGATCTGCTCCGGGCGCAGGCCCAGAATCACATCACGGTCTTCCAGACCGGCGTCGTTCATACCCAGCGGCAATTCGCAACGCGCCTGGCCGCTGTCGAGCAGCGCCACCAACTTCCCGTCCTTGCGTTTTAGGCGCATAGGAACGAAGTTCATCGGTGGTGAACCGATAAAGCTTGCCACAAATAGGTTAGCAGGGTCGTTGTAAATTTCTTTCGGCGTGCCGAATTGTTGGATGATGCCGTCCTTCATCACCGCCACTTTATCGCCCAGGGTCATCGCTTCGATCTGGTCGTGGGTCACGTAGACGGTGGTAGTTTTCAGACGTTGGTGCATCAGCTTCATTTCGGTACGCATCTCGACGCGCAGCTTGGCGTCGAGGTTCGACAGCGGTTCGTCGAACAGGTAGATCTTCGGCCGACGCGCCAGGGCCCGGCCCATGGCCACGCGCTGTTGCTGGCCGCCGGAAAGCTGGCCGGGCTTGCGGTTAAGCAGGTGTTCGATCTGCAGCAACTTGGCCACGCGCGCCACTTCGGCGTCGATATCAGCCTGGGGCATCTTGCGGATCTTGAGGCCGAACTCGATGTTCTGGCGCACGCTCATGGTCGGGTACAGCGCGTAGGACTGGAACACCATGGCGATGTCACGGTCCTTGGGGCTCATGCCGCTGACGTCCTGGTCGCCGATCATGATCGCGCCGCCGGTGATGGTCTCGAGGCCGGCGATGCAGTTCATCAACGTGGACTTACCGCAGCCCGAAGGGCCGACCAGGATCAGGAACTCCCCTTCCTTGATCGACAGTTCGATGTTCTTCAAGGTGTCGGGCAGGCCGGCGCCATAGGTCTTGTTTACATTGCGAAGTTCAAGCGTAGCCATGATTACCCCTTGACCGCGCCGGCCGTCAGGCCGCGCACGAAATACTTGCCTGCGATCACATAGACCAGCAGGGTCGGCAGCCCGGCGATCATCGCCGCCGCCATATCCACGTTATATTCCTTGGCCCCGGTGCTGGTGTTGACCAGGTTGTTCAGCGCCACCGTGATGGGCTGGGAGTCGCCACTGGAGAACACCACACCGAACAGGAAGTCGTTCCAGATCTGGGTGAACTGCCAGATCAGGCAGACCATGATGATCGGCGTGGACATCGGCAGAATGATCTGACGGAAAATGGTGAAGAAACCGGCACCGTCCAGGCGTGCCGCCTTGATCAGCGCATCCGGAATGCTCACGTAGTAATTGCGGAAGAACAGCGTGGTGAACGCCAGGCCGTACACCACGTGCACAAACACCAGGCCAGTGGTGGTGCTGGCCAGGCCCATCTTGCCAAGGGTGAACGACGCGGGCAGCAGCACGGTCTGGAACGGCAGGAAGCAGCCGAACAACAGCAAACCGAAGAACAGCTGCGAACCACGGAAGCGCCAGAACGACAGCACATAACCGTTCAACGCGCCGATGGCGGTGGAAATCAGCACGGCCGGCACGGTGATCTTGATCGAGTTCCAGAAGTAGCCATCCACAGTGGCCCAGGCCTTGACCCAACCGATGCCGCTGACCACGGTCGGCCAGCTCAGCAGGTTGCCGGTGCTGATGTCTTCCGGGGTCTTGAAGCTGGTGAGCAACATCACCACCAGCGGTACCAGGTACAGCAACACAGCAAGGATCAACACCGCGTAGATCGCGATGCGGCTCAGGCTGATGGCAGGTTTGGCAGCGAGACTAGTCATTACGCTTGGTCCTCAGCTCGGAGTAGAGGTACGGCACGATGATCGCGAGGATCGCACCGAGCATCAGGATTGCACTGGCCGAGCCCATGCCCATCTGGCCACGGCTGAAGGTGAACGAGTACATGAACATGGCGGGCAGGTCGGACGAGTAGCCCGGGCCACCGGCCGTCATGGCCGCCACCAGGTCGAAGCTCTTGATGGCAATGTGCGCCAGGATCATCACCGCACTGAAGAACACCGGACGCAGGCTGGGCAGCACCACGCTCCAGTAGATGCGCGGCAGGCTCGCGCCGTCGATCTGGGCGGCACGGATGATCGATTGATCAACGCCACGCAGACCGGCGAGGAACATCGCCATGATGAAACCGGAGGCTTGCCACACGGCAGCGATCACCAGGCAGTAGACCACACGGTCCGGGTCGATCAGCCAGTCGAGACGGAAGCCTTCCCAGCCCCAGTCACGCAGAAGTTTGTCCAGGCCCATGCCCGGGTTGAGCAGCCATTTCCAGGCGGTACCGGTGACGATCATCGAGAGCGCCATCGGGTACAGGTAAATGGTGCGGATAAAACCTTCGCGGCGGATTTTCTGGTCGAGGAAAATCGCCAGCGTCACGCCGATCACCAAGGTGATGCCGATAAACATCCCGCCGAAAAGCGCCAGGTTCTTGCTCGCCACCCACCAGCGGTCGTTGTCGAACAGCCGCTGGTACTGCGCAAGACCCGCCCATTTGTAGCTCGGCAGGAACGTAGACGTGGTGAACGAGAGCACAAACGTCCACAGGATGTAGCCGTAGAAGCCCACCAACACGATGAACATGCTGGGCGCCAGCACCAGTTTGGGTAGCCAGCGCTGCAGTGCATCGAACGGCGAGGCTTTGCTGAACACAGCAACAGAACTCATGGGGAAATCCAATACAGGGAAAAAGGACTACAGGAACAAGCCTTGTGAGGGGTTAGGGGTCCCCCTCACAAGGTCAGCTGTTACTTGGCTGACTTGATCGCAGCGCCGAGTTTCTTGGCGGTGTCGGCCGGGTCGGCTTTCGGGTCGTTGATGAAATTGGTCACGACATCAAAGAACGCACCCTGCACAGCCAGGGTGGTGGCCATGTTGTGCGCCATGCTTGGCTGCAGGCCGCCGGACTTGGCGTCTGCCAGGAAGTCCTTGGCAGCGGTCTGGGCGCAGGAGTCGAAGCCGAGCTTGTCCATTTCATTGAGCATGTCGGTACGAACCGGGATCGACCCCTTGTTGATGCTGAACACCTTCTGGAAGTTTTCACCCAGCACGACTTTGGCGATGTCCTGCTGGCCAGCGGCAGTGCCTTTGTCTTTCTGCTTGAACACCGCCAGGGAGTCGATGTTGTAGGTGAAGGCTTTGTCGGTGCCTGGGAACGCCACGCACTCGTAGTCTTTGCCGGCGACTTTCTTGGCGGCGGTCCATTCGGACTTGGCCCAGTCACCCATGATCTGCATGCCGGCCTTGCCGTTGATGACCTTGCCCGCTTCGAGGTTCCAGTCCTGGCCTTTGCCGTCGACGTCCATATAGGTCGCGACTTTCTTCAGCTCGGTCAGGGACTTGACCATTTCCGGGCCGGTCAGCGCAGCGTTATCCAGGTCGACCAGGGCTTTCTTGTAGCCATCGGCGCCCATTACCGACAGGACCACCGCTTCGAACACGGTGCTGTCCTGCCAAGGCTGGCCACCGTGGGCGAGCGGAATGAAGCCCGCGGCCTTGAGCTTGTCGCCGGCTGCGTAGAATTCTTCGAGGGTGGTCGGGTTCTTGGTGATACCGGCTTTCTTGAAAACTTCCGGGTTGATCCACAGCCAGTTCACGCGGTGGATGTTGACCGGTACGGCAACGTAGTCACCGTCGTACTTCACGGTGTCGGAGACTTTCTTGTCGAGCAGGGAATCCCATTTTTCGTCTTTGGCGACGGACTTCAGGACGTCGGTGTCGAGCAGGCCGGTGGACGCCCATTCCTGGATGTCGGGGCCTTTGATCTGGGCAACGCCTGGTGGGTTGCCGGCGACCGCGCGGCTTTTCAGCACGGTCATGGCAGTGGCGCCACCGCCACCTGCGACGGCACCGTCTTTCCAGGTGAAGCCGTCTTTCTCTACTTGGGCCTTCAGGACATCTACAGCCGCTTTTTCGCCACCCGAGGTCCACCAATGCACAACTTCAACCGTCCCTTTGGAGTCGGCGGCAAAGGCACTGAGGGGAAACAACGAGGCAACGGAAATAGCTACGGCGAGGCGATTAATCGCGTTCATCTGAATACCTTTTCTTGTTGTTATGCATGCAAGTCTAGAGCTTGCGCTGCACGGAGTTTAAACATGGTTTTTTCGAGCGCAGGTAACAAAGGGATGCACAAATGTCACCAACTGGTGACATAACACCCAGCGCCTAAAGCGCTGGCCATGCTCGGTGCCAGGGGCAGTGCAGGCAGCACGACCGCTTGCCAGGCATGGTACAGGTCCGGTTTGCCACCCCAGATAGTGCTGCTGGGCTGGTTGTGGGGGTTGAGTTCGTGGTGCCAGCTGCCGTGGATACGGTCGATGAAATGGGTGTCGCAAAACTCCCAGAAGCACCGGTACCAGGTTTCGTAATGCAGCTCCCCCGTGCGTTTGAGCAAGGCCTGGGCAGCGGCGCTGGCTTCAGCGTGAGTCCAGTGCAGACGCTCGCGCACGACCGGGCGGTGGTTCCAGTCCAGGGTGTAGACGATGCCGGGGGCGCCATCCACGGCCCAGGCATATTCGCAGGCGCTGGCGAACAGGCCCTTGGCGGCGCTCAGCAGCCAGTCCGGCGTGGCCAGCCCGGCCTGCAAGCGCGCGGCTTCCAGGTGCAGCAGCAGCCGCGCCCACTCAAAACCGTGGCCGGGGGTGATGCCGTAGGGGCGGAAGCCATCGGCGGGGTTGTCTTCGTTGTAATCGAGCAGGGGTTTCCACTGAGCGTCGAAATGCTCGATCACCATGAACTGATTGGCGGCGGCGTGGGTATGAATCACTCGCTCGACGATACGCAGGGCGCGGTCCAGCCAACGCGTGTCAGCGGTGACATCGGCCAGGGCCAGGAAGGCTTCGGTGGCGTGCATGTTGCTGTTGGCGCCGCGATAGGCTTCGACGCCGCTCCAGTCCCGGGCGAAGGACTCGAGCATCACGCCCTCCTCCTCACTCCAGAAGAACTGGTCGATGATAGAGATGGCGTCGCTCAGCAGGTTTTGCGCACCGGGCGCGCCCGCCACCGTGGCCGAGCTGGCGGCCAGGGCGACAAAGGCATGCAGGTAGGCAGCTTTGCCGGTATTGCCGTCCAGGGCCTGGGGCGTGGCGAACCAGCCACCGTGTTCGCTATCACGCAAAGGTCCGCCCAGGGCCGCAATACCGTGCGCCACCAGCTCGGCATAACCCGACAAGCCCATGGCATGGGCCATGGCGAAGCTGTGGGTCATGCGCGCGGTATTCATGGTTTCGGCATGGGCATCGGCCGGCAACTGGCCTTTGTCGTCGAGGTTGCCAAAACCCTCAGGCAGACGGGAGGCCTTGGCGAATGCCAGCAGGCGCTGGCCTTCGGCGGCGAGCCAAGCGTGATGGGCAGGTGCATTCAGCCAACTGCTGGCAGGCAGTGGTTGCGTGGTCATGGGTGGCCCTTATTATTTTTTGTGGGATGACCGGAGTCTAAACAAGGGCGAGGTGGGGGCAAGTAACGAAGGGGATGGGAAATGTCACCAGACGGTGACATTCAAGCCGCTTAAGCGGCCTGTGGCGAGCGGGCTTGCCACAGGCCCGAATATTACTGGCCGAGCGGCGTGACAGCCGCTGACGCGTTGAGGCGCTGATTCAGGTTCTGCACCTGGCTCTGCAAGGTGGTGATATTGCGCGTGGTCTGGATGCGGAACACGTCGAACTCTTTATTGGTCGGCGCATCGCTGTTAGCCGGTTGGCTGTCCTGCGCACTTTTGAGTACCACCAGGTCCTGCTCAAGACGGGCGATGGCTGCGCTTGGGTTACCTTGTTTTTTCAAGGCAGCCACATCAGCGACCAATTCCTTTATCTCGGTATCGCGCTTGCCGGCATCGCCCTGCGCTGCCTTCAGGGTGGCCACAGCATCGGTCAAGGCCTGCACCTGGCCTTGCAGCTTGGCATTGGCGCTCGACAACTCAGTGGTGCTGGCAGTCATTTGCGCCAGGCGCGTGTCCAGCTCGGTGGCCTGGCCGGCAACGCCGAGCTGCTGCTTGCCCTGCTCCAGCAACTGGTTTTCCAGCTGTTTGATCTGCAGTTTCAATGCTTCGCTGCCGTTGTTCACGTTGGCTTCACTGGCTACGACCTTGCCGGAAATGTCCTGCAGACGCCCTGCCGCTTCTTCGCTGATGCGCGCAAAGCTCTCCTGGGTGGCAACCAACTGCTGTCCCATCAGGGAGATCTGCTGGAAACTCCACCAGGCCAGGCCGGCGAAGGCGATCAGCAGCGCACCGATCAGTGCCCATAGCGGGCCGGTGCTGGCCCCCTTGACCTTGACCACGGGCGTGTTACGCGAACGCACCGAGGTGGCCGGGGAAGGTTCGAAATCATCGTCATCCCCAAGATCGGCCCGCAGGCTGGGAATGTTGTCGAAATCGTCTTTAGCATCGTTGCGCATGAATCAACCCTGAATCGGTGAGTTAGCTGGCTGGAAAGCCGAGCGACGGGAGTATAAACCCCAACCCCATCGCGTTGATCGACCCGGAACCTGGAATTCGGTTCCCGATGTGTTGCCTGTTGTGACCTTATTTGAACCCGGGATCCTGGGCCTTCCACCAACCGCAGAACTCGTCGAGAGCGGTCCACAGGCTGACCTTGGGCTCGTAATCCAGATAATGCCTGGCCCGGCTGATGTCGAGGGTGAAATCTTTGTTCATTACCTGCATGCCCAGGCGCGATAACGCCGGCTCCGGACGACCGGGCCACATCGCGCAAAAGGCTTCGTTAAGCGCCGCGACGCTGTAGGACAAGCCGTAGGAGCGATAACGGGTCACCTGGGGCAACTCCATTTGGCGCATCACGTAATTCACCACATCCCACACCGGCACCGGCGTGCCATTGCTGATGTTGTAGGCCTTGCCCAGCGCCGAACCGGTGGCCAGCAAACTGCTGAGCAGCGCTTCGTTGAGGTTGTGCACACTGGTGAAGTCGACTTTGTTGAGACCGTCGCCGACGATGGCCAGGCGGTTCTTGCGCTGCATTTTCAACAGGCGCGGGAAAATACTCATGTCACCGGCACCGGTAACGAAACGCGGACGCAGGGCCAGCACCTCGAGACCGAACTCCTGGGCGCCGAACACTTTCTGCTCGGCCAGGTACTTCGTGGCGGCATAAGGGTGCTTGAAGCGCTTGGGGACTTGCTCTTCGGTCAACCCGAGATGATCGCGCCCGTCGAAGTAGATCGACGGCGACGACAGGTGCACCAGACGGCCCACGCGCTGCTTGAGGCAGGCTTCCACGACGTTTTCAGTCACCAGCACATTGCCTTGATGGAAGTCCTGATACCTCCCCCACAAGCCCACGGCGCCTGCACAATGCACCACGGCTTCGACATCGCGGCACAGATCGCGCACCAGGTCGGCGTCACTCAAGTCACCCTGGATAAACTCGGCACCACGCCGAACCAGGTGCTCCACACCCTCGGCGCGCCGCCCGTTGACCCGCACGTCCAGGCCCTGCTCCAGGGCGAAACGCGCAAAGCGCCCGCCGATGAAGCCGCTTGCGCCGGTGACCAGAATCTTCATGTATTACCCCGTGTCCTTTCATTTTTCATCGCTGTTGCCTTGACGACCGTCATCAGTCCAACGGCACCAACCATTGCCCACAGGCTTGGGCCAGATGGTCGGTCAACAGGCCCAACAGCTGCCCGCCGCTGCGCCAATGATGCCAGTACAACGGCACATCAATGGGCTTATCTGGCAATAACTCGATCAGTACGCCCTTTTCCAGCTGGCCGCGCACCTGTAACTCAGGCACCAGCCCCCAGCCGAGCCCCGCTTCCGCCAGGCGTATAAAGCCTTCGGACGATGGGCATAAATGGTGTTCGAAACCACCGTCCACGCCCAGAGACGCCAGGTAGCGGTGCTGCAGGAAATCATCCGGGCCAAACACCAGCGCCGGTGTGCGGGCCAGTTGGTCGGCGCGGACGCCCTCCGGGAAATGCCGTGCAACAAACGCCGGACTGGCCAGCGCCCGATATCGCATGGCGCCGAGCAACAGGCTGCGGGCACCGGCCACCGGGCGTTCACTGGCGCAAATGCAGGCCGCCACCTCGCCGGCACGCATGCGCTTGAGCCCCACCGTCTGGTCTTCTACGACCAGATCCAGCAGCAAATGCTGCTCGGCACAAAAGTCACTGACCGCCTCGGCCCACCAGGTGGCCAGGCTGTCGGCATTCAGGGCGATGCGCAGGCGCTCAGGCATGCCTTCTTCGTCCAGCGCCGGCACCTGGCTTTGCAGGTCGCGCTCCAGCAGCCGCACCTGCTGCACATGGTTAAGCAAACGCCGACCAATATCGGTGGGCGCCGGCGGCGTAACCCGCACCAGCACCGGCTGGCCGATGCGTGCTTCCAATAACTTGATGCGCTGGGAAATCGCCGATTGCGACAGCCCCAATACCTGGGCACCGCGCTCGAAGCCGGCCTGTTCCACCACCGCCGCCAGGGCGGAAAGCAATTTATAGTCGAACATCAGTTTCTCTAATGAGCGATCAGTAATATTGGTTTTTCTTATACAGCCTGCGCCATGAGAATAGCCAGCATCGCTTCTCTCTTTATAAGGACCCTTCATCATGGCTGGCGAAACCGCCCTGGCAACCCTACTGCGCAGCATGAGCCCGCAGCTCAATGACGGTGACTACGTGTTCTGCACCCTGCCTGACCATCGCATCCCGGCCGGTTGCGAGGCCATCGGCAGCTTTCGCGAGCAGGAAGGGTTGACCCTGATCCTGGAACGACGGCAGGCGGAACAGGCCGGCCTGGCGTTCGACTACATCGCCGCGTGGATCACCCTGAATGTGCATTCAGCGCTGCAAGCCGTGGGCCTGACGGCCGCCTTTGCCAGTGCGCTCGGCAAGGCCGGGATCAGTTGCAACGTAATCGCCGGTTACTACCACGACCACCTGTTCGTCGGCCGCGCGGATGCCGAGCGAGCCATGGACGTATTGCGCCAACTGGCAGCGACTTCGGAGTAATGGTATGTGGCAAAGCTATCTGAACGGATTATTGGTGGCCCTGGGGCTGATCATGGCCATCGGCACGCAAAACGCATTTGTATTGGCGCAAAGCCTGCGCCGTGAACATCACCTGCCGGTGGCAGCATTGTGCGTGGTGTGCGACGCCTTGCTCGTGGCCGCCGGGGTATTCGGCCTGGCGACGGTGCTGGCACAAAGCCCGCTCTTATTGGCGATTGCCCGCTGGGGCGGCGCTGCATTCCTGCTGTGGTACGGCACCCTGGCGCTGCGCCGGGCATTTTCGACACAGGGCCTGGCGCAAGGGGGCAACCTCAAGGTCCGTTCATTGCGTGCCGTGTTGCTCAGTGCCTTGGCGGTCACGTTGCTCAATCCTCATGTGTACCTGGACACGGTGCTGCTGATCGGCTCACTGGGCGCGCAACAGACCGAACCCGGCGCCTACGTGGCCGGGGCCGCGAGTGCATCGTTGCTGTGGTTCGCCACCCTGGCGCTCGGCGCGGCCTGGCTGGCGCCGTGGCTGGCACGCCCGGCGACATGGCGCCTGCTGGACTTGCTGGTGGCGGGGATGATGTTCAGCGTGGCCTACCAATTAATAAGCGCACAGTGAACTTATTCCAAAAGGCTCTGGAACCTCTATCCCACACAGTTGTTGCGTGGTTTTGCCGCACCCCCGGTGCTATGATCCGGACCCTGCGCCGCAAAGAGTACAAACTCCCCGGCGCTTGTTTGGCCGCCCGTGATCGGCCTTGCGCTCACCGCAACTGACCTGATTAGGAGAATCATCATGGCTTTCGAATTGCCGCCGCTGCCCTACGCACACGATGCCCTGCAGCCGCACATCTCCAAGGAAACCTTGGAATACCACCACGACAAGCACCACAACACCTATGTCGTGAACCTGAACAACCTGGTGCCAGGCACCGAGTTCGAAGGCAAGACCCTGGAAGAGATCGTCAAGTCTTCTTCGGGCGGCATCTTCAACAACGCCGCTCAGGTCTGGAACCACACCTTCTACTGGAACTGCCTGGCACCAAACGCCGGCGGCCAACCTACCGGCGCGCTGGCTGAAGCCATCAACGCTGCGTTCGGTTCGTTCGACAAGTTCAAGGAAGAATTCACCAAGACGTCCGTCGGCACCTTCGGTTCCGGCTGGGGCTGGCTGGTGAAAAAGGCTGACGGTTCCCTGGCCCTGGCCAGCACCATCGGCGCCGGCAACCCGCTGACCAGCGGCGACACCCCGCTGCTGACCTGCGACGTGTGGGAACACGCCTACTACATCGACTACCGCAACGTGCGTCCAAAGTATGTGGAAGCGTTCTGGAACCTGGTCAACTGGAAGTTCGTGGCTGAGCAGTTCGAAGGCAAGACCTTCACTGCCTAAGCAACCCTTACAGTAAAAAGAGCCCGGCGAATGTGCCGGGCTTTTTTATGGGCGCGATGCAACCACAAGGGCAGGCAAAGACCCACGGAACTCAACGACAAGAAATGACCACCCAGGCGGCAGGAGGAATGTCCCTCTTAATTGATGTAGGAGAGTGTAATTATGGCAATCGCAGGCGCAGGCGCAGCAGCAGTGGCGGCCCCAATAATCTCAACCGTCGCCCCGATGGCGATAGACCTCGGGATTAAAACCTTAGGAATGGCAATCAACACAGGCTCGTCGCTGGCTAAATCCATGACAGACGCGCAGAAAGATAATCCAAACCAGGTACCAGCCGGGTAAAAGCCGCAGCGTTCGCTTCTCAGGGCTTCCAGGGAAGCGAAAAGCGCAGCCTCTCCCCGTCCATCGCTCGCCTGATTGAACCACCTCTCCATTTCACCCCGCGCCCGCCAACACTACCCGCCTCAGGCTCACCCAGCGCCACAAAGTACCGTAAGCCGCAATGTCCCTTTGACTGCAATCACGGGATTGCCAATACTCATGGCATATTGAAGGCCACCCGCATGAGACAAGGAATGCCCCTTTGAAGCTGGAACTCAAGAACAGCTTGTCGGTGAAGTTGCTACGGGTTGTGCTGCTGTCGGCGTTGATCGTGGGCGTGACGCTGAGCGTGGCGCAGATCGTTTTCGATGCCTACAAGACGCGCCAGGCCGTGGCCGGTGATGCCCAGCGCATCCTCGACATGTTTCGCGACCCCTCGACCCAGGCCGTCTATAGCCTGGACCGCGAGATGGGCATGCAGGTGATCGAAGGGCTGTTCCAGGACGAGGCGGTGCGCATGGCCTCCATCGGCCATCCCAACGAAACCATGCTGGCGGAAAAAAGCCGCGCCTTGCAGCACTCCCCCAGCCGTTGGCTCACCGACCTGATTCTTGGCCAGGAACGCACCTTCACCACTTCATTGGTCGGCAAAGGCCCCTACAGCGAGTATTACGGCGACCTGAGCATTACCCTCGACACCGCCACTTACGGCCAGGGCTTTCTCGTCAGTTCGGTGATCATCTTCATTTCCGGCGTGTTACGCGCCTTGGCCATGGG
Source organism: Pseudomonas sp. B14(2022) (assembly GCF_012030485.1). Taxonomy (NCBI): domain Bacteria; kingdom Pseudomonadati; phylum Pseudomonadota; class Gammaproteobacteria; order Pseudomonadales; family Pseudomonadaceae; genus Pseudomonas; species Pseudomonas sp. B14(2022). The sequence goes on from NZ_JAAUVM010000003.1 coordinate 132,561, forward strand.
CCTGGTGTTGTACCTGGTTTACCACTGGCTGCTGACCAAACCGCTGTCGCGGATTATCGAGCACCTTACATCGATCAACCCGGACCGTCCCAGCCAGCACAAGATCCCGCAACTCAAGGGGCACGAGCGCAACGAGTTGGGGTTGTGGATCAACACCGCCAACCAGTTGCTCGAATCCATCGAGCGTAACACCCACCTGCGCCATGAGGCGGAATCCAGCCTGCTGCGCATGGCCCAGTACGATTTTCTCACCGGCCTGCCGAACCGCCAGAAACTGCAGGAGCAACTGGACAAGATCCTCATCGACGCCGGCCGCCGCCAGCGCCGCGTCGCCGTGTTATGCGTGGGGCTGGATGACTTCAAGAGCGTCAACGAGCAGTTCACCTACCAGGCCGGCGACAAATTGCTGCTGGCCCTGGCCGATCGCTTGCGCGCCCACAGCGGTCGCCTCGGCGCCCTCGCCCGCCTGGGGGGCGACCAGTTCGCGCTGGTACAGGCCGATATCGACCAGCCCTACGAAGCAGCCGAACTGGCGCAAAGCATCCTCGACGACCTGGAGGCGGAGTTCGCCCTCGACCACGAGGAAATTCGCCTGCGCGCCACCATCGGCATCACCTTGTTTCCCGAAGATGGCGACAGCACCGAGAAGCTGCTGCAAAAAGCCGAACAGACCATGACCCTGGCCAAGAGCCGCTCACGCAACCGCTATCAGTTCTATATCGCCAGCGTCGACAGCGAAATGCGCCGCCGCCGCGAACTGGAAAAAGACCTGCGCGATGCCCTGGGTCGCGACCAGTTTCACCTGGTCTACCAGCCGCAGATCAGCTATCGCGACCAGCGTGTGGTAGGCGTGGAAGCCCTGATCCGCTGGCAGCACCCGGAACACGGCCTGGTGCCTCCGGACCTGTTCATCCCGCTGGCTGAACAGAACGGCACCATTATTCCGATTGGCGAATGGGTGCTGGACCAGGCCTGTCGACAATTGCGCGAATGGCATGACCTGGGTTTCACCGAACTACGCATGGCAGTCAATCTGTCCACCGTGCAACTGCACCACACCGAGTTGCCACGGGTGGTCAACAACCTGATGCAGATCTACCGCCTGCCGCCGCGCAGCCTGGAACTGGAAGTCACCGAGACCGGCCTGATGGAAGACATCAGCACCGCCGCCCAGCACCTGTTGAGCCTGCGCCGCTCCGGGGCATTGATCGCCATTGATGACTTCGGCACCGGCTATTCCTCCTTGAGCTATTTGAAAAGCCTGCCGCTGGACAAGATCAAGATCGACAAAAGCTTCGTCCAGGACCTGCTGGACGACGATGACGACGCCACCATCGTTCGCGCGATTATCCAACTGGGCAAAAGCCTGGGCATGCAGGTCATCGCCGAAGGCGTGGAGACCGCGGAGCAGGAGGCTTACATCATCTCCGAAGGCTGCCATGAAGGTCAGGGCTACTACTACAGCAAACCCCTGCCGGCCCGGGAGTTGGCGGCTTTTTTGAAGCAGGCCGAGCGCAATAGCGCGGCCATTCTCTGATCTGGTAAAACGATACTGAATATTTCCTGCGTATAACCCTTTACACAAAATGCAAATCTTTCGCATTATGTCGCAGTTTTGCGCGACCCCCGCGCGCCCATCAACAACCGAAGCAGGATGTTCGCCATGATTCGTATGCCCCTGGCCACCGCCAGTCTGCTGGCCATTGCCATTTCTCTCGCCGGTTGCGGCGAAGGTAAAGACAAGCCCGCAGCCAACCAGGCGCCGACCCCGGCTGCCAGCACTACCGCTCCAGCGGCTGCCACCCCTGCCGGCCAGGTCGACGAAGCGGCCGCCAAGGCCGTGGTTGCGCATTACGCCGACATGGTCTTCGCGGTGTACAGCGATGCTGAGTCCACCGCAAAAACCCTGCAAACCGCGATCGATGCCTTCCTCGCCAAGCCCAACGACGAAACCCTGAAAGCCGCCCGCGCCGCCTGGGTTGCCGCTCGCGTTCCATACCTGCAGAGCGAAGTGTTCCGCTTCGGCAACACCATCATCGATGACTGGGAAGGTCAGGTTAACGCCTGGCCGCTGGACGAAGGCCTGATCGACTACGTCGACAAATCCTACGAGCACGCCCTGGGTAACCCTGGCGCTAACGCCAACATCATCGCCAACACCGAAGTTCAGGTCGGCGAAGACAAGGTCGACGTGAAGGACATCACCCCGGAAAAACTCGCCAGCCTCAATGAGCTGGGCGGTTCCGAAGCCAACGTCGCCACCGGCTACCACGCCATCGAATTCCTGCTCTGGGGCCAGGACCTGAACGGCACCGGCCCAGGCGCCGGCAACCGCCCTGCGTCGGACTACCTGACCGGCGACGGCGCAACCGGCGGCCACAACGAGCGCCGCCGCGCCTACCTGACCGCCGTGACCCAACTGCTGGTCAGCGACCTGCAGGAAATGGTCGGCAACTGGAAACCCAACGTCGAAGACAACTACCGCGCCACCCTGGAGGCAGAACCTGCCACCGAAGGCCTGCGCAAAATGTTGTTCGGCATGGGCAGCCTGTCCCTGGGCGAGCTGGCCGGTGAGCGCATGAAGGTTTCCCTGGAAGCCAACTCGCCGGAAGACGAACAGGACTGCTTCAGTGACAATACCCACTACTCGCACTTCTACGACGCCAAGGGCATCCGCAACGTCTACCTGGGCGAGTACACCCGCGTCGACGGCACCAAAATGACCGGCGCCAGCCTGTCGTCCCTGGTGGCCAAGGCCGACCCTGCTGCCGATACCGCGCTGAAAGCAGACCTGGCGGCGACCGAAGCGAAGATCCAGGTCATGGTTGATCACGCCAACAAGGGTGAGCACTACGACCAGTTGATCGCGGCCGGTAACGACGCGGGCAACCAGATCGTACGTGACGCCATCGCCGCCCTGGTCAAGCAGACCGGTTCGATCGAGGCCGCTGCTGGCAAGCTGGGCATCAGCGACCTGAACCCGGATAACGCTGATCACGAGTTCTGATCAGTGCCGTGTTGAATGAGGCGACCTTCGGGTCGCCTTTTTTTTACCCCCCGGAACCCATGTGGGAGGGGGCTTGCTCCCGATAGCGGTCTGTCAGAGAAGAAAGTATCTGCTGCCCCCCCGCCATCGGGAGCAAGCCCCCTCCCACATTTGATTGGCGTCGCTTTCAAGGCCCGGTTTACATGCCCTGCACCCCAGGTAGAATGGCGTCTCTGCCCTCTTTCGAGCTCACTTCATGGCGTTGCCGACCCTCCGCATCATCGGTTTCATCATCGGCATCTTCCTGATCACTCTCGCGATCGCCATGGTCGTGCCCATGGCCACCCTGGTGTTTTTCGAACGCACCAGCGACCTGCCGTCGTTCCTCTGGGCCAGCCTGATCACCTTTGTCGCCGGGCTCGCCCTGGTGATTCCCGGTCGGCCCGAACACGTGCACCTGCGTCCGCGAGACATGTACCTGCTCACGGTCAGCAGTTGGGTGGTGGTGTGCGTGTTCGCCGCGCTGCCGTTCTTGCTGACCCAGCACATCAGCTACACCGACTCGTTTTTCGAAAGCATGTCCGGCATCACCGCCACCGGCTCCACGGTGCTGAGCGGCCTGGACACCCTGTCACCCGGCATTCTGATGTGGCGCTCGCTGCTGCACTGGCTCGGCGGCATCGGCTTTATCGGCATGGCGGTGGCGATCCTGCCGCTGCTGCGCATCGGTGGCATGCGCCTGTTCCAGACCGAATCCTCGGACCGCTCGGAGAAGGTCATGCCCCGCTCGCACATGGTGGCGCGACTGATCGTGGCGGCCTACGTCGGCATCACCATCCTCGGCAGCCTGGCATTCTGGTGGGCCGGCATGGGCCTGTTCGATGCGATCAACCACGCAATGTCGGCGATTTCCACCGGCGGCTTCTCCACCTCCGACGAATCCCTGGCGCACTGGAAACAACCGGCGGTGCACTGGGTAGCGGTGGTGGTGATGATCCTCGGCAGCCTGCCGTTTACCCTTTACGTGGCCACCTTGCGGGGCAATCGCAAGGCATTGATCAAGGATCAGCAAGTACAGGGCTTACTCGGTTTGTTGATCGTGACGTGGCTGGTGCTCGGCACCTGGTACTGGTGGACCACCAATCTGCACTGGCTGGATGCCTTGCGCCATGTGGCGTTAAACGTCACGTCGATAGTAACCACCACTGGTTTTGCACTGGGGGACTACAGCCTGTGGGGCAATTTCTCACTGATGCTGTTCTTCTACCTGGGCTTCATCGGTGGCTGTTCCGGCTCCACGGCGGGTGGGATCAAGATCTTCCGCTTCCAGGTCGCCTATATCCTGCTCAAGGCCAACTTGAACCAGCTGATTCACCCGCGCGCGGTGATCAAGCAGAAGTACAACGGGCACCGCCTCGACGAAGAGATTGTGCGTTCGATCCTGACCTTTTCGTTTTTCTTCGCCATCACCATCTGCGCCATCGCCCTGGCGCTGTCGCTGCTGGGCCTGGACTGGATGACCGCACTCACCGGCGCCGCCAGCACCGTGTCCGGTGTCGGCCCGGGCCTGGGGGAAACCATTGGCCCGGCCGGCAACTTCGCCAGCCTGCCGGATGCGGCCAAGTGGATCCTGTCCCTGGGCATGCTGCTGGGCCGGCTGGAAATCATCACAGTCTTTGTTCTGTGCATTCCTGCGTTCTGGCGTCACTGACCGTCGACGCATCCTGCAGTCGCGCCCGGTATTCGCCGGGTGTGGCATCGAACCAGCGGCGAAACGCGCGAAAGAAGTTGCTCGGGTCGGCAAAGCCCAGCAGGTAGGCAATCTCCAACAAGGTCATGCTCGGCTGCGCCAGGTACTGCTCGGCCAGTTCGCGGCGGGTGTCGTCGAGCAGGGTCTGGAAACTCGTGCCCTCTTCCTGCAGGCGCCGCTGCAAGGTGCGCTGGGACAGGTGCAGGGTCTGGGCCACCACTTCGCGCTTGGGTTCGCCCTGAGGCAACAGCCGGCACAGCACCTGCCGGGCCTTGTGGGTCACACGACTTTCCGAGAATCGCGCCAGGTACTCACCGGCAAATCGATCGTGCAACAGCGCCATGGCCTCGTTGGCCGTGGGCAGCGGCGCGTCCATGTCGGCGCGCTCAAAGATCAGCGCGTCATACGGCGCATCGAACTCCAGCGGGGCATGGAACGCTTGTCTATAAGGGGCCAGGTCCTCGGGTTGATCGCCCTGCAGCAATACTTTGCGTGGTTGCAGGGTCCGGCCGGTGAGCCAGCCGCACAGCGCCAATGCACAGGCCAGGGAGGCTTCGGCGCTTTGTCGGGTCGGCGGAAGATGATCGCCATGCACCGTCAGAATCAGCGCATAGCCTTCAGGCAATAGTCGGAAACTCAAGTCGGCGCTTTCGGCGATGATCCGCTGGTAACGCACCAGCCGCATAAAGCCTTCGGCCAGGGTGTTGCTGGACATCAAGGCGTAACCGGCCACATGAAACGACGCCGGGCGCACCACCTTGCCCATGTTCAGGCCAATCGCCGGGTTGCCCGACAGCTCTACCGCGCGCTGCCACAGGCGGGTCATGGAGTCTTGCGGGAACCGCGCATCGGGGTCACTCAGCGCGGCGTAGTCCAGGCCCAGCTGCTTGAACAAGGCGCGGCAATCCAGGCCGTCCATTTCCAATGCCTTGACTATCCCCATCGCCCAGCTTGCAGAAGTTGTTCGTTCGCTCATGGCGTCTTCTTGAATAAAGCAGGCTCAAAACGTCAGCCAGGAAAGCCAAGGATACTAAAGTGGCATCTATTGTCACTGGCTGTTACCACTGATCACTCTAGACTCAAATAAGCTCCCCGCCGAACATCTGTTGGGCAGCACAACAATCAAAGGGCCGGCCACAGTGGAAAACCTCAAGCGATTCAATAGCTTTGCCGAGTTTTACCCTTATTACCTGACTGAGCACGGCAACAGCACCTGCCGGCGCCTGCACTTTATCGGCACTACCCTGGTGATCGGCATCCTGGCCTACGCCATCGGCAGAGGTTCACTGGGCCTGTTGTTGGCCGTGCCGATTGCCGGTTACAGCTTCGCCTGGATCGGGCACTTCTTCTTCGAAAAGAACCGTCCGGCGACGTTTCAGCACCCGTTCTACAGCCTGCTGGGGGATTTTGTGATGTACCGCGACATGATCCTGGGCAAGGTGCCGTTCTGAACGGTGTGACCTCTTGTCACTTGCATAAAAACGATAAAAGGTTCGTTCACCCGGCGATATAAAAGTCTTTTTGTCATTTACAGTGCTGTATCCTGCCAAGGCTTTTTGAGAGCGCGGAATCACCTGCGATTGAAAAAACAGACTTTGCGAGGAGCGACGACGATGCACGAGATACCTAATCTCCCCTTCCCAAGCCTGCACGAAACTGAGCAGCCAACACCGCAGCAGGCCAGCGCGAAGCAGCCTGAGGCCAAAGAAGCAAAACCAGTCGACAGCAAGAGCCAGGACTGACGCCGTACCAGACCGTGTGGAAAGCGTACCTTTGAACGCTTTCCACACTGCCTGAATCACCCCGAGGTCCCCGCCATGACAGACACCCACCCGGACACCGCCGTACTCGACACCGCCCTGCAGATGGTCGAAGTGTGGAACCGCCTCAGCGCGGACAAACAAGCCTTGCTGCTCAAGCGCTTCGGCACCCAGGAAAACGCCCTGGCCGCCCTGGTCACCACCCAATTACTCGCCGCCCCTTCAAGCCTGACGTCTTTTTGATCTGACGTTTTTGCGTTTTACCGCCCTGCGCACGTCTAAGCCCCGGTATCATTAGCAGCCTATCTTTACCTGCTGCGACAGTGGACCTCTCCCATGCCCGATACCCAGCGCCCCCTGGCGGTAACGTTGCAAGTTGTTTCCATCGTGTTGTTCACCTTTATCGGCTACCTGAATATCGGCATTCCCCTGGCCGTATTGCCGGGCTATGTCCACAGCGAACTGGGCTACGGCGCGGTGATCGCCGGGCTGGTGATCAGCGTGCAGTACCTGGCCACGCTGTTGAGCCGTCCGTATGCCGGCAAAATCATCGATAACCTGGGCAGCAAGCGTGCGGTGCTGATCGGCCTGGTGGGCTGCGGCGTGAGCGGCGTGTTCATGTTGCTTGCGGCGTGGTTTTCAAGCTTGCCGGCCGTCAGCCTGGTCAGCCTGCTCATCGGTCGATTGGTACTGGGCAGCGCAGAAAGCCTGGTGGGCTCAGGTGCCATCGGCTGGGGCATTGGCCGGGTGGGCGCGGCCAATACCGCCAAGGTCATTTCGTGGAACGGCATCGCCAGTTACGGCGCGCTGGCGGTCGGTGCGCCGCTGGGCGTGCTGCTGGTGAAGAATTTCGGACTGTGGAGCATGGGTGTCAGCATTATCCTGCTGGCAGTAGTAGGCGTGTTGCTGGCCTGGAACAAAGTGGCCGCCCCCATCGTCGCCGGCGTGCGCCTGCCGTTCATGAATGTGCTGGGCCGGGTGTTGCCCCACGGCTGCGCGCTGGCCCTGGGCTCCATCGGCTTTGGCACCATCGCCACCTTTATCACCCTGTATTACACCACTCAGCATTGGGATAACGCGGTGTGGGCATTGAGCCTGTTCGGTGCCAGCTTTATCGGTGCGCGCCTGCTGTTCGGCAACTTGATCAACCGCATCGGCGGCTTTCGCGTGGCGATCGCGTGCCTGTCGGTGGAGATCCTCGGCCTGCTGTTGCTGTGGTTGGCGCCAGACGCCAACCTGGCCCTGGCCGGCGCGGCGTTGAGCGGCTTCGGCTTTTCCCTGGTGTTTCCGGCGCTGGGGGTGGAGGCGGTCAATCTGGTGCCGGCGTCCAGCCGAGGTTCGGCGGTGGGGGCTTACTCGTTGTTTATCGACTTGTCACTGGGCATTACCGGGCCGCTGGCGGGGGCCGTGGCGGCAGGCTTCGGCTTTGCCTCGATCTTCCTGTTCGCCGCCCTCGCCGCCCTTGGCGGTTTGCTGCTGAGTGTGTACCTGTACCGGCAAGCACCCCTGGCCCGTGCAGCGCGCGACGCCTAAAAGTCGACTTTGCCGCGCCCGGCCTTGATGCTGCCGCGCTTGGTCTTAGATTCCAGGCGACGTTTTTTCGAGCCCAGGGTGGGTTTGGTCGGGCGGCGTTTCTTCTCGACCTTGGTGGCACTGAGGATCAGCTCCACCAGCCGCTCCAGCGCATCAGCACGGTTCTGTTCCTGGGTCCGGTACTGCTGGGCCTTGAGCACCAGCACGCCTTCGCTGGTGATACGACTGTCACGCAGTGCCAGCAGTCGCTCCTTGTAGAACGCCGGCAGCGACGACGCCGGAATATCAAACCGCAGGTGCACCGCGCTCGACACCTTGTTGACGTTCTGCCCGCCGGCGCCCTGGGCGCGGATGGCGGTCAACTCGATTTCGGCGTCGGGCAGGTGCACGTTATTGGAAATTACCAGCATCAATCAAAAACCTCAGGCAACGGATAAGCCCGACCGGGACAACAACATCGACGCCTGGGCCTTGGCAATCACGGTGCCTTTGAACCCGCACTCGCTGCGCTCAACGCGGCGTCAGCACTGCGCTTGTTCTTGATCCCGTAACACACCGCCATAAACGCCACCCACACCGGGATCGCGTACACCGACACCTGGATCCCCGGAATCATCAGCATGATCACCAGGATAAAAACCACGAACGCCAGGCACACATAGTTGCCGTACGGGTACCACAACGCCTTGAACAAAGGCACCTGGCCGGTGCGGTTCATGTGCTGGCGGAACTTGAAGTGGGAGAAGCTGATCATCGCCCAGTTGATCACCAGCGTGGCCACTACCAGGGACATCAGCAGTTCCAGGGCGTGTTGCGGGATGAAGTAGTTCATCAACACCGCCACCAGCGTAACCGCCGCCGAAGCGAGGATCGAACGCACTGGCACGCCGCGCTTGTCGATCTTGGCCAGCGCCTTGGGCGCATCACCCTGCTCGGCCATACCCAGCAGCATGCGGCTGTTGCAGTAGGTGCCGCTGTTGTACACCGACAACGCCGCCGTCAACACCACGAAGTTGAGGATATGCGCAGCGGTGTTGCTGCCCAGCATCGAAAACACCTGCACGAACGGGCTGCCGCTGTAGGCATCGCCGGAGGCGTTGAGGGTGGCCAGCAGGCTGTCCCATGGCGTCAGCGACAACAGCACGACCAGGGCGCCGATGTAGAAGATCAGGATGCGGTAGATCACCTGATTGATCGCCTTGGGGATCACGGTGCGTGGCTGGTCGGCTTCGGCGGCGGTAAAGCCGAGCATTTCCAGGCCGCCAAAGGAGAACATGATGATCGCCATGGCCATCACCAAGCCGCCCACGCCATGGGGAAAGAACCCGCCGTGTTCCCACAGGTTGCTCACCGAGGCTTGTGGGCCGCCGCTGCCGCTGACCAGCAGGTAACTGCCCAGGGCGATCATGCCGACGATGGCCACTACCTTGATGATGGCGAACCAGAACTCGGCTTCACCAAAGACTTTGACGTTGGCCAGGTTGATCAGGTTGATCAACACGAAGAACGCCGCCGCCGAGACCCAGGTCGGGATCTCCGGCCACCAGTAGTGCACGTATTTGCCAACGGCCGTCAGCTCGGACATGCCCACCAGGATGTACAGGATCCAGCAGTTCCAGCCCGACAGGAAGCCGGCGAAACCGCCCCAGTACTTGTGGGCAAAGTGGCTGAAGGAACCGGCGACCGGCTCTTCGACGATCATTTCGCCGAGCTGGCGCATGATCATGAAGGCAATGAAGCCGCAGATGGCATAACCCAGGATCATCGACGGGCCGGCGGATTTGAGCACGCCGGCAGAGCCCAGGAACAGGCCGGTGCCGATGGCGCCACCAAGGGCGATCAACTGGATATGCCGATTTTTCAGGCCGCGTTTCAGCTCGCCTGAAGAGGAATGGGGTTCACTCATGAAAAGGGTCTCACGCAAGGTTTGATGATGTTGAATGCAGGTTGCTGCCTTGAATTACCGACTCAAGCAGCGCCGCTCAAACCCCAGCGCAGGCACCAGGAGTACAGCGTCTTTCTAACGGTCATGCGTCACCTGTTTGTTTTTATCTGTGACGAAATCGAACCCGCCGGGCTCGTGGCCAGGCGGAGTGATCAGGGTGGGTAAACCCTGAGGTCTTGGCCTTTTGCGTGGTTACGCAAGGGGGTCACAGTAAAACGCGGCGCATTGTACACCGCTCGACAGCTTGAAGCCGTACCCGCGGAGCGCGTGCGACGATCTGTCAGGTATTCCTTACAGTGGTAAATAGGCCAATCAGGCCGCGAGCTAGTCGTAAATTAATCGTTACAGCATGGAAAATCGGCGTTACAGCTGTAAGTTTTTGAAAAAATGGCGGTAGGAAAATTCATCAACATTAGCGACGCCAGCTCGCTGTATTTCCTGAAGAAAAAAAGCTGGCGAAAAAACAGAAGAAAAAATCCAAATGAGACCGTGTCAATAAAATTTTTGCATTCCCAAACACTCTCACCTAGGTTCTTTCACTTGCCCAGCGAAGCCCGCTGGCAAGCCGTTCTCAAACAACGTCCTCTAGGAGATACACCATGCAAGTACTGGAAAACGACCTGGAAACCGAACTGCAACTCGACGATTGGTTTGAAGCGCCGACCCACGAGGCCGCCGTTGAAATGATGCAAGCCGATGCCGTTGTGCCCTTTGGCACGGCGATGTGGCCTTTCTGACACCCGGCACGTATTCGGCAGGTGCTGTGCACGGCACCTGCCTCCTTACCCAAGGCACACAAGGACACACGTCATGGACAAGGCCCGCGCCGTTGAACACTTTCTCTACTACCTTGCACACCATCCGGCCCTCAGCGGCCTGAGCTGCCCCACCGTGCTGCTGGGCCACACCGAGCGCTACGACGCCATCGCCCAGGCGATCACCCAGAGCAGCGCCGCCCGTTTCAACTTCCAGGTGCAGCGCCTGGACCTGGCCGACAGCGACCGCCTGGCGCAGGCCATCGAAGCCTGCGACCTGTACCTGTTCCTCTACGACTCCTCCACCCTGCCCAACCCGCGCGCCGAGGGTCCGGACTTTATCCGTGCCCTGCAAGGCGTGATGGCCGAACACTGGAAGAAATCCCTGCTGTTCAAGGATTACGGCGACTATTTCTACGACACCTTCAGCGTCGAGCCGCAGCGCATCGCCGACCTCAACGCCACGCTGATCCGGCGCATGTCCCAAGCCGCTGTACTGAGCTTTACCGACAAACACGGCTCACGCCTGCAGGCGCCCATGAGCAGCATCAAGAAGTGGACCAATATCAACGGCATCGGCAACCACGACCTGGCCCCCGGCGAAATCGCCACCCACAGCGAGGCCATCAATGGCCAGGTGCGGTTTGTCGGCACCTTTCTCAGCACCATCCCCTTCGCACGCAAGTACGGCGTGCTGCAGTCACCGCTGGAACTGTGGATCGAGAACTCAACCATCTGCAGCGTGGCCAGTGACGTGCCGGGACTGGCCGACGACTTCAACAAATACCTGAATGCCAACCCGTCCAACCGCCGCGTGGAGGAGCTGGGGATTGGCACCAATGAAGGGGTGAAGGACCTGTATGCGCGCAATGCCGGGTTCGAGGAGCGCCATTGCGGCTTGCATCTGGGCTTGGGTGGCGGGCAGAAAGGCAGTCATCACCTGGACCTGATCTTTGCCAGCGGGGTGTTGGCGCTGGATGACAAACCCGTCTTTGACGGCACCTTTGCGTTCTGAACATCGACCTTGAAAGCAATGGGGTCCGAATGTGCGGTTTGCTCGCGATAACGGTGCCTCTTAAGCCGAGAACACCTCTATCGCGAGCCAGCACTTTCGATGCCGAGCAGGTTGAAGAATGTTACGTGAGCACATCACAAACGGGTGGCACCGGCGCGCAGGTAGTTATCGAGGTAAATAGACCGTAGGTGTAGTCCAGCGCTTCAGAGCTGATCACCTGGTCAACGGTCCAAGTCCCCGGCCAAGGCGCGGAATCGCCCGGCGCGTGGAAAACCAGCGTGGCCTCACGATCCAACCCTGGTACGCCGCTTACCGGATAGTACGCCGCAGAGCTCGGATGCTGGCGCTTCCAGCGCTCCCACAACAGATCAAGGTAACAGTGGTGCAGGAAAAACACCGGATCGTTGGGCGAGGTGGGCAGCGACATGTTACCGCCCACCCAACGGTGCACAGGATCATGCAGCATGCCTTCGCAATAATTGACCCAACTGTCCGGCCCTGGCCCATAAGGTGTCTTGGACAGCGCACTTAGCACTTGCTCGGAGTCCGGCAAGTGCGCGCCGGGCTCTGTGCCCAGTTCCCGGCGCAAGCCCGAATCGCCCAATTCCAGGTCCCATAGACGAACTTCAAAGCGGCCACCCTGTAAGGCAAATGGACCCGACGTAATACGCTGGTCTTGAGCACTGTCGCCATTGCCGCCCAAAAAGCCAGGAGTGAACGGATTACTTGGGCCCTCCAACGACCAATCCCAAAACGGCAGGGTGAGGGAGGAATCGCTGACGGCGCGTTGCAAATCCTGCTCGAACTGGCGCAGGAATACACGGTGCCAGGGGAAAAACAACGGCGAGCGGTGCGGCATCGGCATGAAAGCACCCGGACCACCCATGGCGCTGCGGTGAACCTGTACGTAATCGTCATAGCGTTTTTGGCGTCCGGGACGCAGGACACTCTCGACGTCGTTTTTCAGCAATAGGATGGCCTGGATAAGAACGTCTTTCTGGCCGCGGGTCATGTGGCGATGATTGATGCGAATATCCATGGAAATAGCCTCGTAGCAAAAGTGAGTACGAGGCCCAATCTAGTGCCCTCTCCACCAAAGCCGGTGGTAACTGTTTAGCCCGGGGTGCACAACAATCCCTCGGCGAATGAAGATCCACCTGGGCACTCAGACGTAAATCCAGCTCAAAAAAAAACGCCAACTTCGACAGTTGGCGTTTTTTTATGCAGTGTTTAAAACATCACTGTGGCTTCTTACGACCAAAACCAGGACGCTGACCCGAACCGGCCGGTGCGCCACGGCGCTTGCCCGATGGCTCGTCCGCGACCAACTTCAAGCCTGGACGCTTTTTCGGCGCGGGCTTGGCTGGGCGCTTGGTGTTGGCGCTGTCGGCTGGGTGATCGGATGCCGGAGCACCGCGACCGGCGTCACCACGGTTGCTGCGACCACCGCTTGGCGCCTCGCCACGACCGGCCGGGCGCGGGGTGCGGGGAGCACGCTCGCCTTCCTGACGCGATGGCGCGGTTGGGCGACGCTCGCCTTCGATGTGCGGCTGACGCGAGATACGCCCGCCGGTAGCCGGTGCATCCAGCGCCGGGCGCAGGGTGCGGGCAACGCGTTCGGTGCGGGCCACAGGGCGCGACGATTTACGCTGCATACGATCGAGCTTGTCTTTGCTCTTGGCGTTCATCTGCGGCATGGCGACCGGCGTCAGGCCGACTTCGGCGCTGAGGATGTCGACTTCGTACTGACTCATTTCGCGCCAGCGGCCCATTGGCAGGTCGGAGTTGAGGAACACCGGGCCAAAACGCACGCGCTTCAGGCGGCTGACCACCAGGCCCTGGGATTCCCACAGGCGACGCACTTCACGGTTACGGCCTTCCATCACCACGCAGTGGTACCAGTGGTTGAAACCTTCACCGCCCGGCGCCTGCTTGATATCGGTGAACTTGGCCGGGCCGTCTTCCAGCACTACGCCGGCCTTGAGGCGTTCGATCATCTCGTCATCGACTTCACCACGTACACGCACGGCGTATTCGCGGTCCATCTCGTAGGACGGGTGCATCAAGCGGTTGGCCAGTTCACCGTCGGTGGTGAACATCAACAAGCCAGTGGTGTTGATGTCGAGACGACCGATGTTGATCCAGCGGCCTTCTTTGGGCTTGGGCATCTTGTCGAACACGGTCGGACGGCCTTCCGGGTCGTCACGGGTGCAGATCTCGCCATCGGGCTTGTTGTACATGATCACGCGGCGCACCGATTCGGCGGCCTCTTCACGCTTGATGACCTTGCCATCAATGGTGATTGCATCGTGCAGGTCGACGCGCTGGCCAAGGGTGGCCTCGACGCCGTTGACCTTGATGCGCTTCTGGGTGATCCAGGCTTCGACGTCGCGGCGCGAGCCCACGCCGATACGCGCCAGCACCTTTTGCAGCTTTTCGCCTGCAGGGCCGATTTCCTGGCTGTCGTTCTGGTCTTTATCGTTCATCTTAAGCACCTCCCGGTGGGTCGATTCAGGCGTGGCCTGAAGAGTGTTGAAAGCGGGGCTTTGGCCGAATAGGTCGGCAAAGGGTCGCGAATCATACGCGCATGGCGCGCGTTGCGCATCAGAGACTAGTCGATAAGCGCCGGGTCAGTGGTTTTTCCGCCGACCGGTGGTGCCCAGGGCAACACATGACCCCATGTGGGATAGCGTCAGTCTTCGAACTGGCGGCGTTCGGCCTCGATGGCCTCGGCCAGTGCCCTGGCTTCGTCTTCCTCGTCACTCAAGGGCGGTTGTTCGAGGGCGGCAACGGCGGCCAGGAGTTTTTCGCGAGCTTCGGCCACGCCGAGGACATCGTCTTCGGCTTCGACGTCAGGCTCAGGTTCAACACTCACCTGGGCTTCCGGCTCGGCCGCACCATCACGCAGCAAGTCGTCAAAGTCGGTCTTGATGCCCTGCTCCATGTCGTCCAGTTCCAGCAATAACGTGTGGAAACTGGTTTCGTCCTTCGGCTCTTCCAGCTCGGCCGTGGCGTCGGCCAGTTCCTGCAAGCTCGCCGGGACCGGGGCGTCGTCGAAATCGAGCACCGGCTCGGCTTCCATCTCGCGCAATTCGGCCAGCGGCGGCAGGTCGTCGAGGTTCTTCAGGTTGAAATGGTCAAGGAACACCTTGGTGGTGGCGAACATCGCCGGTTTGCCGGGCACGTCGCGGTAGCCGACGATGCGGATCCACTCGCGCTCCAGCAGCGTCTTGACGATATGGCTGTTGACCGCCACGCCCCGCACGTCCTCGATTTCGCCACGGGTGATGGGCTGGCGATAGGCGATCAGCGCCATGGTCTCCAGCATCGCCCGTGAATAGCGCTGCGGGCGCTCTTCCCAGAGGCGGCCGACCCACGGGGAAAACTTCTCACGGATCTGCAGGCGATAACCCGACGCCACCTCGCGCAGTTCAAAGGCGCGGCCGTCACAGGACTTGCGCAGAATTTCCAGCGCCTTCTTGAACACCGGCGGTTCAGGGCGCTCGGCTTCCTCAAACAGTTCGAACAGGCGCTCCAGGGATTGCGGTTTACCCGAGGCCAGGAGAAAGGCCTCCAGCAACGGGGCCAGTTCGCGGGGTTCAGTCAGATTCATCGATTCAGCTCTTTATTCGGCTCGCGCCCGCACGTGGATAGCCGCAAAAGGCTCATTCTGGACCAGCTCGACCAAGGATTCCTTGACCAGTTCGAGGACCGCCATAAAGGTCACCACCACTCCCAGGCGCCCTTCTTCTGCCGTGAACAGCTCGACGAACGGCACAAACCCGCCGCCTTTGAGGCGTTCGAGCACATCGCTCATGCGCTCGCGGGTGGACAGGGCCTCGCGGCTGACCTGGTGGTGTTCGAACATATCGCCCCGGCGTAGCACCTCGGCCATGGACATCAGCAACTCTTCCAGGCTCACGTCCGGCAGCAGCTTGCGCGCCCGGGCCTCGGGAGCGTCGAGCTTGGGTACCACCACGTCGCGGCCCACGCGGCTCAGGCCGTCAATGCCTTCGGCGGCGGCCTTGAAGCGTTCGTACTCTTGCAGGCGGCGGATCAGTTCGGCGCGAGGGTCGTCCTCTTCGGCCTCGACCGTTTCCGCGCGCGGCAACAGCATGCGCGACTTGATCTCGGCGAGCATGGCGGCCATCACCAGGTACTCGGCAGCCAGTTCCAGGCGTACCGACTGCATCAACTCGACATAGCCCATGTACTGGCGGGTGATTTCCGCCACCGGGATGTCGAGGATGTTGATGTTCTGTTTGCGGATCAGGTACAGCAGCAAGTCCAACGGGCCCTCGAAAGCCTCAAGGAAGACTTCCAGGGCGTCCGGCGGAATGTACAGGTCCAGCGGCATTTCCAGCACCGCCTGGCCATAGACCATGGCAAACGGCAGTTCCTGCTGGGCGCCCGCCTGGCTGTCGACGGTTTCCACGGCTGACATTCAGGCCTCAGCCATAAAGGGCGCAGGATCGCCGCAACCGACACGGATCACTTCAGGTTCGCCGTCGGCCAGGTTGATCACGGTGGAGGCCTTGTTGCCGCCGAAACCGCCGTCGATGATCAGGTCGACCTGTTTTTCCAGCAATTGGCGCATTTCGTATGGGTCTTCCAGCGGCTCGGTGTCGCCGGGCATGATCAACGACACACTCATCAACGGCTCACCCAGCTCGGCCAACAACGCCAGGGCGATAGGATGCTCCGGCACCCGCAGGCCGATGGTGCGTTTTTTCGGGTGCAGCAGCAGGCGCGGCACTTCGCGGGTGGCGTTGAGGATAAAGGTGTAGGGCCCGGGCGTATGGGCCTTGAGCAGGCGGAAGGTGCCGGTGTCGACCTTGGCGAACAGACCCAACTGGGACAAGTCGCTGCAGATCAGCGCAAAGTTGTGCTTGTCATCCAGCTGACGCAGGCGTCTTACACGTTCGACTGCGCCCTTGTCGCCGATCTGGCAACCGATGGCGTAGGACGAATCGGTTGGGTAGATCACCACGCCGCCGGCGCGAATGATCTCTACGGCCTGCTTGATCAGGCGCGCCTGGGGGTTTTCCGGATGAATCTGGAAGAATTGACTCACGGGTTCTACCTGTTCAGACGGTGGCAATAATGGGGTCATGCTTGAATCTCCCCCACAACAGCGGCAAATCTTCCGGGACCGCGCGGTACTCGCCGATCTCGGACCAGCCGCCAGGGCCATGAAAATCACTGCCGGCGCTGACCAGCAGACCAAATTCGCGGGCAAGGATCGACAGGCTCCCCACCTGTTCGGCGGGTTGAAAGCCGTTGACCACTTCAATCGCATGCCCGCCCGCTCCAATATAGTCGCCAATCAGCTTGCGACGCTTGCTGCGGGTGAAATCGTAATGCCAGGGATGCGCCAGGCTGACCCAGGCCCCGGAGGCCCGCAGGGTCTCGACGGTGTCTTCAAGGGTCGGCCAATGTTGCTTCACATCGCCCAACTTGCCGGCGCCCAGCCATTTGCGAAAAGCTTCGGCGCGGTCTTTGACAAAACCTTCACGCACCATCCAGTCGGCAAAGTGCGGACGGGCCGGCGCGTTGCCGCTGTCGCCCAGTTCCTGCTGGATGGCGCGGGCGCCGTCGAGGGCGTTGGGCATGCCTTTGAGGCTGAGTTTTCGGCTTATTTCTTCGGACCGCAGCCAGCGGCCATCGTGCAATTGCGCGATAGCCTCCACCAACGGCGGCGCCTTTTGATCAAAACCGTAGCCGAGCACATGAATGGTGGCGCCGCCCCAGGTGCAGGACAATTCCACCCCGTTGACCAGCTGCATGCCCAGGGCATGGGCCGTTGTACGGGCTTCGTCGAGGCCTTCAAGGGTGTCGTGGTCGGTCAACGAGAGGACTCGCACGCCTTTTTCAAACGCACGCGCAACCAGTACCGCGGGCGCCAGGGCGCCGTCGGAGGCCGTGCTGTGGCAGTGCAAATCAACATTCACGGGGGTGTGTTACCTCAAGTCAGCTGGCGCTATCGCAACCAAGGATGTTTGTTATTATGCCGCCACATCCAGCTTCTGGCTCTTACTGTGAAACAATTCATCGACTTCATCCCGCTGTTGCTGTTTTTCATCGTTTACAAACTCGACCCCAGGGTCATCGATCTGGCCGGCCATGAGCTGACCTTCGGCGGCATCTACAGTGCCACCGCCGTGCTCATCATCAGCTCCGTCGTGGTCTACGGCGCCATCTTCATTTCCCAGCGCAAACTGGAAAAAAGCCAGTGGCTGACCCTGGTCGCCTGCCTGGTCTTCGGCAGCCTGACCCTGGCCTTCCACAGCGAAACCTTCCTTAAATGGAAAGCGCCGGTGGTGAACTGGCTGTTTGCCCTGGCGTTCATCGGCAGCCACTTCATCGGTGATCGCCTGCTGATCAAGCGGATCATGGGCCACGCGCTGACCCTGCCGGAACCGGTGTGGACACGCTTGAACGTGGCCTGGATTGCGTTTTTCATCTTCTGCGGCGCCGCCAACCTGTTCGTGGCGTTTACTTTCCAGGACTACTGGGTCGACTTCAAAGTGTTCGGCAGCCTGGGCATGACCGTGCTGTTCCTGGTCGCCCAGGGCATCTACCTGTCGCGCCACCTGCATGACACCGAGCCTACTACGCCGAAAACCGAGGACTGACATGCTCTACGCCATCATTGCCACCGACGTTGCCAACTCGTTGGAAAAACGCCTGTCCGTACGCCCGGCTCACGTGGAGCGCCTCAAGGTGCTGCAAGCCGAAGGCCGCATTGTGCTGGCCGGCCCGCATCCGGCCGTGGACAGCAACGACCCGGGCGACGCCGGTTTTACCGGCAGCCTGATCGTCGCCGAGTTCGCGTCACTGGCCGACGCCCAGGCCTGGGCCAAGGCTGATCCCTATGTCGCAGCCGGTGTCTACGCCGACGTGGCGGTCAAACCCTTCAAGCAAGTCCTGCCCTGATCCTGGTTGCGCCGAACCTATTGAGTGCGGCGCACGCCTAATTGCTCATTATTTTCGGCAACCTGCCGACAACGTTCTGAATATTCGTGTGGAATCAGGAGTTCCGATGCGCTTACGTCAGTTGTGTCTGTTGGCAGTGTTAATGATCGGGGCTACGGCCCACGCTGAAGAAACCTCGAACACCGGCAGTTCCACGCCCCTGTCCTTGAGTGCCGGCGCCCAGATCACCGAGTTGCAGCAACGCTTGAAAGAAAGCGAACGGCAGCGTGAAGAACTGAGCAAGCAACTGCAGAGCGCGGATGCTGCCCGCGAAAGCGCTCAATTGAGTCGCCTTCGCCAGGAGAACCAACGCCTGGCCCAGCAACTCAAAGATGCACAGGGCGGCGCCTTGACCCGATGGCTGACCGAGCAGCAACAATGGTTCGTCACCGGTGGGGCCGTCGCACTGATCGCCCTGCTGTGCGGGATCTTCGCCAGCGGTGGACACCGTCGTCGTCGACAATGGCTAAATTGAGTGAGTCATGAGCGAGCTGTTACTGATAGATGATGACCAGGAGCTCTGCGAGCTGCTGACCAGTTGGCTGAGCCAGGAAGGTTTCCAGGTGCGCGCCTGCCACGATGGCTTGAGCGCGCGCAAGGCCTTGGCCGACAGCGCCCCGGCGGCGGTGGTGCTCGACGTGATGCTGCCCGACGGCAGCGGCCTGGAGCTGCTCAAGCAATTGCGCAACGACCACCCGGAGTTGCCGGTGCTGATGCTCTCGGCGCGGGGCGAACCCCTGGACCGCATCCTCGGCCTGGAACTGGGCGCCGACGACTACCTGGCCAAGCCCTGCGACCCACGCGAACTTACCGCCCGCCTGCGCGCGGTATTGCGCCGCAGCCACCCGGCCGCTGTGTCCAGCCAACTGGAACTGGGCGACCTGTGCTTCAGCCCGGTGCGCGGCGTGGTCAGCATCGATGAGCAGGAATTCACCCTCACCGTCTCCGAAAGCCGCCTGCTGGAAGCTTTATTGCGCCAGCCCGGCGAGCCACTGGACAAGCAGGAACTGGCGCAGATCGCCCTGGGCCGCAAGCTGACCCTTTACGATCGCAGCCTGGACATGCACGTCAGCAACCTGCGCAAGAAGATCGGCCCGCACCCGGATGGCCGGCCACGGATCGTGGCGTTGCGTAGCCGGGGCTACTACTACAGCCTTTAACCCCCACCGCGCCTACAGGGTTTTGTCAGTTCGCAACAAAACCCTCTTTACCCAAGCTTTACCCACACCTGACCGCCGCTGACCTTGATCTCCGTAATCTACTCACATCCGGACTCGCCGGAATAGAGACAGGAGAATCACCATGCGCAAGACCCTTATCGCTTTGATGTTCGCCGCCGCCCTGCCGACCGTTGCCATGGCCGCTATGCCCGAAGGCCCAGGCCCGATGGGCGGCCCTGAAGGTCACATGATGGGTGGCCCGGGCCACGGCGGTGAACACGGTCCGCGTGGCAAAGGCGGCCCCTTCAGCCAACTGGACCTGAGCCGCGAACAGCGCGAGCAGATCGGCAAGCTGATGGGCGACCAATGGCACGCTCGCAAGGACCTGGTCAAAAAGTACCTGGACAAGCTCCCGGCCGCCGACCAGAAAGCCATGCAGGATGAAATCGCCGCCGGCAAGCAGAAAACCCAGGCCGACATCCGTGCCGTGCTCAAGCCTGACCAACAGAAGAAGTTCGACGAGATCGTCAAGAAGCAAGAACAGCGCCGTGCCGAATGGAAGGAATTCCAAGCCTGGAAAGCGCAACAGCCGCAAAAAGCGCAATAATGCTCCAGCGTTAACGCTCCCAGCCCAGTGGCCCCCGCCACTGGGCTTTTCCTGTTTGAGGGTTTCCTGTGCGTTCATTGTTCTGGCGCATCCTGGCCAGTTTCTGGCTGGCCATCGCCCTGGTTGCCGGGCTGTCGATCCTGCTTGGGCACATGCTTAACCAGGATGCCTGGATTCTCAGCCGTCACCCCGGCCTCAATAACCTGGCGCAAGAGTGGACCCAACTCTACGAAGCCCAGGGCGAGGATGCTGCCCAAGACCTGCTGCAACAGCGCAAACGCCAGTACCACATCGACGTGCAAGTGCTCAACGAAAGCGGCGAGCCGGTGGTACGCGGCACCTTCCCGCGCCGCGCCGCCGCCTTCGAAGCCCGTCAGAACGACAGCAAAAAGGGCCATCTGCCCTGGCGGCGCCTGACCGCCGAGTACACCAGCGAGAAGACCGGCGACACGTACCTGTTGATCTACCGCATCCCACACCCGGAGCTCGACGAATGGCATCGCAGCAGCCTGGCGTGGCCCTTGAGCGCGCTGGTGATTGCGCTGGTGGTGCTGACCCTGTTCAGTCTGTTTGTCACCTTGTCCATCACGCGCCCCTTGAGCCGCCTGCGCGGTGCGGTGCATGACCTCGGCCAGGCCACCTACCAGCAAAACAGCCTGGCGCAGTTGGCCAACCGTCGCGATGAATTCGGCGTACTCGCCACCGACTTCAACCGCATGGGCGCACGCCTGCAAAGCCTGATCGGCAGCCAGCGCCAATTGCTGCGCGATGTGTCCCACGAACTGCGCTCGCCCCTCGCCCGCCTGCGCATCGCCCTGGCCCTGGCCGAACGCGCCAGCTCCGAAGAACGGGAAAAACTCTGGCCACGCCTGACCCGCGAATGCGACCGCCTGGAAGCCCTGATTAGCGAGATCCTGGTACTGGCCCGCGTCGATGCCGACAATGCCAGCGCCGAAGACGTCGACCTCATCCCACTGCTCAAAACCCTGCAAAAGGACGCCCAACTCAGCGCGCCGGACCAAGTGGTGCAACTGAGCACCGACCCGGACCTGCAACTGAAGGGCTGGCCGACCATGATCGAACGGGCTGTGGATAACCTGCTGCGCAACGCCCAGCGCTTCAACCCGCCGGGGCAACCGATCGATTTGCACGCCCAGCGCCGGGGCGAACGTATCGTGATCAGCGTGCGCGACCATGGCCCCGGTGTGGAGGCCGAACATTTGAGCCAACTCGGTGAACCGTTCTACCGCGCTCCCGGCCAGACGGCCCAAGGCCACGGCCTGGGCCTGGCAATTGCCCGACGCGCGGCCGAACGCCACGGTGGCAGCCTGATCCTGGCCAATCACCCCGACGGTGGTTTTATCGCCAGCATCGACCTGCCGTTGGTACCAGGGGTTGTCACGCCGGTGTGATGATCTTCTATAGTGGTCCTTCTCTTAAGGAGGGCCTTTGATGATAGACCTGCTGACTCCCATCCAAGCCGCACTCGATCTACCCCACACCCCGCTGACCTTCACCGAGGCCGGCGCCCTGCCCTCAACCTACGCCGTCACCGAACTGGCCAGTGCCAGCATCGGCGGCGCCGGGCAGGCCATCGCCCAACTGATCCAGCAACAGACCGGGCGCTTACCCAGCGTGAGTGTGGACCGACGCCTCGCCTCCTTCTGGTTTTCTTCCTCGATCCGCCCGCTGGGCTGGCAAGTGCCGCCCCTGTGGGACCCGGTGGCCGGCGACTACGCCAGCGCCGACGGCTGGATTCGCCTGCACACCAACGCGCCCCATCACCGTGCCGCCGCCGAACGGGTGCTGGGCAAGGTCGCCGACCGCGCCGAGATGGCCAGCAAGGTCGCGGCGTGGAACGCCGCAGAACTGGAACAGGCGATTGTCGACCACGGTGGCTGCGCGGCGCAGATGCGTACATGGCAGGCCTGGCAGCAACATTCGCAAGGGTTGGCGGTGAACGCCGAGGCGCTGGTCCAACGCCAGACTTTCGAAACTACCACCGATAAACCCTGGCGCGGCTCGGTGGCACGCCCGCTGGCCGGCCTCAAGGTGCTGGACCTGACCCGCGTATTGGCCGGCCCAGTGGCCAGTCGTTTTCTGGCCGGTCTCGGCGCGGATGTCCTGCGCATCGACTCACCCACTTGGAACGAACCCGGCGTAATCCCGGAAATGACCCTGGGCAAACGTTGCGCGCGCCTGGACCTGAAAACGCCCGAAGGCCGGCTGATTTTCGAGAGGTTGCTCAAGGACGCCGACATCCTGTTCCACGGTTACCGCGCTGACGCCCTGGAGCACCTGGGCTACACCGCCGCTGAACTGCAACACATCGCCCCCGGCCTGATCGACGTCAGCCTCAACGCCTACGGCTGGAGCGGCCCGTGGCGTAATCGCCGGGGCTTCGACAGCCTGGTGCAGATGAGCAGCGGGATCGCCGAGGCCGGCATGCGCTGGAAACACGCGGATAAACCAGTGCCACTGCCGTTGCAGGCGCTGGATCACGCGACCGGGTACCTGATGGCGGCCAGTGCGATTCAGACACTGAGCGAACGGCTGCAGTCCGGGCGCGGTGGTTCGGCGCGGTTGTCGTTGGCGCGTACGGCGAAGCTACTGGTGGATGCGGGGCAAGTGCCCGAGCAGCCGGCTTTGCGAGAGGAAGAACCAGGGGATCAAGGCCTGGTCGTCGAACAGACCGCCTGGGGCCAGGCCCACCGGCTGCTGCCCCCGCTGACCATCGGTGGAACGCCATTGCAATGGGATTTGCCGGCTGGAGAATTGGGCTCGCACAGGCCTCAATGGTGACTTGACGGCCGCTATCGGGAGCAAGCCCCCTCCCACACTTTGATGGGTGAACATATTCAAAATATGAGAGGGGGCTTGCTCCCGATGAGGCCAGTACTGCCCCCCATCACAACGACAACACCCCGCTGTACAACCCATACGCCGCCAGCCCTGCACCGGCGATCACGCAGCTGAAAATGCCTTTCTCTACGTGGGTAAACAACGGCTGGCCCTGTTCGCGCTTGGCCAGGGCGAACAGGATCACGCCTGGCGCATACAACAGCGCCGACAACAGCAGGTATTTCAGCCCCCCGGCGTAGAGCAACCATACGGCGTAGCCCAGGGCGATCAACCCCACCAGCAAGTCCTTGATGCGATGGCGGTGGGCACCTTCATAGGTTTCACCCCGCCCGCTCAACAGCACGGCATACGCCGCCGACCACAGGTACGGCACCAGAATCATCGACGACGCCAGGTAAATCAGGGTGGTGTAGGTGCTGTGGGAAAACAGCGTGATCACCAGGAAGACCTGGATCATCACATTGGTCAGCCACAAGGCGTTGACCGGCACCTGGTTGGCGTTTTCCTTCTTCAGGAAGGCCGGCATGGTCTTGTCATGGGCGGTGGCGTAGAGGATTTCGGCACAGAGCAGCGCCCAGGACAACAAGGCGCCCAGCAATGAAACCGCCAGGCCGATGCTGATCAGCACCGCGCCCCAGGGCCCGACGATATGCTCGAGCACACCGGCCAGGGACGGGTTTTGCAGGCCGGCCAGCTCCGCCTGGCTCATGATGCCCAGGGACAGCACATTCACCAGCACCAGCAGCAACAGCACGCCAAGAAAGCCGATCACCGTGGCCCGCCCCACGTCCGCGCGCTTCTCGGCCCGCGCCGAATAAACGCTGGCGCCTTCAATGCCGATAAACACAAATACCGTGACCAGCATCATATTGCGCACCTGGTCCACCACACTGCCGAATTGCGGCTTGCCCAGGCCCCAGATGTCAGCCGTGAAAATATCGGCCTTGAACGCCACGGCGGCGATGACCACGAACATCAGCAGCGGTACCAGCTTGGCCACGGTGGTGATCTGGTTGATGAACGCGGCTTCCTTGATCCCGCGCAGCACCAGGAAGTGCACGGCCCATAGCAGCAACGATGCGCAGCCGATGGCCACCGGCGTGTTGCCTTGGCCGAACACCGGGAAAAAATAGCCCAGGGTGCTGAACAGCAACACGAAATAACCGACGTTGCCCATCCACGCGCTGATCCAGTAACCCCAGGCCGAGGAAAAGCCCATGTAGTCGCCGAAACCCGCCTTGGCGTAGGCGTACACCCCGGAATCCAGTTCCGGCTTGCGATTGGCCAGGGTCTGGAAGACGAAGGCCAGGGTCAGCATGCCCACGGCCGTGATCGCCCAGCCGATCAACACCGCGCCCACCTCGGCGCGCGCGGCCATGTTCTGCGGCAACGAGAAGATCCCGCCGCCGATCATCGACCCCACCACCAGGGCAATCAGGGCGCCAAGCCGAAGTTTCTGGGCCGGTTGAGACATGCAGACTCCTGAATAAAAATTGAGCTGACAACCCTGAACTCAACTAATTAAGTCAGCGAGTGTAGCGTTTATTAAAGACAGCGATAAAACCGCCACGCTCATAACTCAACGGCATGACAGTTTATCCAGTTCAGACGTATTTAGAATTTAAACATGGCCACTACTTTGTCGTTTCCAGGTCATTTATTGTCGCCTTTTGGAAAAACTTGCGTATTCAGTAAAAGGGTCTAGTTTCAAACGTCCACACGGCAGACTAAATAATTAATAAAACCGCATAAATCGCTCTGGAACGCGACTTTGCGGGGGAGAGGTATTGCTCGCGACTTTCCTCCTAACTCATTAATTCACAATGGAATGTGCCAATGAAGTGATCTGAGTCAGCTGTTTGATTAGCACACGGAATTATTCTGTGGTCTCTCTTCTCCTGCATTGGAGTTATGCAATGTCTGAATCTCCCGGAAAACTTCGATTGGGTGCACTGGTTGCACTTGTCGTCGGCTCAATGATTGGCGGCGGGATCTTCTCTCTGCCGCAAAACATGGCGGCCAGTGCCGATGTTGGCGCGGTATTGATCGGCTGGGTAATTACCGCCGTGGGCATGCTGACCCTGGCGTTTGTCTTCCAGACCCTGGCCAACCGCAAACCTGATCTGGACGGCGGTGTTTACGCCTACGCCAAGGCCGGCTTCGGTGACTACATGGGCTTTTCGTCTGCCTGGGGTTACTGGATCAGCGCCTGGCTGGGCAACGTCGGTTACTTCGTCCTCCTGTTCAGCACCCTCGGTTACTTCTTCCCGATCTTCGGCGAAGGCAATACGCCTGCGGCGGTGATTGGCGCGTCGGTCTTGCTGTGGGCCGTGCATTTTCTGGTGCTGCGCGGGATCAAGGAAGCGGCGTTCATCAACCTGGTGACCACGGTCGCCAAGGTGGTGCCGCTGGTGCTGTTCGTATTGATCGCCGTGTTCGCGTTCAAGCTGGACATCTTCACCGCTGACATCTGGGGCGTGAAAAACCCCGACCTGGGCAGCGTGATGAACCAAGTGCGCAACATGATGCTGGTCACCGTGTGGGTGTTCATTGGTATCGAAGGCGCGAGCATCTTCTCGGCCCGTGCTGAAAAACGCAGCGACGTCGGCAAGGCCACGGTGATCGGCTTTATCACCGTACTGTTGTTCCTGATGCTGGTGAACGTGCTGTCCCTGGGCATCATGACCCAACCGGAATTGGCCAAGCTGCAGAACCCGTCGATGGCCGCCGTGCTGGAACATGTGGTGGGCCACTGGGGTGCGGTGCTGATCAGCGTCGGCTTGATCATCTCGTTGCTGGGGGCGCTGCTGTCGTGGGTGCTGCTGTGTGCGGAGATCATGTTCGCCGCCGCCAAGGACCACACCATGCCGGAGTTCCTGCGCAAGGAAAACGCCAACCACGTGCCGGCCAACGCCCTGTGGCTGACCAACGCCATGGTCCAGATATTCCTGGTGATCACGCTGTTTTCCGCCAGTACCTACCTGTCGCTGATCTACCTCGCCACCTCGATGATCCTGGTGCCTTACCTGTGGTCGGCGGCCTACGCCCTGCTGCTGGCGGTGCGCGGCGAAACCTACGAAAACGCCCTCAAAGAGCGCAGGAAAGACCTGTTCATCGGCGCGGTTTCGCTGATCTACGCGGTCTGGCTGCTCTATGCCGGCGGCACCAAGTACCTGCTGTTGTCCGCCCTGCTCTATGCCCCCGGCGCGATCCTGTTCGCCAAGGCCAAGCATGAACTGGGCAAACCGATTTTCACCAACGTCGAGAAGCTGATTTTCGCTGCGGTAGTCATTGGCGCCCTGGTGGCTGCCTATGGTCTCTACGACGGCTTCCTGACTCTGTAATTGTTGTTCCTTGGAGGATCTGTAATGACCACGGAAAAAGTGAAGTACGGCGTACATTCCGAAGCCGGCAAACTGCGCAAAGTCATGGTGTGCTCCCCAGGTTTGGCCCACCAACGGCTGACCCCTAACAACTGCGATGAATTGCTGTTCGACGATGTGTTGTGGGTGGCCCAGGCCAAGCGCGACCATTTCGACTTCGTGACCAAGATGCGCGAGCGGGATATTGATGTGCTGGAAATGCACAACCTGCTGACCGACATCGTTGCGAACCCCGAGGCCCTGGACTGGATCCTGGAACGCAAGATCACCTCCAACACCGTGGGCCTGGGCCTGGTCGAGGAAGTCAGCTCCTGGCTGCGCAGCCTTGAGCCGCGCAAGATTGCCGAGTTCCTGATCGGTGGCGTGTCGGCCGATGACCTGCCGAGCAGCTTCGGTGGCAAGACCATCGAGATGTTCCGCGACTTCCTCGGCCACGCCAGTTTCATTCTGCCGCCGCTGCCCAACACCCAGTTCACCCGCGACACCACCTGCTGGATCTACGGCGGTGTGACGCTCAACCCGATGTACTGGCCGGCGCGACGCCAGGAAACCCTGCTGGCCAGCGCCATCTACAAATTCCACCCCGAGTTCACCAACGCGGACTTCCAGATCTGGTACGGCGACCCCGACCAGGAACACGGTGCTGCCACGCTGGAAGGCGGTGACGTCATGCCGATCGGCAATGGCGTGGTGTTGATCGGCATGGGCGAGCGCTCGTCCCACCAGGCCATCGGCCAACTGGCGCGCAACCTGTTCAAGAACAAAGCCGTGGAACGGGTGATCGTTGCCGGCCTGCCGAAATCCCGCGCGGCGATGCACCTGGACACCGTGTTCAGCTTCTGCGACCGCGACCTGGTGACCATCTTCCCCGAAGTGGTCAACCAGATCGTGCCCTTCACCCTACGCCCTGATGACAGCAAGCCCCACGGCATCGACATTCAGCGGGAGAAAACCAACTTCCTCGAGACCGTGGCCGCTGCGCTCAACCTCAAGGCCCTGCGCGTGGTCGAGACCGGCGGCAACAGCTTCGCCGCCGAACGCGAGCAGTGGGACGACGGCAACAACGTGGTGGCCTTGGAGCCTGGCGTGGTGATCGGCTACGACCGCAACACCTACACCAACACCCTGTTGCGCAAGGCTGGCGTGGAAGTCATCACCATCAGCGCCGGTGAACTCGGCCGTGGCCGTGGCGGCGGCCACTGCATGACCTGCCCGATCATCCGCGACCCTATCGACTATTAAGGAGATTCCATCATGGCTTTCAATATGCGCAACCGCAGCCTACTGTCGCTGATGCACCACACCACCCGCGAACTGAATTACCTGCTGGACCTG
Organism: Pseudomonas sp. B14(2022); assembly: GCF_012030485.1. NCBI lineage: Bacteria > Pseudomonadati > Pseudomonadota > Gammaproteobacteria > Pseudomonadales > Pseudomonadaceae > Pseudomonas > Pseudomonas sp. B14(2022). Next base: position 160,627 of record NZ_JAAUVM010000003.1, read on the forward strand.
TCCCGCGACCTCAAGCGCGCCAAATACACCGGCACCGAGCGTCCGCACCTGCAAGGCAAGAACATCGCGCTGATCTTCGAAAAAACCTCGACCCGCACCCGTTGCGCCTTCGAAGTGGCAGCCCACGACCAGGGCGCCCACGTCACCTACATCGACCCGGTGTCGTCGCAGATCGGCCACAAAGAAAGCATGAAAGACACCGCCCGCGTCCTTGGCCGCATGTTCGACGCCATTGAGTACCGTGGCTTCGAGCAGGAAATCGTCGAAGAGCTGGCCAAGTTCGCCGGCGTGCCGGTGTTCAACGGCCTCACCGCCGAATTCCACCCGACCCAAATGATCGCCGACACCCTGACCATGCGCGAGCACAGCGACAAGCCGCTGCATGACATCAGCTACGCCTACCTGGGTGACGCGCGCTATAACATGGGTAACTCGCTGCTGATGATCGGCGCCAAGCTCGGCATGGACGTGCGTATCGGCGCGCCGAAAGCCCTGTGGCCCCACGAAGACTTCATCAAACAGTGCCAGGCATTCGCCGAGGAAAGCGGCGCGCGCATCACCATCACCGAAGACCCGAAAGAAGCCGTCAAAGGCGTGGACTTCATCCACACCGATATCTGGGTGTCCATGGGTGAGCCGGTGGAAGCGTGGGACGAACGCATCGAGCAACTGCTGCCGTACCAGGTCAACGCCAAGATGATGAAGGCCTCGGGCAACCCTCGGGTGAAATTCATGCACTGCCTGCCGGCGTTCCACAACAGCGAAACCAAGGTCGGCAAGGACATCGCCGCACGTTATCCGAACCTGGCCAATGGGGTGGAAGTGACCGAGGAAGTCTTCGAGTCGCCGGCCAACATCGCTTTTGAGCAGGCGGAAAACCGCATGCACACCATCAAGGCGATCCTGGTGTCGGCACTCGCGGATATCTAAAGGCTACACGGGTTAAGTGTGGGAGGGGCGGTGCGACGATTCGACTTGCCCCCGATGGCGGCGGATCAGCTACAGATAAGTTGCCTGACATACCGCTATCGGGATCAAGCCCCTCCCACATTGGCCTCTGTGTTCACACCCATAGAAGGATTGCATTATGCGCATCGTCGTAGCTTTGGGCGGCAACGCCCTCCTGCGCCGTGGTGAACCCATGACCGCAGACAACCAACGCGCCAATATCCGTATCGCCACCGAACAGATCGCCAAGATCCATGCCGGCAACGAGCTGGTCATCGCCCACGGCAATGGCCCGCAGGTCGGCCTGCTGTCGTTGCAGGCGGCCGCCTACACCAGCGTTTCGCCTTACCCGCTGGACGTACTGGGTGCCGAGACCGAAGGCATGATCGGCTACATCATCGAACAGGAACTGGGCAACCTGCTGGACTTCGAAGTGCCATTCGCTACCCTGCTCACCCAGGTGGAAGTGGACGCCAAGGACCCTGCCTTCCAGAACCCGACCAAGCCCATCGGCCCGGTGTACTCGAAGGCCGAAGCGGAAAAACTCGCCGCCGAGAAAGGCTGGGCCATCGCCCCGGATGGCGACAAATATCGCCGCGTCGTGGCCAGCCCGCGGCCCAAACGCATCTTTGAAATTCGCCCGATCAAGTGGTTGCTGGAAAAAAACGCCATCGTGATCTGCGCCGGTGGTGGCGGTATCCCGACCATGTACGGTGAAGACGGCAAGCTCAAGGGCATCGAAGCCGTGATCGACAAAGACCTGTGCTCCTCGTTGCTGGCCTCGCAACTGGACGCCGATTTGCTGGTGATAGCCACCGACGTCAATGCCGCGTTTATCGACTTCGGCAAGCCGACGCAAAAAGCCATCGGCCAGGCCCACCCCGATGACATGGAAAAACTCGGCTTCGCCGCCGGCTCCATGGGGCCCAAGGTGCAAGCCGCCTGCGAGTTCGCCCGCCAGACTGGCAAAACCGCGGTGATCGGTTCACTCTCCGACATCGAAGCCATCGTCCAGGGCAGCGCCGGCACGCGCATCAGCACGGCAACACCTGGCATCACCTATCTGTGAAGTAGAGGAGATACGCCTATGGCCACCTTTGAACCCGGTCACCTGCACGTCGAACGTCACGCCCTTAACAAGGACGACTACAGCTACAACCTGTGCATCGATTACGAAGTCAGCCAGGATCCAAAGGAAGGCAAGGGCATGCTGTTCAAGCTGCACGGCTCGGTGCAGGGCAAGGACCTCAAGGAGGAGTTCTTCTTGCCCAAGGACCAGGCATTCGACTTCGCCCGGCATGCGATGAACATCGCGCAGAAGTATGGGATGCCGAAGACGGCCGTGCTCAATGGTTCGATGCACAAGCAGTACGACCAGATGTTCGAGGATGTGCGGCATCAGCTGGATGTGAAATCGGGCGATCCGGTCAAACCCGAACACCTGGAATAACTGACAAAACTCTGCTGCAACTGTGGGAGGGGGCAAGCCCCCTCTCACATTTTTTGATCTCTATCGCCTGTCAGGCATACTTGCCGCCTCTCGCTCCCCAGAATTGTTAGCGCCCCATGCGTATCCACGTCAGCTTCATCGACCGCGTCGGCATTACCCAGGAAGTCCTGGCCTTGCTTGGTGGGCGCAATCTCAACCTGGATGCGGTGGAAATGGTGCCGCCCAACGTCTACATCGACGCCCCGACGCTGAGTGCCGAGGTGCTCGAAGAGCTGCGCGACGCGCTGTTCAGCGTGCACGGCGTACAAGCCGTAACGGTAGTGGATATCCTTCCCGGCCAACGCCGCCACCTGCAACTCGACGCCCTGCTGGCGGCCATGACCGACCCGGTGCTGGCCCTGGACAGTGCGGGCAAGATCCTGCTGGCCAACCCGGCAATGATTGCGCTGTACGGGCGCGAGCCGGCGGGGGAAAGCATCGCCGAGCTGTTCAATGACCCGGCATTACTGGACACCTTGCTGGAACAGGGCTTTCGCCTGCCCCTGCGCGAGATCAGCGTCAACGGCCAGACCCTCTTGCTGGACGCCACGCCGATCACCGATGCCGGCGCCCTGCTCACCCTGTACCAACCCAACCGCATCGGCGAACAACTGTCGGCGCTGCACCATGATCATGCCGAAGGCTTTGATGCGCTGCTGGGCGAGTCCCCGGTGATCCGCACGCTCAAGGCACGCGCACAACGGGTGGCCGCACTCGATGCTCCGCTGTTGATCCAGGGCGAAACCGGCACCGGCAAGGAGTTGGTGGCGCGGGCCTGCCACGCCATCAGCGCACGCCACAGTGCGCCGTTTTTGGCGTTGAACTGCGCGGCGCTGCCGGAGAATCTCGCCGAGAGTGAATTGTTCGGTTACGCCCCCGGCGCCTTTACCGGCGCCCAACGCGGCGGCAAGCCAGGGCTGATGGAGCTGGCCAACCAGGGCACGGTATTTCTCGATGAAATCGGCGAAATGTCGCCCTATTTGCAAGCCAAGCTGCTGCGTTTTCTCAACGACGGCAGCTTCCGCCGGGTGGGCGGCGACCGCGAAGTGAAGGTCAATGTGCGCATCCTCAGCGCCACCCACCGCGACCTGGAAAAAATGGTCAGCGAAGGCACCTTCCGCGAAGACCTGTTCTATCGCCTCAACGTGCTCAACGTCGAAGTACCGCCCCTGCGTGAACGCGGCCAGGACATCCTGCTGCTGGCCCGCTACTTCATGCAGCAGGCCTGTGCGCAGATCCAGCGCCCGGTGTGCCGCCTGGCGCCCGGCACCTATCCGGCGCTGTTGGGCAACCGTTGGCCGGGCAATGTGCGCCAGCTGCAGAACGTGATCTTCCGCGCCGCCGCCATCTGCGAAAGCAGCCTGGTGGACATCGGTGACCTGGACATCGCCGGCACCTCCGTGGCCCGCCAGAACGACGGCGAAGTCGATAGCCTGGAACAGGCCGTCGAGGACTTCGAGCGCAGCCTGCTGGAGAAGCTCTACGTCAGTTACCCCTCGACCCGGCAGTTGGCCAGCCGCCTGCAAACCTCACACACCGCCATCGCTCACCGCTTGCGCAAGTACGGCATTCCCGGAAAACCCTGAGCGCCTGCATCACCAGAACGCACGCCGGCCACGATGCTTGATAACGCCGGCAGCGCTGAAAAACAGCTGCGCGGCCATGGGCGGGCTGATGCGCGAATAGTAGATCGCGATGGCCTCGTTGTCGGTTTTGTCGAGCAGGCTGCGAAAACTCATGAAGCGCTGCTCCGGCCTTTTCAGATGGCCGGCGTTGTAGGGTAAATCAGGGTCCGTGGGCGATGAATAATGAAAGTGCGCATAAGCCAGGACCTTGCCCTGCCTGTCCTTGACCACATACTCCTGCAGGAAATCATCCACCCGCTTGAGCGCAATACGCCCCTCGATGCGCAGTATCTGCACCTGGTCCCGGGCCAGGAGCCAGGCAATCCCATCCTCATCGGGCGGCAAGCGCTTGATCATCTCGATGCGCAACGCTCGACCCTGCTCCAGAGAGTGGCTGGCGGCCTGTTCCAATTCAGCGAGCAGCGCCTGGGCCGCGGTATCCGGCGTTGACGGCAGCGCCTTGCGAATCTTTTCGGCAACCGCCTTGATGCCCTCGGACTGCCGCGTCAACCGGGCTTCGACGCTGGCCGGCAGCTTGGCACTGCGCGCTTCGTCGCGGGTCTGCTGCAGCACCAGCGGTGCTCTGGCCAACAAGCGGCGCGCGTCGGCCTTGAGGTTTTCCAGGGAGCGCGTCGGCCGCGGCACCACGGCGCCAGCCGGTGTGATCGCTTCGAACGCATCCGAGCCCGGCTGCTGATGCAGGCTCACCACCACGGCCTGGTCAATCGGGTTGATGACATCAACGATGTCTTCGGTCGATTCCGGCGTGCGGGCGCGAACCCGCCCCAATTGATAGCGCTTCTTCGAATCGCGGATCAGCCGTTGATCGGCTTCAAGGGGGCGTACCCGGCAGGGCTGAGGGTTGCGCTCGTGCTCACGCAGCAGCTTCGCCAGGGCGATTCTCGACTCCTGTTCCAGGCTGAGGATCGTGGCTTCCACCGGCACCTCGACATCCCCATGGATCAATTCCGGCGCGGCGGAACGGTATTCATCCAGGAGCGCCAGGGTTTTGGCGTATTCGTGCAGCACCGCCCGGGTGCCCTCGATACGCTGCTGCACACTCAGCACGCCTGGCTCATCGATGGTTTTCTGGGACTGGGCCGACTGGATCGCCTCATCCATGGCCGCGTCGATCCGACTGAAGTCGTCCTGCTCTTCAGGCAGGGGCCGCCGGCGCCACAGCTGCTCCTTGAGCACCTGCAACTGCACGGTCCGCCAGCCCAATGGCTGCCCGTACGAGGACGGTTGCAACTCACCGGTATATGACTTGTAGGCAGGAATGCTGAGCAACCGCTCGTAATTGACCCGCTCCCAGAAGCTCAGGTTGACCATCTTGTCGTGAAACTCGCCGATCCTGCGGCTCTCTTCGGTCAAGATTCCGATAACCGCCTGGGCCGCGGTCGCGTCCTGCCCCGACAGTTGCGCGAGATGCGCTTCGGAAAACTGCTCCTCGCGGCGACTGAAGGTCAGCACGAACATCTGCCGGCGCAGGTTCAGCACGATATCTTCCAACTGCAGGCACTGTTCCCGTTCAAAACCGTCCAGGGGTTTGTTGGCGTTTCTGCGCATAAGCACATTGAGTTTTTTCTGTTGCGCATCGGTCTTTTTTTCCAATTCGCGCAGGTAGCGCGCCCTGGCATCGCGCCGGTGCTGCTCGGTGAAGGCTGCCTCGGAGGTCAGGTGCGCCTTCTCACACAGGTCTTCGGCCGCGGTCACGACACGCTCGAGGCTCTGCAATTCGTTGCTTGCCGCGCTGTACTCGCGCTCAAGCTCAAGCTTTTGCTGCTCGATGTGGGCACGCCGCTGGGCCACCGTGCTCTTTGGCTGCCCGCCAACCAGGCGCAGGCCCAGGTCGACTTTCCAGACCCCATGGGCATCCTTGCCCAGCCACGGACCGAGACGCTGGGGTTGCCGCAGATCGACGACCCGCCAGCCATCCTTGACCGCGCTCAGGCCATACACTTTGCTGTCTATCAACGTGTAAGGCTCCTGACGGGCCGCGCCACTGTCGCCCTGTACCAGCAGACTACCGCGCACCGGGCTCGCCGCCGAGGCCAGCGTCGGCGAGTCGGGCCAGCGCTCGCCCTGCCTGGGTGACCATTGGAACGTCTCGAGCTGGGCACGCTGCTGGGTCGTAAGCCTGGACCTTGAGTTGGCCCAGGAAAAATCCATTGCCGTGACGTCGGCGAATGAACGCTGCCAGGCAAACGTCGACGCCGAGTGGCGCGTGTGGCTGACCGGGATCGCGTCACGGGCCTGGGCACTGCCAGGATTCAGGCGTAATCGTTGATCCAGCGTGACCACAGGGCTCATCAGCAGGCCGGCCACGCTGCCGATCAACTCGGCGAAGGCATTGGCGGAATCTTCGCGGCTGGTCTCGACCGGCAGCGCCAGCACCGTGCGGAACGTCCTGAAGGTTTGGGACAACCAGCCCGCCACCGCCACCGGCCCCCTGACCATCGGCAAAAGCGCATTGAACACTTGCCACAGATCATTCTTGAACAGGGTCCAACGCAGCGCCTCGTTGGAAACCGACTGTTTGACGGCGCGCTGCCACAGGTCTCTGGCGTTTTCATCGAAGACGCTCTCAAGGAACTCGCCATGCACCGGTTCGTCACTCAACAACGCCGGGCTCGATGCGGGCAGCACGTCGAACTCATCGCCCTGCAGCACACGCTGGACATGAGGACGAAGAAAACCGCCGTTGGCAAACAGAGCGCGGCTGTTCTCCGGTAAACGCTGCAGCACCACGCGTTGAAGATCGCCGCCCACCGTTGCGATCTCGTCGAGCAACGCCTGGCGGCTGGGGAACTGTTGCAGCACCGCGTCGGTTTGATCCGGCCGATAGAGAATATGCGGCAACGTGCTGTTGTCGCGGGGACCGATGACAAACAGGTTGTGCGCTTGATGGGCCAGCCCGCCTGCATGGGCCAGGAACGCCAGGGGCCGGGCGACAATCACCTCATCGTCGACCACGCGCTGACGCGGATCTTCCCGCAGCATCGCTTGCACCACCCGAGCGCCTGCCCGGGTGAAACCGTTGCGCTGGCGAAGGCTGTTTTCAAGGGCGCGCATCGGCAGTTGCAGCGCCATCTGATCGACAAACAACCGGCGCCGCCGTGCAGACTGCATCGGGTCGGCGATCAGTGCGTGCTCCAGCAACGACGGATAATACTTGCCCACGTCCACCCGCTCGATCAGTCCCTTGAGATAGGCCGGCGTGACCCAGCGCGGCACGTTACCTGGCGTGGCCTGGTGGCTGATGTGCACACTGGCATAGGCGGTGGCGAAGGGGTTTTCCAGCGACCAGTGGGTCAACGTCCGGGTGGTTCGTTGCGTCCAGCCAACCGTGCCACCCTGGGTGCGCTCGAAGGTCAGGAGGTAGTCGTCCGGGTTGATGGGGGCTTGCGTTGGATGCTCCAGGCGCATTTGCCGTTGCAACGCCTTGCGCGCGTACACATCGATTGGCTCAAGGCCATCGAGGAACATTGCACCGCCGGTGCTGCGTTGCAGGCGCGCCAGGCGCTCCAGCCACTGGCCGTAAGCCAGGCGATCCGCGCTGCTGGCCCGCTGCAACCAGACCGGCAATTGTTCTTCGTGAGGCTGCTCGAGGTAATCCGGGTCGAACCAGGCCAGTGGCGAGGTGAGCGTGATAAACAGCTGTTCATAGCTGCCGATATCGGGCAGTGCCGACCAGTCAACCCGCCGTACATCGCGAAGTTGTCGTTCGAGCAAGGCCTGGGCCAACGCATCGAACACATCGCCCTCGGGCTCGCGCAGTACCCATTGCAGCGGCGCCCCTGGCCGGTAGTGGCTCATATAGCGCGGCAGCAGGTCACCCAAGGCGTCCAGGGATTCGAGCTGCACCAGGTTCATCACCGGGATATAGACGAGGGTGACCTGTTGCCCCGCGACCCGACGCTGCAAGACCAACAGCGGCAGCCATTCGCCCGGGTCCCCGGCCTGGGCCGCATAGACTTGATAGATATGCAGCGCATCGGCATCACCCAAGGCCTCTCGATCCGCCCGATACCCCCAAAGCTGCTGTACCTGCTCATCGCCCAGCCCCAGCAGCAGCCGCGCCTGCTCCGGCGTCAATGGCGGGTTCTGCCGCGCCGTGAGCAGGCATGCACGTAACTGGCTGCTGACCGCGTGCCAACGGCTGTCGGCCGAACCGTCCGACACGCTCGCGTTCCAGTATTGCACCAAGCGCTCGGCAAAACCCGCCAGCACATCGGGCGCCAGGGTGTTGAGCATCCACTCGATATCGTCCACGGTGAGGGCGCCGCTCGCCGGTTGAAACACCTGCGATGCAGACTGCACCAACAGCACATGATGGCCTGGCGTGTAGTTCAGCGCGTCACCCTTCATGCAGCGCTTGATCAGTGCGTCGCTCAAGGTAATAAGCGGCATGTGGCGGCGGCCGGCCAAGGTTGGCTGGATCACACCGATCCAGCTGTTAGCGGCCTGCAGGCCGGAACCGGCAAACCACTGTCCGATCCATTCCTGGATCATTTCCCGGGCCACTTGGGCCAGGCCCAGGCGCCGGGCGAAGACGTTGGATAAATAGTCGCGAGATGTCCGGGCCTGGGAAATCTCCGGGGGAATAAGGTTTGAAGTACTCATGCGGCGCATCCTGATGACGAAGTGCGCGCACGGTAAAACGCGGGCCGGCCTCCCAGACGGTAGATAAATCGCAAAAGCGACGTCCATCCGTACTGAAAGCGCTACAGTGGAACGATATCGCTACAACCTTGTTTTTTACGCGCCATGCAAGGCTTTGATCCGCATAGGCTTTTTTTCGACGGCCGGAGTGTAGCGAAATCGCTACACACAAATGCGCTATCGTTATAACCGCTTTTACCAAGCCATTGATTAATAAAGAGTTAATGACATTGGCCGCGATATTGCTAAGCAACTCTCCATTATTTCCAATCCCGCCCACCAGACGATTCTGGCCCTGAGGAGTTTCCATGAGCGAGTTGCGTTTCACTGAAGATCACGAATGGCTGCGCGCCGAAGCTGACGGCAGCGTCACCGTGGGTATCACCGCTTTCGCACAGAACGCGCTGGGTGATGTGGTTTTCGTGCAACTGCCGGAGTTGCAGGCCTACGACAAGGGCGCTGAAGCATCCACCGTAGAATCGGTCAAGGCCGCCAGCGGCGTGTACATGCCGTTGGACGGTGAAGTGCTGGAAGTGAACGACAAGCTCGATGGCAGCCCGGAACTGGTCAACGAAGACCCGATGGGCGAAGGCTGGTTCTTCCGCTTTAAACCGGCCGATGCCGATGCGGTAGCTAAACTGTTGGATCAGGACGCGTACGACCGCCTGATCAAAGCCAACGCTGAAGCCTGAGGAGCGCGCCATGACGATCAACCTGAGCACCGCCAACGAATTCATCGCCCGCCACATCGGCCCGCGCCAGGAAGATGAGCAGCAGATGCTCGCCAGCCTGGGCTTCGATTCCCTGGAGGCCCTGAGCGCCAGCGTGATCCCGGAAAGCATCAAGGGCACCAGTGTGCTCGGCCTGGAAGATGGCCTGAGCGAAGCCGAGGCCCTGGCCAAGATCAAGGCCATCGCCAGCCAGAACCAACTGTTCAAGACCTACATCGGCCAGGGCTACTACAACTGCCATACGCCGTCGCCGATCCTGCGCAACCTCCTGGAAAACCCGGCCTGGTACACCGCCTACACCCCGTACCAGCCAGAAATTTCCCAGGGTCGCCTGGAAGCGCTGCTGAACTTCCAGACCCTGATCAGCGACCTCACCGGCCTGCCGATCGCCAACGCCTCGCTGCTCGATGAAGCCACCGCCGCCGCCGAAGCCATGACCTTCTGCAAGCGCCTGAGCAAGAACAAGGGCAGCAACGCCTTCTTCGCCTCTATCCACAGTCACCCGCAAACCCTCGACGTACTGCGCACCCGTGCCGAGCCGCTGGGCATTGACGTGGTCGTGGGCGATGAGCGCGAACTGACCGACGTCAGCCCGTTCTTCGGCGCGCTGCTGCAGTACCCGGCCAGCAACGGTGACGTGTTCGACTACCGCGCACTGACCGAGCGTTTCCACGCCGCCAATGCCCTGGTAGCCGTGGCTGCGGACCTGCTGGCCCTGACCCTGCTGACCCCTCCGGGTGAGTTCGGCGCCGACGTGGCCATCGGCAGCGCGCAACGCTTCGGCGTGCCGCTGGGCTTCGGTGGCCCGCACGCGGCGTACTTCTCCACCAAGGATGCGTTCAAGCGCGACATGCCGGGGCGTCTGGTCGGTGTGTCGGTAGACCGCTTCGGCAAGCCGGCCCTGCGCCTGGCCATGCAGACCCGCGAGCAGCATATCCGCCGCGAGAAAGCCACCAGCAACATCTGCACCGCCCAAGTACTGCTCGCCAACATCGCCAGCATGTATGCCGTGTACCACGGGCCCAAGGGCCTGACCCAGATCGCCAACCGTATTCACCACCTGACCGCGATCCTCGCCAAGGGCTTGACCGCGCTGGGCCTGAAGGTCGAGCAGGAACACTTCTTCGACACCCTGACCCTGCACACCGGTGCCGACACTGCCGCACTGCACGACAAGGCCCGCGCCCAGCGCATCAACCTGCGTGTGGTGGACGCCGAGCGGGTTGGCCTGTCGGTGGACGAAACCACCACCCAAGCCGATATCGAAACCCTGTGGGCGATCTTCGCCGCTGGCAAAGCCCTGCCGGACTTCAACGCCGAGGTGGACAGCCGCCTGCCCGCCGCATTGCTGCGCGAGTCGCCGATCCTCAGCCACCCGGTGTTCAACCGTTATCACTCCGAAACCGAGCTGATGCGCTACCTGCGCAAGCTGGCGGACAAAGACCTGGCCCTGGACCGCACCATGATCCCGCTGGGCTCGTGCACCATGAAGCTCAACGCCGCCAGCGAAATGATCCCAGTGACCTGGGCCGAATTCGGCGCCCTGCACCCGTTCGCCCCGGCCGAGCAAAGTACCGGCTACCTGCAACTGACCTCCGACCTGGAAGCCATGCTCTGCGCGGCCACCGGTTACGACGCGATCTCGCTGCAGCCGAACGCCGGTTCCCAGGGTGAGTACGCCGGCCTGTTGGCGATCCGTGCCTATCACCAGAGCCGTGGTGAAGAACGCCGCGACATCTGCCTGATCCCGTCGTCGGCCCACGGCACCAACCCGGCGACTGCCAACATGGCCGGTATGCGTGTGGTAGTTACGGCCTGCGATGCCCGTGGCAACGTGGACATCGAAGACCTGCGCGCCAAGGCCATCGAGCACCGCGAACACCTCGCCGCGCTGATGATTACCTACCCGTCCACCCACGGCGTGTTCGAGGAAGGTATCCGCGAAATCTGCGGCATCATTCACGACAACGGCGGCCAGGTGTACATCGACGGCGCCAACATGAACGCAATGGTCGGCCTCTGCGCCCCAGGCAAGTTCGGCGGCGACGTGTCCCACCTGAATTTGCACAAGACCTTCTGCATCCCCCACGGCGGTGGCGGCCCGGGCGTTGGCCCGATTGGCGTCAAGTCCCACCTCACGCCATTCCTGCCAGGCCATGCGGCCATGGAACGCAAGGAAGGCGCGGTCTGTGCCGCACCGTTCGGCAGCGCGAGCATCCTGCCGATCACCTGGATGTACATCAGCATGATGGGCGGCGCAGGCCTCAAGCGCGCTTCGCAATTGGCGATCCTGAATGCCAACTACATTTCCCGTCGCCTCGAAGAGCACTACCCCGTGCTCTACACCGGCAGCAACGGCCTGGTGGCGCACGAATGCATCCTCGACCTGCGCCCGCTAAAGGACAGCAGCGGCATCAGCGTGGACGACGTGGCCAAGCGCCTGATCGACTTTGGTTTCCATGCACCGACCATGTCGTTCCCGGTGGCCGGCACGCTGATGATCGAGCCGACCGAAAGTGAATCCAAGGAAGAACTGGACCGCTTCTGCGACGCGATGATCGCCATCCGCGAAGAAATCCGCGCGGTGGAAAACGGCACCCTGGACAAGGACGACAACCCACTGAAAAACGCCCCGCACACCGCAGCGGAACTGGTGGGCGAATGGAGCCACCCCTACAGCCGTGAACAAGCGGTGTACCCGGTAGCCTCGTTGATCGAAGGCAAGTACTGGCCGCCGGTTGGCCGGGTCGACAATGTGTTTGGTGACCGCAATCTCGTATGCGCATGCCCTTCAATCGAGAGCTACGCGTAACCTGAGGCTGAACTCAATCAAATGTGGGAGGGGCTTGCTCCCGATGGCGGTTTTACATTCAACATCTCTGTTGACTGACACACTGCCATCGGGAGCAAGCCCCCTCCCACATTGACCGAGTACACCCAATACATAACAAGAAACCGGAGAACAACTCATGTCTTTAAGCGTGTTCGACCTGTTCAAGATTGGCATCGGCCCCTCCAGTTCCCACACCGTCGGCCCCATGCGTGCGGCCGCTCGGTTCGTCGAGGGCCTCAAGCGTGACAACCTGCTGAGCGCCACCACCGGCATCAAGGTGGAACTCTATGGCTCCCTCGGCGCCACCGGTAAAGGCCACGGCAGCGACAAGGCCGTGCTGCTGGGCCTGGAAGGCGAACACCCGGACACCGTGAACACCGAAACTGTTGCCGCACGCCTGGCGCAGATGCGCGGCGACGGTCGCTTGAACCTGCTCGGCGAACACAGCATTGCGTTCAACGAGAAAGAACACCTGGCGATGATTCGCAAACCCCTCGCCTATCATCCCAACGGCATGATTTTTCGTGCCTTTGATGCGGCGGGTATCCAGATCCGCAGCCGCGAGTACTACTCGGTGGGCGGCGGTTTTGTGGTGGATGAAGACGCTGCCGGCGCCGACCGGATCGTCGAAGATGCCACTCCACTGACGTTCCCGTTCAAGCATGCCAAGGACTTGCTTGGCCATTGCACTACCTATGGGCTGTCCATCAGCCAAGTGATGCTGACCAATGAAAGTGCCTGGCGCCCGGAAGCGGAAACCCGCGCCGGCCTGCTGAAGATCTGGCAAGTGATGCAGGACTGCGTGGCAGCCGGCTGTCGCAACGAAGGCATCTTGCCCGGCGGCTTGAAGGTCAAGCGTCGCGCTGCCGCCTTGCATCGCCAGTTGTGCAAGAACCCGGAGTCGGCCCTGCGCGACCCGCTGTCGGTACTCGATTGGGTCAACCTGTACGCCCTGGCCGTGAACGAAGAAAACGCCAACGGCGGGCGCGTGGTCACGGCGCCCACCAACGGCGCGGCCGGGATTGTGCCGGCGGTGCTGCATTACTACATGCGCTTTATCCCCGGCGCGAACGAAGACGGCGTGGTGCGTTTTCTGCTCACCGCCGCCGCCATCGGCATTCTCTACAAAGAAAACGCCTCGATCTCCGGGGCCGAAGTTGGTTGCCAGGGTGAAGTCGGCGTGGCCTGTTCCATGGCCGCTGGCGCGTTGTGCGAAGTATTGGGCGGTACGGTTTCCCAGGTGGAAAACGCCGCCGAGATCGGCATGGAACACAACCTCGGCCTGACCTGTGACCCGATTGGCGGGCTGGTGCAGGTGCCCTGCATCGAGCGCAATGCCATGGGCTCGGTGAAGGCCATCAATGCGGTGCGCATGGCCTTGCGTGGCGATGGGCAACACTTCGTCTCGCTGGACAAGGTTATCCGCACCATGCGCCAGACCGGCGCCGACATGAAAAGCAAATACAAGGAAACCGCCCGTGGCGGTTTGGCGGTCAACATTATCGAGTGCTGACGCCTAAAGGCGCGCCAGCACGTTTTTCAGGAGCTGAATATGTCCACCGAAACCCTGTTGAAAACCCCATTGCACGCCCTGCACCTCGAGTTGGGTGCACGCATGGTGCCCTTCGCCGGCTACGACATGCCGGTGCAATACCCACTGGGCGTGATGAAGGAACACCTGCACACCCGTGAACAGGCCGGGTTGTTCGACGTGTCCCACATGGGCCAGATCCGCCTCACCGGCGCCAACGCCGCCAAGGCTCTGGAAACCCTGGTACCGGTCGACATCATCGACCTGCCGGTCGGCATGCAGCGCTACGCCATGTTCACCAATGACCAGGGCGGCATCCTCGACGACCTGATGGTGGCGAACCTGGGTAACGACGAACTGTTCCTGGTGGTCAACGCCGCCTGCAAGGACCAGGACCTGGCGCACCTGCGCCAGCATCTCGGCGACCAGTGCAGCATCGAGCCGCTGTTCGAAGAGCGCGCCCTGCTCGCCCTGCAAGGCCCGGCCGCGGTTAAGGTGCTGGCGCGCCTGGCACCGGAAGTCACCCGGATGACTTTCATGCAGTTCGCCTCACTGCGCCTGCTGGGCGTGGACTGCTACGTCAGCCGCTCCGGCTACACCGGTGAAGACGGCTTTGAAATCTCCGTGCCCGCCGCCAACGCCGAAAGCCTGGCGCGCAGCCTGCTGGCCGAGGACGAAGTGCAGGCCATCGGCCTGGGCGCCCGTGACTCGCTGCGCCTGGAAGCCGGCCTTTGCCTGTACGGCCACGACATGAACACCGAGACCACCCCGATCGAAGCCAGCCTGTTGTGGGCGATCTCCAAGGCCCGTCGCACCGACGGTGCGCGCGCCGGTGGCTTCCCGGGTGCCGACCGCATCTTCACCCAGCAGCAAACCGGTGTGAGCCGCAAGCGCGTGGGTCTGCTGCCCCAGGAGCGCACGCCTGTACGTGAAGGCGCAGAGATAGTCGATGAACACGGCACCGTGATCGGCAGCGTGTGCAGCGGTGGCTTTGGCCCGAGCCTGGGTGGCCCACTGGCCATGGGTTATCTGGACAGTGCATTCATCGCACTGGACACCGAGGTCTCTGCGTTGGTGCGTGGGAAAAAAGTGCCACTTCGTGTAAGCAAAATGCCATTTGTGCCGCAACGTTACTATCGTGGCTGATTGACTGTTCCTATAAGTAACGCGGTTGCATTAACGTGCACTAATCTGTAACGCAACCGCCATAAAATAGTGCAGCAACGATAGGCATTATTATAGGAATTAACCTATAACAAGTGACCCATTCTATCGAATAAGCAAGCCTCCCATTATTCAGCGAAGTGCCCTGTGGCCGAGTAAACGCTGGGCTTTTGGCAGGGCTTGTTTTTTCTCCATTAGTTGGCGTAGAGTTTGCCCACTGTGTTTGCATGGGTCGCTTGGAACCTGGACCTGGGCAGTAGCTGAAGTAGTTGTGCTACAACCCGTTCGACGTCTCTTACTTTCCTGCAACCCAGCCCAGTACTCTTTCATGCGAAAGGGGCTGTCATTAATTTTTAGCGTCAAGGAAATAAGAAAATGGCTGATCGTCAGAGCGGTACCGTCAAGTGGTTTAACGACGAGAAAGGGTTTGGTTTTATCACTCCAGAAAGCGGTCCGGATCTGTTCGTGCATTTCCGCGCTATTCAAGGCAACGGCTTCAAAAGCCTGAAGGAAGGCCAGAAGGTCACCTTCGTTGCGGTGCAAGGCCAGAAAGGCATGCAGGCTGACGAAGTACAAGCAGAAGCCTGATCCTTTCTGCAACAAAAAGCCCCTGAGATGACATCAGGGGCTTTTTTATGGGCGCTATTCCGTAAAATGGATTTTTTCCTCAGAGAGCCCTGCCATGCCCAAACCCTTGCTGAGTCCCCAAGGCGAGTTCCCCGCCGTTGGCCTGGGCCGTCGCCTGGCAGCGATGTTCTATGACTTCCTGTTGTGCACTGCCCTGCTGATCGTCACCGCGTTTATCTACAAGCTGGTGTGGATCGCGTTCGTAGGCGAAGCCAAGATGCGCACCCTCACCGAATCCGGCGCGCTGGACGGTGACCCGCTGCTGTCGACGATTCTGTTCTTTGTGCTGTTTGGTTTCTTTGCCAAGTTCTGGACCCATTCCGGGCAAACCCTGGGCATGCAGGTCTGGGGCGTACGCGTGCAAAACGCCGACGGCTCGCGAATCAGCCTGTGGCAGGCGCTGTTGCGCTTTGTGGTGTCGATTGCATCGTGGTTGTGCGTGGGGCTGGGGTTTGTCTGGTCGTTGTTCGACAAGCAGAAACGCAGCTGGCATGACATCTATTCGGACACGCAGTTGGTGCGGATTCCGAAGCAAAAGAAATAACCCACTGCCTGAACGAGATCAAAATGTGGGAGGGGGCTTATCCCCTCCCACATTTTTAACCGAGTTCGCCTCCGTTCAAGCGTTACCGGCCAGCCTCAGGCGCGCAGCCTGGGTGAAATCCAGCATGCGCTTGAGCGGTCGCACGGCGTGAGGAATCACCGAAGGCTCGACGAATATCTCGTTACTGCCTTCACGCAGGCACTGCAGCGTGCGCTCCAGCGTATTCATCGCCATCCACGGGCAGTGTGCGCAACTGCGGCACGCGGCGCCGTTGCCGGCTGTGGGCGCTTCGACGAAGACCTTGTCCGGGCACAGCTGCTGCATCTTGTAGAAGATGCCGCGATCGGTTGCCACGATGAAGGTCTTGTTCGGCAGACGCTGTGCCGCCGCAATCAACTGGCTGGTGGAGCCCACCGCGTCGGCCAGCTCGATCACCGAGGTCGGCGATTCCGGGTGCACCAGGATCGCTGCGTCCGGGTACAGCGCCTTCATGTCCTCCAACTGCTTGGACTTGAACTCCTCGTGGACGATGCACGCACCGTCCCACAGCAACATGTCGGCACCAGTCTGGCGCTGGATGTAGGTACCCAGGTGCTTGTCCGGGCCCCAGATGATGGTCTCGCCGTTGTCCATCAGGCTTTCGACGATTTCCAGCGCGCAGCTGGAGGTCACCACCCAATCGGCCCGGGCCTTGACCGCCGCCGAGGTGTTGGCATACACCACCACGGTGCGCTCGGGATGCTGGTCGCAGAACGCTGAAAACTCATCCACCGGACAACCCAGGTCCAGGGAGCAGGTGGCTTCCAGGGTCGGCATGAGGATGCGTTTTTCGGGGGTGAGGATTTTGGCGGTCTCGCCCATGAAACGTACACCGGCGACCAATACGGTCTTGGCCGGATGGGCTGCGCCGAAGCGGGCCATTTCCAGGGAGTCGGAGACACAGCCACCGGTTTCTTCGGCCAGGGCCTGGATCACCGGATCGCAGTAGAAATGGGCAACCAGCACCGCGTCCTGAGCCTTGAGCTCGGCGGCGATGGCGGCACGCAGGCTCGCCTCTTCCTCGGCGCTGAGGGCCTTGGGCTGCTTGGCGTCGAGGTGGGCTTGAACCAGTAGGCGTTCGGAAATGTGCGTCATGTTCGCAAGACCTGCAGGCGCAGTTGCGCGAAAGTCGAGTGTACCACCGGCTCTGGAGCCCTTCGGGCGCCGCCGGACGAAGTGATTGTGTTCATCAAGCACGGGTAAAGGTGAAGCTGCGCAAGGCTACAGAATATCGAATGGATTCAAAAGCCTAATCTGACTTTCGCGAGTGCGTCTGGCGGGCAAAAAAAACGGGAAACCCCGCCATTGGGGTTTCCCGTTTTTACGACGGCCGTCAGCGTGTCAGTGCAGAGGGATCTTCCTGCAACATCACCGATTCATGCATGTTCGCCAGGGCGTCCTTCAAGGTCGACTCTTGCAGCGCGTCCTTGGACTTCTTGCTTTGCGTCGCCGCGTACTCCAGCAGCACCAAATAGTCGCGCTGGACCGAGGCTTGCTTGGGCACAAAGGTCTCGTCGACTAACTTGCCCAGCACGTATTTCTGCGTGCGGGTGGACTGGCTGGCCTCTTGCGAAACATAGGCGTTGGTCAGCAGGCCATCCTTATAGGCGAGGTTGGCCGAACTGCTCGCGTTGTCCTCAACCTGCACATAGAGGTAGTTTTGCGAGTTTTCATCGCGAGTCAGTCCCGGGGTTTTACTGCCATCAAGGCCCTTGTGATAACTGGCCGAAAGCCTCGACTGCTGGTCCTGAGTCACGCTGCGGTCCAATGCGCTGCTGCCGCTGACACGGGTCTTCTGCGACACGTTGTAGGCAAAACTGTCGATTTCAGAGGGGCGCATCGGGTTGGAGGATTCGCTGGTTTGCTTGATGGAGGCCTTGAAGTCCGCCAGGCCGGTCAGCAAGCCTTGGTCCGTCGGGTTGCGGGTCAGCGCCTCAGGAAGGCTGACACCTTGCGGGTAGTTGCTGTTCATGGCACTGAACGCGTCCTTGAACATCGTCATCAGGTCCGCCTTGGCATTGCCACGCTCCTGCGCCCGGTCAAACTGGGCCAGGTAGCTTTTCAGCGCCTTGGCCTGCTGCTGGGCGTTACCCAGGATCGCAGCGTTTTTCAGGTCTACCGCCAGGTTCACTTCGCCGTCCGGACCACTCATGCGCGTGGTGCGGCGCTGAGCGTCGGCGTGGAAGGCCAGAGTCTGGTTCTGACCGTCCAGCGTTTTCACTTTAGCGTTGAGGTCAACCGAGGCCAGTACCTTGGGGTCAAACTTGGTCAGGTTACCCAGATCAAGTTTAGGCGGCGTTGCGGTAAGGCCATCGATCGCTGATTGGAAGGCGCTGCCCAGTTTGCCGACGGCCTTGAGTTCGTCGTCGGTCAGGCTGCCCCCTTCCACGGTTGCCTGCACGCCCAGGCCGTCGCTCTGGCTGGCCAGGCTGAAGGTGACGGTCTTGCCGCTGGCGGTCTTGATACTGAGGCTGACCAGGTTGTCGGCGCTGTTGCGCAGCAGCGTCTGGTCGACTTTGATCTCACCAGCATTTTGCGCGCGGTCGGCGCTCGCGTAGAGCACAGACTGAGAAATGTTCGTACCGTTCTTGGCGAACAGCTCCACAAGGCCGGCGCCCAGGCCATTGAAGCGATTGGCTGTCGACAATGAATTGAAATTGGTATTGATCGCCTTGCTGAGGGCGTCCTGGCTGTCGCTCTCCCACGCTCGCACGACCTCCTGGCCGCGCAATTGGCCGCGACGCGAGTAGGTATCGGCAAGCGTATCAGACATCACATTGCCCAGACTGACGACCGAAGAGGGTCGTGCAACGGCGGTAGAGGTGCTCTGCGCAAGGCTGACCGAAGGTTCGGTGGGCCGAATACCCAGTGTATTGACGGAGCTGATAGGCGAAAGCGTAGTCATGACGATCCCTGTCTTGAGTTGAACAGCCTTGATTAAACCCAACCAGCCCGACACAGGGCAAGCGATAAAAACGGTAATAGCACATTGACTCTTCCCTCGCTGGAGGGTTTACGCTCCGCGCCTTACTCATCATCACCGCATCCTGAAAGTTGAGCGTTCAGAATAGGGCGTGCTCGTAACAAAAGAGTCAACAGGTGCCTTGGCCAAATGCTGGCATTGCCGGGTGCATTGCGCACCTGTCAGGCCCAAATCACAGGCAAAAAAAAACCCGGAAATCCTCACTTGCGTGGGCCTTCCGGATTTTCTAAACCGCCAAAAATGGTGGGTCGTGTGGGATTCGAACCTACGACCAATTGGTTAAAAGCCAACTGCTCTACCAACTGAGCTAACGACCCGCTGTGTGGTGGCGCGTATAATACTGATTTCTAAGGATTATTCAACACCTTATTTTAAAAAATCTGAAATAACGCGTTGGGGCCGCAATTGCGGTCGTTTGTGCGACCTCTCAGCGACCCGGCTCGTCGTTCCACAGGTACTTGTGCAACTGCAATTGCAAGCGTACCGGCAGGTTGTCCGCCACCACCCAGTCCGCCAGGTCGCGCGCGTTCAGGTCGTGGTGGCTTGGGGAAAACAGCACTTCGCCGGCTCGACGGTCGAGACCGTATTGGATCAACTTGGAGTTGGCCCAGTCGTAGTCCTCACGGGAACAGATGACGAACTTGACCTGATCGTTGGGCGTCAGCAGCTCGATGTTCTCGTAGCGGTTGCGATGAGCTTCCTTGGAACCTGGGGTCTTGAGGTCGACCACGCGACTGACGCGTGAGTCGACTGCGGAGATGTCCAAGGCACCGCTGGTTTCCAGGGACACTTCATAACCGGCATCACACAATTGCTTAAGCAATGGGATGGCATTGGGCTGGGCCAGGGGCTCGCCACCGGTCACGCAGACATAGCGAGGCTTGAAGCCGGCAACCTGCTCCAGGATGTCGTCGAGGGTGCGCAGGGTACCGCCACTGAAGGCGTAGGCGCTGTCACAGTATTGGCAACGCAAAGGGCAACCGGTGAGGCGCACGAAGACAGTAGGCAGCCCAGCGGTTCGCGTTTCACCCTGTAACGAGTAAAAAACTTCGGTAATACGTAATGTGTCTTGCATAGTCGCCACGGGCGTAACAGCTAAACAGGCTGTCCGCCTCCGTCAGGCACTTCAAGGAACCCCGCCAACGCGCAGGTACCAGGAAGCGTGTGTCATAAAAGGGCGTGGATTCTAACGAAAAAACCCGCGCCAGGCGCGGGTTTCTTCTAAACGGCTGCATCGCTTACAAGCGTTGTAGATCCCGTTGAGCCAACTGTGCAGCGGAGGTACCCGGATATTGGGCTACGACCTGCTGCAGAATGCCTTTGACCTTATCGGTATGACCCAGGCGGCGCTCCACGTCAGCGAGCTTATACAGCGAGTCCGGCACCTTGGCGTGCTTGGGGTACAGCTGGCTGACCTTGGCAAATGCCTGGCCCGCCCCCTGCAGATCACCCTTTGCCAGGTTCACCTCGCCCAACCAGTACTGGGCGTTGCCCGCGTACTGGCTGTTTGGGTAGCGGCCCAGGAAAGCGGTAAAGGCTTTGCTGGCCTTATCGAAATCCTTGGCCTTGATCAGGTCGAAGGCTGCATCGTAATACAGCTTTTCCTTCGCCGGATCACCCGGTTCACTGCCGACGGCAGGGGCTTGGCTCGCAGCTGCGGCCCCTGCTGCAGCACCACCGATAGCCGCGCTGGGCGCGCCACCGGCAGAAGAATTATCAGGAGTAGCGGCAGGTGTAACACCGGCTCCTATACGTCGATCAAGATCCTGGTAACGCTCCAGGCCTTCTTGCTTCAGCTGACGCACCTCATTTTGCAGAACTTCAATGGTGCCTTGTTGCTGCGCCAATTGATCCTGCATGCGTTGCAGCTGGTTGAACAGTTCGCCCTGTGCCGAGGGAGCGGACGTAGCCGCCCCCCCAGCATAGGCGCCGTTCGTGCCATAACCCGCTGGCGGATAGCTGCTCCCGCTATTGTTATAGCCAGAGTTGCTATCTTCCACAGGAACCGCAGCCCACACCGCAAGCGGAGCGAGGCTGAGAGCCAATACAGTTAGAGCACGACGGCACGTTCGCATGACGAATTACTTACGCAGTTCGACGCGACGGTTTTGAGCCCAGGACTGCTCGTCGTGGCCAGTAGCAACTGGACGCTCTTTACCGTAGGAAACCAGTTCCAGTTGGCCTGGAGCAACACCTTGCAGTACCAGGTAGCGCTGAACGGCTTTCGCACGACGCTCGCCCAGTGCCATGTTGTACTCACGAGTACCACGTTCGTCAGTGTTACCTTCCAGAACAACGCGAGCGCCGTTAGCTTTCAGGTCCTTCGCGTGAACGTCCAGAGCGCGCATGGCTTCTGGTTTCAGGTCCGAACTGTCGTATTCGAAGTAGAAAGTGGTGATAGCGCGCAGAGCAGCTTCTTCGCTCAGGGAGCCGTCAACTGCACCAGTGTTAGCGCCGTAACCAGCGTTTGGATCAACAGCTGCGCCTTCACCGGCATTGTCGCCGCCTTTAGACGAGCAACCAACGGCTACGGACAGAGCCAGAGCCAGAGCAGCAAACTTACCAAACTTCAGCATTTCCATCGTGAAACTCCTAATGAACCCCAGTGTGTTAAGTACTTCTTTTTGTAGCGCCGCGTCAGTTCAGGTAAGGGGACCAGGACGGTTCTCTGACTTCGCCTTGTGCGGTAGGAAGCGGGAGCCTTACGCGTCCATTAATGGACACGAGCATCAAGACTCCCCGGCCCTGCTGGCGGGTGGCGTAGATTACCATGGTGCCGTTGGGCGCAACAGTGGCTGACTCATCAAGGTTGGTATCTGTGAGGATTTTTACCGTTCCACGCTGCAAATCCTGGGCCGCAACCCGGAAATTAGTGAAACCATCCTGACGGTGAATCATCACCAACGTCTTTTCATCAGCTGAAAGCTTAGGATTGGCGTTGTAGTTACCGATAAAGGTCACGCGTTCCGCGCCCCCACCGCCAACGCTCGTTTTGTAGATTTGTGGCTTGCCGCCGCGGTCGGAGGTGAAGTAGATGGTCGAACCATCCTTACCCCAGAACGGTTCGGTGTTGATGCCTGGACCGCTGGTCACGCGGCTGATCTGGCGCGAAGCCATGTTCATCACGTAGATGTCCGGGTTACCGTCTTTGGACAGCACGAATGCCAGGCGCGAACCATCCGGCGACCAGGCCGGTGCACCGTTGAGGCCTTCGAAGTTGGTGATCTGCTCACGACGGCCAGTATCGATGTGCTGGACGAAGATACGCGGACGCTTCTGTTCGAAAGACACGTAGGCAATACGCTTGCCGTCCGGCGCGAAGCGCGGCGACAGGATTGGTTCACGCGATTGCAGCAAGGTAACAGCGCGCGCACCGTCGTAGTCCGAACGCTGCAGGGTGTAGCGAGTGTTGTCTACGGAGAAACGCTCGGCCGTTACATAAAGCAGACGCGTCGAGAACGCACCCTTGATGCCGGTGAGTTTTTCAAACGACTGGTCCGAGATGTAGTGGGCCATGTCGCGCAGTTGTTCGGCGGTACCCGATACGCTGCCGGTCAAGACCTGCTGCTCGGTGGCCACGTTGAACAAGGTGTACTGGATCTGCAGGCGACCGCCGGCCGGCGTGATGCTGCCGACCATCAGGTACTGCGCGCCCACCGCTTTCCAATCACGGAAGATGACTTCGCTGGCCTGGGTCGGCTGGCTGATCATGTTGCCTTTCGGAATCGGTGCGTAGTAACCGGAATTGCGCAGGTCGTCACTGACGATCTGAGCCATGTCGTCCGGCAGCACGCTACCGCCCTGCCAGCCAAACGGTACTACCGCGATCGGGGTGGCCCGATCGCTGCCGCTGGTGACCAGGATGTTCTTTTCATCCGCCGCCGCTATCCCTGCCATACAGCAAATAACGACAAGCATTCCTCGAAGAAGGTTTCTCACAAGGCTAGATCCTCAGGTGTGAATGTCATCTTGAATGAACGATAGGGAGCGAAGTCGCTTGGTTTCATTCCCTGCATCTCGGTCAACCGGCCAATATTCTTGACCGCGGCAACCGCCGAACTGTCGAACGAACCGTCACCACTGGACTTGGCCACGCTGACCGAAGTCACCGTACCGTCCGGCAACATGCCGATCTGCAGCACTACTGTCATGCCTTTGCGTGCCGAAGGTGGACGTGTCCAGCCTTCTGCTGCCCGCGCCCGAATCAGGTCGTCGAAACTGCCCGCGACTTCATCGCCACGCTCATCGGCCAAGGCTTGCTGACGCTGCGGCGTGTCGGAGAGCAAGTCTGCCAAGGCCTGGGCCTTTTTCTCTTCGGCGGATTTACGCGCTGCTTCCTGGGCCTTTTTCTTGGTGGCATCGGCGGCAGCTTTCTTCTTCGCGTCGTCGGCGATTTTCTTCTTCGCCTCGTCTGCTTCAGCTTTTTTCTTGGCGTCTTCGGCGGCTTTCTTTTTCGCGTCTTCGACTATTTTCTTCTTGGCGTCTTCAGCGGCCTTTTTCTTGGCCTCTTCTTCGGCAGCCTTTTTGGCTTCTTCTTCAGACTTCTTCTTGGCTATATCAGCCAATTGTTTCTCTTCAGCTTTTTTAGCTTCGGCAGCTTTCTCGGCTTTCTTGGCTTCATCAGCCTTTTTCGCCTCGTCGGCCTTCTTGGCTTCGTCAGCCTTTTTCGATTCCTCGGCCTTTTGAGCAGCCTCTTCTTTCTTTTGTTCCGCAGCAGCCTTCACCGCTTCCTGCTCGACCTTCTTCTGTTCCATCTGTTCGACTTCAGTCTGGCGCGCGGCCGACTTCTGGGCCTCACCCGCAATCTTCTGATTGGTCTGGGTGGTGGCCTGGCTTTTCGATTTCAGCTGATACAGGGTCGCCTGCACGATCGGCTTGGCTGGCGGCAGGTCCGGGGTCATGGCAAAGCTGACGAACAGCATGCCAAAGACCAGGACGTGCAGGGCAATCGCCCAGACGCTAGGCCAGAAGAAGCTTTCCGAGGCGGACGGCTCTCGCTGTTGGTGCATCAGGGCGCCTCGGTAATCAAGCCAACGTTACCGACGCCGGCCTTCTGCAGCCCGCCCATGGCGCCCATGACGGAACCGTAGTCGACCGACTTGTCGCCGCGGATGAACACCTGGGTGTGCTTGCCGCCTTCGTTACCGGAGCGAATGATCTTGGTCACCGCATCGGTCATCGCCGGCAGGGTCAGAGCCTTGTCCTGCTGCTTCTGGGTGTCGACTTCGCTGCCAAGGTTCCAGTAATAGGTCTTGTCAGACTTGATCGAAATGGTCAGGACCTGGGTGTTGTTGTCTTGCGGCAAGGCTTCACTGGAAACCTTGGGCAGATCAACCTTCACGCCCTGGTTGAGCATCGGCGCGGTCACCATGAAGATCACCAGCAGCACCAGCATCACGTCGATGTAGGGCACTACGTTCATCTCGGCGACCGGCTTGCGCTTTTTGCGAGCTCGAGCGATTAAAGCCATTGGGAATTACCTGCTTATTCTTCGCTGGTGTGCACTTTACGGTGCAGGATCGCCTGGAATTCATCGGCGAAGGTGTAGTAACGGCTGATCAACGTTTCGCTGGTGGCAGCAAAGCGGTTGTAGGCAATTACTGCGGGGATAGCGGCGAACAGGCCGATCGCGGTGGCGATCAGGGCTTCGGCAATACCCGGGGCCACGGTGGCCAGGGTCGCTTGCTGGGCCTGGGCCAGGCCGCGGAACGAGTTCATGATCCCCCACACGGTACCGAACAGGCCGATGTACGGGCTGACGGAACCGACGGTAGCGAGGAACGGCAGGCTCTGCTCCAGTTTCTCTTCTTCACGGGAAATGGCGACGCGCATGGCACGGGCCACGCCTTCCATGACCGCTTCCGGATCAACACCCGGCTGTTGGCGCAGGCGCGAGAACTCCTTGAAGCCGGCGCGGAAGATCTGCTCGACGCCCGAGTCCGGGTCCGGGTTGCTGCCGGCCTGGCGGTACAGCTTGGACAGGTCGATACCCGACCAGAAGCGCTCTTCAAAGCTCTCCAGGGCACGTCGACCGGCACGCAGCAGGTTGCTGCGCTGAAAAATCATGACCCAAGAGGTAACCGATGCGGCTACCAGGGTCAGCATCACCAGTTGAACCACAACACTGGCATTGCTGACCAGGCTCCACATGGAGGAATGGTCGACGACGGTAGGTTCCACGCTAAATCTCCTGCTTTGATTGTTTACCCGCGCCGCTCACGGCGGCAAAGGCCGCACGTAGAGTTTCGGGAATGGCCCGAGGTTTCAAACTGTTGGTGCGCACACACGCCACCAGAAACTGCCCCTCACAGAGCAGCGTTGCATCCGTTGCCCGCCTGACCTGCTGCTTGAAACGCAGGCTGGCACGGTTCAATTCGATTACTTCAGCGCTGACCAGCAGCTCGTCGTCCAGTCGCGCCGGTGCGTGGTAACGCGCCTCGCTGGAATGCACGACGAATAACAGGTCCTCCCCTGCCAGCTGGGATTGGGCAAAGCCCAGCTCCCGTAGCCGCTCGGTACGAGCCCGCTCCATGAACTTGAGGTAATTGACGTAATACACGATGCCGCCAGCATCGGTGTCCTCGTAATAAACGCGACAGCGATGTGCGAACGACTGATCCCCGTTTTGCGCGCGCATACTCTAGTGCTTACTCCTCAGGTTGCCAATCCGGTCGGGCAACTGTTTTTTCATTCTCGAAAAACATATCCAGTGACTGAATGACGACGCCCGCCACTAGGACAGCACAAACATCGAATAAATCGACTGGCGTGAAGCTTTTAATCGTCCACTGCATCAAGGAATTCGTCTACCACGGGCATCTCACCCAATCGTGACGGAATGTTTAACCCGAAGTGCAGATAGGCATGGCGCGTCACCACCCGGCCCCTTGGCGTGCGCATGATATAGCCTTGCTGGATCAGGTATGGCTCCAGCACATCTTCGATGGTATGACGCTCTTCACTGATGGCCGCCGCCAGGCTGTCGACACCCACCGGGCCACCGTCGAACTTCTCGATCATGGTCAAGAGCAGGCGCCGGTCCTGATGATCGAAGCCGTGCTCGTCCACATCCAACAGGTTCAAGGCCAGGTCCGCCACGGCTTTGGTGATATGCCCCTTGGCCCGAACTTCGGCAAAGTCACGCACGCGACGCAGCAGGCGGTTGGCAATCCGTGGCGTGCCCCGGGCCCGACGAGCGATCTCAAACGCGCCTTCCGGGTCCAGGGGCAAGCCGAGAATACTCGCCGAACGGCTGACGATGGTCGCCAGGTCTGCCGTGCTATAGAACTCAAGACGCTGAACGATACCGAAACGGTCTCGCAGCGGGTTGGTCAACATACCCGCACGCGTGGTCGCGCCCACCAGGGTGAAGGGTGGCAAGTCGAGCTTGATCGAGCGGGCCGCCGGGCCTTCGCCAATCATGATGTCGAGCTGGAAGTCTTCCATCGCCGGGTACAGCACTTCCTCGACAATTGGCGAGAGCCGGTGGATTTCATCGATAAACAGCACATCGTGCGGTTCGAGGTTGGTGAGCAACGCCGCCAAATCACCTGGCCGCTCCAGCACCGGGCCGGAGGTGGACTTGATCGACACGCCCATTTCCTGGGCAATGATGTTGGCCAGGGTGGTTTTACCCAGCCCCGGCGGGCCGAAGATCAAGGTGTGGTCCAGGGACTCACTGCGCCCGCGCGCGGCCTGGATAAACAACTCCATCTGCTCGCGCACAGTGGGCTGGCCGATGTATTCGGCCAGGCTCAGGGGGCGGATGGCGCGGTCCTGGACTTCTTCACGGTCGCGCGGGCCAGTGGCCGCGATCAGACGATCAGCTTCAATCACTTAAATCATTCCCTTCAGGGCGCGGCGGATCATGTCTTCGCTGCTCAGGTTCTTGTCCTTGATGGCCGAGACGGCCTTGCTGGCCTCCTGGGGTTTGTAGCCCAGGGAGATCAGCGCACTGACGGCGTCGCTTTCAGCACTCGCGACATGGCCCGCCGGCATGTCCGGCTGGTTCGGCACCAGGGCAAACATGCTCGGCACCACCTCCCAGGCCTTAAAGCGGTCCTTGAGCTCCACCAGCAGGCGCTCGGCGGTCTTTTTGCCGACGCCCGGCACCTTGGTCAGTGCCGAGGTATCCTGGGCCGAAACGGCACGTACCAGCTCATCCACTTCCAGGCTCGACATCAACGCGAGGGCCAATTTAGGCCCCACGCCATTGAGGCGAATCAGTTCGCGGAAGAAGTCGCGGTCGCGCTTGCCAATGAAACCATAGAGTAGTTGCGCGTCTTCGCGCACCACCAGATGGGTATGCAGCGTTATCGGTTCACCGACCGACGGTAGGCGGTACAGGGTGGTCATGGGCACTTCCAGCTCATACCCCAGCCCGTTTACATCCAGAATCAGGTGCGGCGGCTGTTTCTCAGCCAGGGTGCCGCGCAAGCGTCCAATCACGGTTCAGATCCTTAAAGCTTGGGGGTCAGAGCGAGGTCTGACCGGAAATAACGATTGCGCTGATGCTATCAGAGACGCAGGCGCCCGCCACGACTGCGTGCCGTACCCAAGCCGTGAGGCAGAAGGCTGGAACGGGTATGCGCATGGCAAATGGCAATGGCCAGGGCGTCGGAGGCATCGATCTGCGGTTTTGAGGTGAGCTTGAGCATGTGCATGACCATCATCTGCACCTGCTCTTTATTTGCCGCTCCGGTGCCGACCACGGCCTGCTTGACCTGGGTCGCGGTGTACTCGGCGATCTCCATGCCCTCCTCGGCGCCGGCGACGATGGCGGCGCCACGGGCCTGGCCAAGCTTCAACGCCGAATCAGCGTTTTTTGCCATGAACACCTTTTCGATGCCCATGGTCACCGGTCCGTAGGTCTGGATCACTTCACGCACGCCACGATAGACGATCTGCAGGCGCTCAGCCAACTCGCCCGCGCCGGTACGGATACAGCCCGAGGCCACATACACGCAACCACGCGGGGTGTGTTGCACCACGCCAAAACCGGTGATGCGCGAACCGGGGTCGATACCTAGGATTAAAGTCATAACGCCTGCGGGTTGGGTAAACACAATTTTTGATACACCGTAGTTCCAATGTGGGAGGGGGCTTGCTCCCGATGGCAATCGTCCAGTTAGACATAAGCTGACTGATACACCGCCATCGGGAGCAAGCCCCCTCCCACATTTGGATCTACGTCATTCTTCAGCCTAGCTGTTCGGCCACTGACTCCGGGATGTCGGCATTCGAGTACACGTTTTGCACATCATCCAGATCTTCGAGCATGTCGAGCATCTTCAGCACTTTCTGCGCACCGTCCAGGTCCAGCTCGGCACTGGTGGTCGGCAACATCACGATCTCGGCGTCGGAGCCTTTGAAACCGGCCGCTTCCAGGGCGTTACGCACGGCGTAGAAGCCGGCGAACGAGGTAAACACGTCGATGGAGCCATCTTCATTGGTCACCACGTCGTCGGCATCCGCCTCCATCGCCGCTTCCATCAGCGCATCTTCATCCACACCCGGCGCGAAGGAGATCTGCCCCTTGCGCTCGAACAGGTAGGCCACCGAACCGTCAGTCCCCAGGTTACCGCCACACTTGCTGAACGCATGACGCACGGCGGCGGCGGTACGGTTGCGGTTATCGGTCATGCATTCGACCATTACTGCCACGCCACCTGGGCCGTAGCCTTCGTAGGTCAGCTCGACCATATCGTCGGTGTCGGCAGCACCCGCGCCACGGGCCACGGCACGGTCGATGATGTCACGACTCATGTTGGCGCCCAGAGCCTTGTCCAGCGCCAGGCGCAGACGCGGGTTGGAGCCCGGGTCACCACCGCCCTGGCGGGCAGCGACCGTCAGCTCGCGAATCCACTTGGTGAATATCTTGCCTTTCTTGGCATCCTGACGCTCTTTGCGGTGCTTGATGTTCGCCCACTTGGAATGGCCAGCCATAACACAACTCCGAAATTCTCTAGAAACCTTATCAACCCCACCCTGGGTGGGATACACCCCTTGTAACGCAAAGGCGCATCCGAAGATGCGCCTTTTTTGACTGCGTAAACCTCAGTGCGCTTTCACGCAGCAGCCTTACTCAGCCTTCGGCGTCTCGCGCAGGCGGATATGCAGCTCGCGCAGCGCCTTGGCATCCACCACACCTGGAGCCTGGGTCATGACGTCCGCAGCACTCTGGGTTTTCGGGAAGGCAATCACTTCACGGATCGACTGGGCGCCGGTCATCAGCATTACCAGACGGTCCAGACCGAAAGCCAGGCCACCGTGGGGCGGCGCGCCGTATTTCAGGGCGTCGAGCAGGAAGCCAAATTTCTCTTCCTGTTCCGCTTCGTTGATGCCCAACAGGCGGAACACCGCTTGCTGCATCTCCTTGCGGTGGATACGGATCGAACCGCCACCCAGCTCAGTACCGTTCAACACCATGTCATACGCGCGGGACAGCGCGCCTGCCGGGTTGGCTTCCAACTCTTCAGGCGAGCACTTCGGCGCGGTGAACGGGTGGTGCAAGGCGCTGAAGCTGCCGTCGTCATTTTCTTCGAACATCGGGAAGTCGACGACCCACATCGGCGCCCACTTGCAGGTCAGCAGGTCCAGGTCGTGGCCCAGCTTGATCCGCAGCGCGCCCAGGGCTTCGCTGACGATCTTGGCCTTGTCGGCGCCGAAGAACACGATGTCGCCATCGACCGCACCGACGCGATCCAGGATCACGTTCAGGTTGGCTTCCGGGATGTTTTTCACGATCGGCGATTGCAGGCCGTCAACGCCATTGGCGCGCTCATTGACCTTGATGTACGCCAGGCCCTTGGCACCGTAGATGCCGACGAACTTGGTGTAGTCGTCGATCTGCTTGCGCGGCATGCTCGCGCCGCCAGGCACGCGCAGGGCGGCGATGCGGCATTTAGGGTCGTTGGCCGGCCCGCTGAACACCTTGAAGTCGACATCCTTGAGTTGGTCGGCCACGTCCACCAGTTCCAGCGGGTTACGCAGGTCTGGCTTGTCGGAACCGTAGCGGCGCATGGCTTCTTCGAAGGTCATGTGCGGGAATTCGCCGAACTCCAGGTCCAGCACTTCCTTGAACAGGTTGCGGATCATCTGCTCAGTGATACCCATGATCTCTTTTTCATCGAGGAAGCTGGTCTCGATGTCGATCTGGGTGAATTCCGGCTGACGGTCGGCGCGCAGGTCTTCGTCGCGGAAGCACTTGGCGATCTGGTAGTAACGGTCAAAGCCGGCCACCATCAGCAGTTGCTTGAACAGCTGCGGCGATTGCGGCAAGGCGAAGAAACTGCCGGCGTGGGTACGGCTAGGCACCAGGTAGTCACGCGCGCCTTCCGGGGTGGCCCGGGTCAGGATAGGCGTTTCGACGTCGAGGAAGCCGTTCTCGTCGAGGAAGCGGCGGATGCTGGTGGTCATGCGCGAACGCAGGCGCAGCTTCTCGGCCATTTCCGGACGACGCAGGTCAAGGAAGCGGTAGCGCAGGCGGGTTTCTTCGCCGACGTCGGAGTATTCGTTGAGCGGGAACGGCGGGGTTTCCGATTCGTTCAGTACTTCCAGCTCGTAGCCCAGCACTTCGATCGCACCCGACGCCATGTTCGCGTTCACGGCACCGGCCGGACGCAGGCGAACCTTGCCGGTGATCTTCACGACGTACTCGCTGCGCACGCGGTCGGCGGCGGCGAAGCTCTCGGCGCGGTCCGGATCGAACACCACCTGGGCCAGACCATCACGATCGCGGATATCGAGGAAAATCACCCCGCCGTGGTCGCGGCGACGGTGAACCCATCCGCAAAGAGTGATTTCCTGACCATCCAGGGTCTCGTTCAGTTGGCCGCAATAGTGGCTGCGCATCATGGTAGTGGTTTCACTTCTCGTAATTCGAAATTCGGTGGAGGCCCGCCTCGTCACCGTACATTAAAGCAGGGGACGGATAATGCAGGAGCCTGCGCGTAGAGTTCAACTCAGTCTGCTTTGTCGCCGCCCGCCAGGTTCTTCTTCGAGCCGGTCTTGAAGTCGGTCTCGTACCAGCCGCTGCCGCTCAGGCGGAAGCCCGGCATGGACAACATCTTCTTGAGCTCCGGTGCCTGGCAGGCAGGGCAATCGACCAGCGGCGCTGCGCTGATCTTCTGGATGGCTTCCAACTGATGTCCACAGGAAGCACATTGATAGTCGTACATGGGCATGGCGATGTCTCGGCGATCGATCGTTACTGTGCCGCGCCCGCTCCTGATAGAGAGCAGAGGGAGAAAGCCCCGGCAGCAGCAAAGCGCGGGATTATATCTGGTAAATCAAGGCAGCGCAGCCGGCTTTCTGCCCGGAGCATGGTCCACCTCAACGGCGGACCAGCCCGGAGGCCTGCCGATTACTCAGGGTTCGGTGAGGTAGCACGGCCTTTTAACAGATGAACCACACACACCACCCTGACCAACCCACTGAAGTTCTTCACTCCTCCATACCGCAAGTGCACTTCCCGATCGACATAGGACAGCAATGCACTGACAGAGCAGGCATTGATCCTGGCTATTTCCGTGAGGATATTCCAATAGATCTGCTCAAGCCGAAGACAAGTGGAAAACCCATTGAGCCTTACCGATCGGGACAATGGCTTGGCCAGCCCCATATCGAAACCCTTGGCGAAGGGGTCGACGTTTATCTTGTGGAAACCACCGGTTTCCATCACTCCAACATCCACTCCACGTGACATACACCTGACACTCCATTGCCAAACAACAGCCCATGGGTTCTCCCATTGGACAGTAGCCCTATAAGACAGCAGGACGAGGCAGGCAGCCAGAAGACGGGGCGTTGATAGGCGTAGGACAACGCCAGGAAATGCGTGGAAACAAGCAAGTGGCGCCATAACGGCGCCACTGCGGGTGACGGTTACTGGTTTTCGAGCAGGGAGCGAAGCATCCACGCGGTTTTCTCGTGAACCTGCATGCGCTGGGTCAGCAGGTCCGCGGTCGGCTCATCGCTGACCTTGTCGAGCAACGGGAAAATACCGCGTGCGGTACGTGTGACCGCCTCCTGGCCCGCCACCAGTTGCTTGATCATCTCTTCTGCGCTGGGTACGCCCTCTTCTTCCTTGATGGAGGAAAGTCGGGCATAGATCGAATAGGCGCCCGGCGCCGGGAAACCCAGGGCACGGATACGCTCGGCTATGGAGTCCACCGCCAGCGCCAGCTCGTTGTACTGCTCTTCGAA
Organism: Pseudomonas sp. B14(2022); assembly: GCF_012030485.1. Classification (NCBI taxonomy): domain Bacteria; kingdom Pseudomonadati; phylum Pseudomonadota; class Gammaproteobacteria; order Pseudomonadales; family Pseudomonadaceae; genus Pseudomonas; species Pseudomonas sp. B14(2022). The sequence goes on from NZ_JAAUVM010000003.1 coordinate 193,012, forward strand.
CATCAGGTGCAGCGTGCGGAACATAGGGCCCGTGACGTTCCAATGGAAGTTATGGGTCTTCAGGTACAGTACATAGGTATCGGAAAGCAGTCGTGAAAGCCCATCGACGATGGATTTACGATCTTCTTCACTGATACCGATATCGATTGCCATGTTTATCCCCTTCAATTGACAAGCATTCATTGATCAGGTGCAGGACCACTCTAGCAAGAGCGCCGGAGATACGCAGCCCGACACCCTCGGGCGAGATGCGGCAAATCGTCCCTGCACGACCGATCAGCACTTGCAGGACAAGCCTTTGGGGCGCATAGGAAATTTCCTTTGAAGCCGCCTGAAACACCTGCACATGTCTAGGACAAGCGTTTCCCGCAGAAATGCCGTGCCCCTTTCAGCCCCGGAAAATGCTTGATTTGAGTAGGCACGGCCTTTGCTGTTAAATAGGCAGCGTGTCGCCGCCGTTAATTTCCACGGCAAGCGGCATAGGCTGATACCCGCGCACGTGCCCAGCGCCTCCCATTGTTCAGAAGCGAACCGTGCCAGTCAGCTCTTCCTTGTGATCCGTCTTAACGTGAGTTAATCAAAATGTTGAAAATCGTCCACCTGCTAACGGGCGTTGCAGCGTTGCTGCTGTCCTTTATCCCGAGCCTGCAGCCTGAAAGCCTGCCCTACCTGCAACAACACGACGCTCTGTACCTGGCCTTGTTCGGCCTTCTTAACCTGACGCTCGCTCCGGTAATCCCTTACTGGAACAAAGGCACGCGTCATCAACTGCAAAACCTGGTCAGCGCGCTGCTGGTACTGACCGTTGTCGTACAAACCCTCACCCTCCTGGCACCTATGCCTGAAGTCGGCGGCCACCCGGCCATCCTGCTCAGCCTGGTGATTGCTGTGGTCGCCATCGTTCTTCATCTGGCCATCAGCTTCTACCGTTCGTCCCCGGCGGCCGCGTCGCAAAACTACGACATGACCAATCGGGATACCGGTACCGTCAAGTGGTTCAACACCTCCAAAGGCTTCGGCTTTATTTCCCGCGATTCGGGCGACGATATCTTCGTCCACTTCCGGGCCATCCGTGGCGAAGGCCATCGCGTCCTGGTGGAAGGCCAGCGCGTGGAATTCTCCGTCATGAACCGCGACAAAGGCCTGCAAGCCGAAGACGTGATCGCTGCCCTGCCGCGCCGCTGATTCCAGCCGTCGCAGCAAAAAAAACCGCGATCCAGCTTGGCTGGGTCGCGGTTTTTTATTGCACTCGGATTAATAGTGCGGTGGCGGCGCCTCTTCTTCGGACGTCTCGAACTGGCCACTCATTTCTTCCTGACGCTTGAGCAGCGCGGTCATCTGCAGTTGCAGGCGTTCAACCGCGCGCTGCTGGGCGACCAGGATGTCATTGAGAGTTTCGATGGTGTCGTCCTGAAAGGCCAGGCGGCTTTCCAGATCGGTAACGCGGTCTTGCAGATCCATGATTCAGCCCTGGGTAAAGATGAAGTCGGCCGGCAGCAACTCGCGCAGGCGCACACGAATGGCCGCCACTTGTTCTTCAGTGTACGGCTTTGCCGGATGCTTGCCCCACACGGGTGCAGGCCAGGCGGCGTCATCACGCTTGCGTACGATCACATGCACGTGCAATTGGCTGACGACATTACCCAGCGCACCAATATTCATCTTGTCGGCGGCCAAACCTTCGTTCAGCCACTGCGCCAGGGCCGTTGTTTCCTTCCAGAGGATTTGTTGATCTGCGACATCCAGCTGAAACACTTCGCTGATACCGTTGATGCGTGGCACCAGAATGAACCAGGGGTAGTTCGAATCATTGGACAGCAGCAGGCGGCACAGCGGGAAGTCCCCGATGAGCAGTGTGTCTTGTTGCAAGCGTTGATCTAAGGCGAACACCACGGGCACTCCGTTGGGCAGGTCAAGTTCAGGACGCCAGCATACCTTCGAACGCCCCAGGCTTCACGGCGAATGCTGAAAACCGAATGCACCGCGATAAAAAACTGCACCCTTTAGAGGCAGGCCAATATTTGAGCTACGCTAACCCGGGCCTCCCAGGGGCGCACCAAAATGACCCACTTGTGCTTCAAATGGATCCGCCGATTACCCACTCTCAGGGTGAACCGGTAACGTTTTTCTCTGGGAAGGCATTTTTGCCTCACGAGCCAGGGACAACGCAGACGCGTCAAGCGCAAACAAAATGGCGTAAAAAGCCCGTGTTTATGAGGTCTTTACACGATTTTCACGTTTTTCACGAAAAAATGACATTCGATTACCGATTTGGGCGCGCTTGTTGCATTCACACCCATATCGTCGGCAACGACACCCGCTGGGAAGCAGGTGTTTCGCGATAGAAGAACAGCAGCGTTTCAATGCGCCTCAAGGAAAACCTCAAACTTCGAAAGACGTTTGAAAACAGCATTGAAGTTGTCAGTCCCGTTACACTCGGACTGTGAATTTGCGACACGGAGCTAGCAATTTACGACAGCCTCGTAAAGAAGCTGAAAGGAAAGATGGGTAAGTATCGTCAATAGAGTCTGCGTGATATAACTTTGCGCCGACACAAAAAAGAAAGAGCCGCCCAGATAAAAATACAGGTGGGACGGCAGTACTCTTCCTAAAACCAAAGGAGCAAATCACGATGCGCGTGATGAAGTGGAGCATGATCGCCCTGGCTGTTTCAGCAGGCACCTCGCAGTTCGCAATGGCGTCCGCCCAGGACGATTCCAAGGGCTTTGTTGAAGACAGTACGTTCAGCATCAACACTCGCGCGCTGTACTTCAGCCGCGACTTCCGTAACAACCCGTCGGGCCCGACCTCACAAAGCCGCACTGAAGAGTCCGGCCTGGGCTTCAACGCCCTGTACCAATCGGGCTTCACCCAAGGCACCATCGGTGTCGGTGTTGACGTAATCGGCCTGTTGGGCGTGAAGCTCGATAGCGGCAAGGGTCGTGCGGGTACCGGTCTGTTCCCAACCGGCTCCGATGGTCGTTCACAAGACGATTACTCCAAAGGCGGTGGCGCCGTTAAGTTCCGTATCTCCGATACCGTCCTGAAAATCGGTGACCAGTACACCACAGCTCCAGTGTTCGCGTCCGATGACAGCCGTCTGCTGCCAGAGCTGCCACAAGGCATCTCGATCACCAGCAACGAGATCAAGGGCCTGAAACTGGAAGGCGGTCACTTCACTTCCAGCGTTGCGCAGAACCAGACCTACCATGACAGCCTGGGCCTGACGAAGACCGACTTTGTCGGCGGCGTCTACTCGTTTACCCCAGAGTTCACCGGCAGCCTGTACTACGCGAAAACCGAAGATTACTTCCGCAAGTACTACAGCAACCTGAACTGGACCCATGCGCTTAGCGACGACCAGTCGTTCGCCTTGGACTTCAACATCTACGACACCAAGAGCGAAGGCGAAGGCCTGCAACGCGCTTCCAAAGACAGCGCGCTGCCATTTGATCAGCGTACCAAGCTCGACAACCGCGCATTCAGCTTGCAAGGTGCCTACACCATCGGCGCTCACACCTTTACCTTGGCAGCTCAGAAGGTTACCGGCGACGGCGACTACGGTTACGGTGTAGACGGCGGCGGCACAGTGTTCCTGGCCAACTCCGTTGCCCGTTCCGACTTCAACGCCGAAGGCGAAAAGTCCTACCAGGCTCGTTACGACATCAACATGGCAACCTTCGGCATTCCTGGCCTGAGCTTCATGACTCGTTACGTGACCGGTAGCGGCGCCAACACCGCCACGACGTCGAACGGTAAAGAGTGGGAACGCGACATCGAAGGTAAATACGTGATCCAGAGCGGCCCAGCCAAAGATCTGAGCCTGCGTATTCGCCAAGCGACCTATCGCTCGTCTGACGGCGTGTACTACGGTTCTTCGTCCATCGACGAACTGCGTCTGATCGCGCAATACCCGCTGAACATCTTGTAATTGCTGGTTCAACTACAACGATGACTTAAGGCCTCGGCCTTAAACAAAAAGCCGCTCCCCTGCTTACAAGGGAGCGGCTTTTTCATTGCAGTTTTATTTCGACAAATAATAACTAGCAAGCTAACTAACGAGATTCAGGTGACACGTTTAACCTGACCTGTCGGCCAAGTTAAACACGCTTCTTTCGTTTACTTCGGGGTTGCTTCCTGCATCACGCGAATAACTCGCTGCGGAAATGGAATATCAATCCCCGCCGCCTTTAAACGGTCGCGCGACAGTTCATTCAGCATGAACACTACATCCCAATAATCCGGGGTGTTGGTCCAGCAGCGCAGGGAGACGGTGATTGAGCTATCGCCCAAGGTCGACACCACGGCCACTGCAGCAGGATCAGTCAGTACGCGCGGGTCTTTTGCCAGTTCCAGCAGCACTTCACGGGCTTTTTGCAGATCGGCCTCGTAGTCCACACCCACATCAAACACTACCTTGCGGGTCGGCTGACGGTTGGTGTTGGTGATGATGCCGTTGGACAGGATGCCGTTGGGCACGATCACGGTCTTGTTGTCGCCGGTACGCAGCACGGTGTGGAAGATCTGGATGCTGTCGACAGTCCCCGAGGTGCCCTGGGCTTCGATCCAGTCACCGATGCGGAACGGGCGGAACAACAGAATCAGCACGCCACCGGCGAAGTTGGCCAGGCTGCCTTGCAACGCCAGGCCGATGGCTAGGGTAGCGGCACCGATGGCAGCCACGAACGAGGTGGTCGCCACGCCGATCATCGAGGCCACACTCACAATCAGCATGACTTTCAGCGCGATGTTCGCCAGGCTGGTGATGAAGTGCTGCAGTGCAAGGTCCGCGTTACGCATGGCCAGCAGGCGGCCCACACGGTGGGTCAATACGTTGATCAGCCACCAGCCAATGGCCAGGGTGATCACCGCCAGCAATACCCGGCTGCCGTATTCCATGATCATCGGGATCCACGACTGCGAAGTCTTGATCAAGTGATCCATTTCAGCGTTTAAATCCATGTAGCTTCTCCTGTGTGGCGGATGTGCGGCTTTATTGACTGCCTGGAAACGCAAATGAGCCCCATGGGGCTCATTTGCAGGCGCGGGTTCTGGGGCGTGGGACGTCGAAAACGCCCGCAGGTTCCCCAATGTGCCATCAGTCGCGGAAGTTATTGAACTGCAGCGGCATGTCGAAGGTCTTGGCGCGCAGGGCCGCAATGGCGTCCTGCAGGTCATCACGCTTCTTGCCGGTGACGCGAACCTGCTCACCCTGGATGGCAGCTTGGACTTTCAGCTTGGCATCCTTGATATGGGCGACGATCTTCTTCGCCAGCTCCTTGTCGATGCCTTCCTTGAGTACGGCTTCCTGCTTCATCAGCTTGCCGGAGGCGTAGGCGTCCTTGATTTCAAGGCACTGTGCGTCGATCTTGCGCTTGACCAGCGACAGCTTGAGGATCTCGATCATCGCTTCCAGCTGGAAATCGGCTTCAGCGGTCAAGTTGACGGTCAGCTCCTTTTCCTTGAATTCGAAGCTGCCCTTGCCTTTCAAGTCATAGCGGCGGTCCAACTCCTTGACGGCATTCTCGACGGCGTTGGTGACTTCGTGTTTGTCCAGTTCAGATACCACGTCGAACGAAGGCATGTGATTTCTCCAATATAAGGGGCGGGCTCAGTAGAGATGGAGCGCGCCCGAGCTAAAATGCCGGGGCATTATAGCGGTTCTTTCGTCCCGTTCACTGTGAGCGACCCTACGGAGCAAAAACTGATGTCGACCACCTGGCATATTCTCGGCGCCGGCAGCCTGGGCACGTTGTGGGCCACCCGCCTGGCTCGCGCCGGCTTGCCCGTCAGGTTGATCCTGCGCGATGCCGCGCGACTGGCCAGCTACCGGGCTTCATCAGGCTTGACCCTGGTGGAACACGGCGTAGCCCATACCTACCCGGTGTTCGCCGAAAAACCCGACAGCCCCGAGCCGATTCATCGCCTGCTGGTAGCCTGCAAGGCCTACGACGCCGAGGGCGCGGTCGCACAACTGCAACATCGCCTGGCACCGGACGCCGAGCTGATCCTGCTGCAAAACGGCCTCGGCAGCCAGGACGCGGTGGCCGCGCAACTGCCCCAGGCTCGCTGCATTTTTGCCTCCAGCACCGAAGGCGCGTTTCGCGACGGTGACTGGCGCGTGGTGTTCGCCGGCCACGGCTACACTTGGCTGGGGGACGTGAGCCACCCTACCCCACCGCTGTGGCTGGATGACCTGCACGCTGCCGGCATCCCCCACCAATGGAGTACCGACATCCTGACGCGCCTGTGGCGCAAACTGGCGCTCAATTGCGCGATCAACCCGCTGACTGTGCTTTACCAGTGCCGCAACGGCGAACTGCAGAACCATCAATGTGAAATCGCTACCCTGTGCGCCGAACTTGGCGAACTGCTGGAATGCTGCGGCCAGCCCGCTGCCGCGCTGGATCTGCAGCACGAAGTGGAACGGGTGATCCAGGCCACGGCTGCCAATTACTCGTCCATGTACCAGGACGTGGCCAATGCCCGCCGCACCGAAATCAGCTACTTGTTGGGCTATGCTTGCCAGGCGGCCGCCCGTCACCAATTGAGCCTGCCGCATTTGCAACAACTGCAAGTGCGCCTGGTCAAGCAGTTACTTGCACGCGGATTGCCCAGCGACTGAGCCACGCGCTACCCTGCCCGCCTGTCTATCACCTGGAAAAACCCTGATGCCGCTGCGCCAGCGTCTAGAAAACCTACCGGTCGGGCAGAAATTGCTGGCCGCCCTGCTGGTGCTGCTCACCACTGTCCTGCTGGTGGCCAACCTGACCTTTATCAGTGCCGCCTACTGGATCTCCCAGGAAAGCATGGCACCCCAGGCCTTGCAGGCCATCGGCCGGCTGGTGTCCAACCCGGCCCTCGCCGCCGAAGCCCTTGAATCCCCGGCCAAGGCTGATGCGCTTCTCAATGAACTTACCAGCTATTCGCCCCTGCGCGCCGCCGCCCTGTACGATGGCGAAGGCAATCGCCTGGCGCAGATGCAACACGGCGATCGCCTGCACCTGCCGGACAACTACCGGCATATCGAAGCCTGGCGAGTGACCGAATTTCGCAGTAACCAGGTCATCACCCTGCCCCGCCCCGGCCAACCGTCCGGTCACCTGCTGCTGGTGGCCAGCAGTGAGCTGCCGGTGGCCTTCTATACCGGCACATTGACGGCGAGCCTGGGCATCCTGATTTTCAGTGTGCTGCTATGGTTGATCATCGCCCGGCAGATCAAACGCCTGATCACCCGGCCGATCCATGAACTCGAAGAGCTGTCACGCCAGGTCACCCGCGAAGAGAACTACGCCTTGCGTGCCGGCCGGGGCAACCGCGACGAAATCGGCAGCCTGGCCGAAGCCTTCAACACCATGCTGTCGCGCATCGAAGCCCGGGAGCAGCAGCTCAAGCGCGCGCGGGACGACTCCCAGGCGGCCTACGACCAGGCACAAGGTCTGGCCGAAGAGACACGTCACACCAACCGCAAGCTGGAGCTGGAAGTCCAGGTGCGCAGCAAGATCGAGAAAAAGCTCACCGGTTTCCAGAACTACCTGAACAGCATCATCGACTCAATGCCTTCGGCACTGATCGCCCTGGACGAACAGCTCTACGTCACCCAATGGAATCAGGAGGCCACGGCCTTGTCCGGCACGCGCCTGGATGAAGCGCTGAATCAACCGATCTACCTCGCCTTCCAGCCGCTCAAGCCATACCTGCCGCAGATCAAGGCCACGGTGGAGCAACACACGGTGGAACGCATCGAACGCGTTACCTGGATCAAAGACGACGAACCCAAGCATTACGCCCTGACCTTCTATCCGCTGATGGGCGGTGCCGGGCGCGGCGTGGTGATCCGTATCGACGACATCACCCAGCGCCTGTCACTGGAAGAAATGATGGTGCAGTCGGAAAAAATGCTGTCCGTCGGCGGGCTTGCTGCCGGCATGGCCCACGAGATCAACAACCCGCTGGGGGCAATCCTGCATAACGTGCAGAACATTCGCCGTCGCCTGTCCCCGGACCTGCCCAAGAACCTGGAGCATGCCGAGCAGGTGGGCATTGAGCTGGGCACGGTCAACCGCTACCTGCAAAGCCGCGAAGTGCCGCAACTGCTCGACGGTATCCAACAGGCAGGGGCGCGGGCGGCGAAAATCGTCACCCACATGCTCAGCTTCAGCCGCCGCAGCAACCGGCAGATGGCGCCTTGTGACTTGCCGGCGCTGATCGACCAGGCGGTAGAAATCGCCGGTAACGACTTTGACCTGGCTATTGGCTTCGACTTCAAGGGCCAGGCGATCATACGTCAGTTCGACCCGCAGCTGGGCCCCGTGCCCGGCACGGCCAACGAACTGGAACAGGTGCTGCTCAACCTGCTGAAAAACGCCGCCCAGGCCATTCATCTGCGCGAAGACGACAGCGAACCGGGGCGCATCATCCTGCGCACGCGCCTTAACCCGCCGTGGGCGGAAATCCAAGTGGAAGACAACGGCATCGGCATGAGCGAGAGCGTGCGCAAACGCACCTTCGAACCGTTCTTTACCACCAAGGAAATCGGCCAGGGCACCGGGCTTGGGCTGTCGGTGTCGTATTTCATCATCACCAACAACCACAAAGGCCAGATGGAAGTGCATTCCACCCTCGGCCAAGGCACCTGCTTCACCTTGCGCCTGCCCTTGGCGGGCCAACTGCCACCTTACGAACTCACCCAACTGGAGCACTGACCATGGGCTTTCGCCTGTCGAAGATTTATACCCGCACCGGCGATAAAGGCGAAACTGGCCTTGGTGACGGTCGCCGCGTGCCCAAGGACCATCCCCGGGTGGAAGCCATCGGCGAGGTCGATACGCTGAATAGCCAGTTGGGGTTACTGCTGGCGTATCTCGAAGCGCTCGGCGGGCAGCATCCAGGCTTACAGGACGTGATCGAGGTGCTTACGCCTTGCCAGCATCGATTGTTCGATCTGGGCGGCGAGTTGGCGATGCCAGAGTACAAGGCACTGAACGCGGCGGAAGTTGATCGGCTGGAAGCGGCGATTGATCGCTGGAACGAGGAAGTCGGACCGCTTGAAAACTTTATCTTGCCTGGTGGTTCAGCGCTGATTGCCCAGGCCCATGTATGCCGCAGCCTGGCGCGCAGTGCCGAACGGCGCTGTCAGCATTTGAATGCTGTCGAGCCGTTGGAAGGGGTGGGGTTGGCGTATATCAATCGGCTGTCGGATTTGTTGTTTGTGGCGGCAAGGGTGATTGCCAGACGCCAGGGAGTTGCCGAGGTTTTGTGGCAGGCGGCGGCAAAGCCACACTGATGATGATTCGGTGACTGACAGGGCCTCATCGGGGGCAAGCCCCCTCCCACATTTTGATCACATTCCAAAGTTGGAACTCGGTCGAATGTGGGAGGAGGCTTGCCCCCGATAGGGTCCTTCAGAGCGTCATCAAACCTCAGGCCAGAACGCCCGAATCCCTGCGACACCTTGAGCCCCGGCTTCCCACGCCTGCTCCCGCTGCGCAGGCCCTACCCCACCCAACAGAAACACCGGCTTGCTGAACCCACGGATCAACTCCGCCGCCTGCTCCCAGCCCAACGGCTGGGCATCTGGATGGGTCTGGGTCGGCTGCACCGGCGACAGCGTGACAAAGTCCACGTCCATCAATTCCGCCAACGCCAATTCTTCCGCGTTATGGCATGAAGCCCCCAACCAGCGATCCTTCGGCAACGGCCGGCCCTTGCTCGCATATTTGCGCAGTTGGGCCGAGGTCATATGCCAGCCGGCCGCCGGGAAGTCCCCGAGCCATTCAAACGGCCCCTTGAGCATCAACTGCGCCTTACCGGCGCACAGGCCCACCGCATCTACCGCGAGGTCGCGGTATTTGGGGTCGTAACCGTTGGGCGCCCGCAGCTGGATCAGCTTGATACCGCCAGCGACAGCCTTCTGAATCCCGCGCAAGAGCGTCGGCGTTTCCAGCTCGCCCGGCGTGATCAGGTAGTCGGCGGGCAAGCGTGCAGCAGCCACAATCGGCGCATTGGCCGCTGGGAACTCATAGTTGGGCAGATCGCGCGGGGCCACCCACTCCAGCGGTTGTCCCTCGGCACCGTGGGGCTCGCCGGTAAAGGCCGAGACTTCCCAGACATCCAGCAACACCTGTTTGTCCGGGTAGTCATGCTGCACCTTGATCAGCGGTCTCGCCGTGGTGACCTGGATGCCCAGTTCTTCCTGCAACTCACGGGACAGGGCCGTGGCGACCGACTCATCGGCCTCCACCTTGCCACCGGGAAACTCCCACAGGCCGCCCTGATGCTGGGTATCGGCACGGCGCGCCAGCAGGATCCTGCCGTCGACACCGCGGATCACCGCTGCTGCTACATGCACTCGTTTCACCGCGCTTATCCTCTTCTATCAGGTGCGGTATTCCGCATTGATCTTCACGTACTCGTGGGACAGGTCGGTGGTCCAGATGGTTTCGCTGCACTCACCGCGACCGAGCTCGATACGGATGGTGATCTCTTCCTGCTGCATCACCGCCGAGCCCTGGGCTTCGGTGTAGGTTTCGGCGCGGGCGCCACGGCTGGCAATGCACACGTCGCCCAAGAACACGTCGATCTTGCTCACGTCCAGGTCCGGCACGCCGGCACGGCCGACGGCAGCCAGAATGCGACCCCAGTTCGGATCGGAGGCGAACAGCGCGGTCTTGATCAGCGGCGAGTGGGCCACGGTGTAGCCGACATCCAGGCATTCCTGGTGGTTGCCGCCGCCGTTGACTTCAACGGTCACGAACTTGGTCGCGCCTTCACCGTCACGCACGATGGCCTGGGCCACGTCCATGCACACCTCGAACACCGCCTGCTTCAGCGCCGCGAACAGCGGGCCGCTGGCCTCGGTGATTTCCGGCAGGTTGGCCTGGCCGGTGGCGATCAGCATGCAGCAGTCATTGGTGGACGTATCGCCATCAATGGTGATGCGGTTGAACGACTTGTTGGCACCGTCCAGGATCAGACTGTGCAGCACATCGCGGGAAACCTTGGCGTCAGTGGCGATGTAGCCAAGCATGGTGGCCATGTTCGGGCGAATCATGCCCGCGCCCTTGCTGATACCGGTCACGGTAACCGTCACACCGTCGTGAACGAACTGGCGGCTCGCGCCTTTTGGCAGGGTATCGGTGGTCATGATGCCGGTGGCGGCAGCTGCCCAGTTATCCACAGACAAGTCATCCAGCGCGGCTTGCAGGGCGCCTTCGATTTTCTCGACCGGCAGCGGCTCACCGATGACGCCCGTGGAGTAAGGCAGCACCTGGCTGGCGTCCACACCGGCCAGTTGGGCCAGCTTGGCGCAGGTACGCGCAGCGGCGACCAGCCCTGGCTCGCCGGTACCGGCGTTGGCATTGCCGGTGTTGGTCAGCAGGTAACGGATCGAGCCGGCAACACGCTGCTTGGCCAGGATCACCGGCGCGGCACAGAAGGCGTTGAGGGTGAACACGCCCGCAACGGTCGAGCCTTCGGCACAGCGCATCACCACCACATCCTTGCGCCCTGGGCGCTTGATGCCGGCCGAAGCGATACCGAGCTCAAACCCGGCAACCGGGTGCAATGTGGGCAAAGGACCAAGACCAACAGCCATGAATGCGCTCCTTAAATATAGGTGATGTCTGTGCCGTCGTGATCGACGGTGAAATTAATGGCAAAACGCCGCGACGGCGGGGGCCGGTCGCGGCGCGGGGTGTAGCAGCGTCAGGCGAAAATCTTATTCGATCTGGCCGTGGCAGTGTTTGAATTTCTTGCCCGAACCGCAATAGCACAGTTCGTTGCGGCCCAGCTTCTGCTCGTTGCGAACCGGGGTCTGGGCCAGGACCACATCGACCTCTTCACCCAATACTTCAGGCGCTTCCAGGCCAGGTGCCTCGTCGTGCTGGAACTGCAAGCGCGCAGCCAGTGCCTCGGCTTCCTGGCGCAGGCGAGCTTCTTCCTCGATCGGGTCTTCGCGACGCACCTGAACGTGGGACAGCACGCGAATCGAATCGCGCTTGATCGAATCCAGCAACTCGGAGAACAGCGTGAACGACTCGCGCTTGTACTCCTGCTTCGGGTTCTTCTGGGCATAGCCACGCAGGTGGATACCGTGACGCAGGTGGTCCATGGTCGACAGGTGGTCTTTCCACAGGTCGTCCAGCACACGCAGTACGATTTGCTTCTCGAAGGTGCGCAGTGCTTCGGCACTCGCCTGCTCTTCTTTCTCGTTGTACGCGGCCAGCAGCTCGGTCATGAGCTTCTCGCGCAGGGTCTCTTCGTACAAGTGGTCGTCTTCGTCGAGCCACTGCTGGACCGGCAAGTCGACACCGAAGTCGCTCTTCAACGCCGCTTCCAGACCGGCGACGTCCCACTGTTCAGGCAGCGATTGTGGCGGGATATGTGCGCTGACGGTGGCGTTGAGCACGTCCTGACGGAAATCGGCGATGGTCTCGCCAATGTTGTCGGCGGCCAGCAACGTGTTACGCATGTGATAGATCACTTTACGCTGTTCGTTGTTGACGTCATCGAACTCGAGCAGTTGCTTACGAATGTCAAAGTTACGGCCTTCGACCTTGCGCTGGGCCTTCTCGATGGCGTTGGTCACCATGCGGTGCTCGATCGCTTCACCGGACTGCATGCCCAGGGCCTTCATGAAGTTTTTCACCCGATCCGAGGCGAAGATACGCATCAGGCTGTCTTCCAGGGACAGGTAGAAGCGGCTGGAACCGGCGTCACCCTGGCGGCCAGCACGACCACGCAGTTGGTTGTCGATACGACGGGATTCGTGACGCTCGGACGCGATCACCTGCAAGCCACCGGATTCCAGCACGGCCTGGTGGCGTTTCTGCCAGTCTGCCTTGATCTGGGCGATCTGCTCGGGGGTCGGGTTGTCCAGCGAGGCCACTTCCACTTCCCAGTTACCGCCCAACAGGATGTCGGTACCACGACCGGCCATGTTGGTGGCGATGGTCAGCGCGCCTGGGCGACCGGCCTGGGCGATGATCTCGGCTTCTTTTTCGTGGAACTTGGCGTTGAGGACCTTGTGCTCGATACCTTCCTTGTTGAGCAGGTTGGACACGTGCTCGGAAGTCTCGATGGTGGCGGTACCCACCAGGATAGGGCGACCTTGGGCCATGCCGTCCTTGATGTCGTTGATGATCGCCGCGTATTTCTCTTCGGCGGTCAGGAACACCAGGTCGTTGAAGTCTTTACGGGCCAGCGGCTTGTTCGGCGGGATAACCACCACCGACAGACCGTAGATCTGGTGGAATTCGAACGCTTCGGTGTCGGCGGTACCGGTCATGCCGGACAGCTTGTTGTACAGGCGGAAGTAGTTCTGGAAGGTGGTGGACGCCAACGTCTGGCTCTCGGCCTGGATGTTGAGCACTTCCTTGGCTTCGATGGCCTGGTGCAGGCCCTCGGACAGACGACGGCCCGGCATGGTACGCCCGGTGTGTTCGTCGACCAGTACGACCTGGCCATCCTGCACGATGTATTCGACGTTGCGATGGAACAGCTTGTGGGCGCGCAGGCCGGCATACACGTGGGTCAACAGGCCCAGGTTGTGGGCCGAGTAGAGGCTTTCGCCTTCAGCCAGCAGGCCGATCTGGGTCAGCATGTCTTCGACGAACTGGTGACCGGCTTCGTTGAGTTCGACCTGGCGGGTCTTCTCGTCGATGGTGAAGTGACCTTCTTTGGTCACCACGCCTTCCACTTCCTCGATGTGCTGCTCAAGACGCGGGATCAACTTGTTGATCTCGGTGTACAGGCGCGAGCTGTCTTCGGCCTGGCCGGAGATAATCAGCGGGGTACGGGCTTCGTCGATGAGGATGGAGTCGACTTCGTCGATCACGGCAAAGTTGAGTTCGCGCTGGAATTTTTCTTCCATGCTGAACGCCATGTTGTCGCGCAGGTAGTCGAAACCGAATTCGTTGTTGGTACCGTAGGTGATGTCGGCGGCGTAGGCGGCGCGCTTCTCTTCCGGCGGCTGGAACGGCGTTACCACGCCGACGGTCAGGCCGAGGAATTCATACAGCGGGCGCATCCAGTTGGCGTCCCGGCGAGCCAGGTAGTCGTTCACCGTCACAACGTGCACGCCCTTGCCGGACAGTGCGTTGAGGTAAACACCCAGGGTGGCTACCAGGGTCTTGCCTTCACCGGTACGCATTTCGGCAATCATGCCTTCATGCAAGGTCATGCCGCCGATCAACTGGACGTCGAAGTGGCGCATGCCCATGACACGCTTACCGGCTTCACGAGCAACCGCAAAGGCTTCGGGAAGCAGCTTGTCGAGGGTTTCACCTTTGGCTATGCGGGCCTTGAACTCTTCGGTCTTGGCGCGCAATTGCTCGTCCGAAAGGGCAACCATCTGCTCTTCGAAGGCATTGACCAGCTGCACCGTCTTGAGCATGCGTTTGACTTCGCGCTCATTCTTGCTTCCAAAAAGTTTCTTTAACAAAGGCGCAAACATATCGGCAGGTTCTTCCACACATAGGGATGGAGGGCGCACCGTGAGTGGCCCGAGCAGCCCTCACGGCCGCATGCGAACGCGCATTCTACCCGGAATCGTGGGTGAGGAAAGTGGCGTTGTTCCCCGAGGCGGGCAAGGGGCTGTGAGAGGGCTTGTTTAAAATAAGGGCTTTTGCGCGAACTTCAACCCGTGGAGCTCATTGATTTTGTGGATAAAGCCCCGGCAATGCATTGCCCGGGGCCGCGTAGACGCTTTCTGCTAAGATGGCCGCTCTGTTACTTAAGGTGTCCAATCATGGCATTTCGCCCTCTTACAGCCCGCGCGCCCAGCGTGTTGCTTCGCGAAGCCAAGCCGTTGAAAGCCATCTTTGGCCATGCGCAACGCTTGGGCCACTTGCAACGCCTGCTCGAAAGCCAACTGCAACCGGCCGCCCGCGAACACTGCCATGTGGCGTCCTGGCGTGAAGGCAACCTGCTGCTGATTGTCACAGATGGCCACTGGGCGACCCGCTTGCGCTATCAGCAAAAACGCCTGCAGCGTCAATTGATGGCATTCGATGAGTTCGCCAGCTTGACGCGCATCCAGTTCAAGGTGCAGCCGCCGACCGTGCAGCAAGGCGCGGCGGGCCACACGATGGACTTGTCGGAGACGGCGGCCGAGACGATTCAGGCCACGGCCGACGGGATCAGCGATCCGGGCTTGCGCGCGGCACTTGAGCGGCTGGCCGCCCATGGCAAGCCCAAACCCTGAACCGCTACTTGCGCTTACTACCTCCCAGCAAAGACCCCAGCAAGCCACGCACCAGTTGGCGCCCCATCTGATTGGCCGCCTGCTGCATCGCGGATTTCAGCGCCTTGCCTGCGGTGGTTCCCAGAAACGCCCCGGCCTTGTCAGTGAAGCTAGGCTCCTCGTCGGACTGCCTGGCCTCTTCGGTCGGTCCAAGCGCCTTGCGCGCCATCAATACTTCATAGGCCGACTCGCGATCAATCGGCTTGTCATAGCGCCCCTGCAACGGCGAACTGCCCACCAATGTGGCGCGCTCAGCGGCGCTCAGCGGCCCGATTCGCGATTGCGGCGGCGCGACCAGTACGCGTTGGACGACTTCCGGCGTACCTTTTTCCTGCAAGGTGCCCACCAATGCCTCTCCGGTGCCCAACTCGGTCAACACCGATAAAGCATCAAACGCCGGGTTCGGCCGGAACCCGTCTGCTACCGCCCGCAAGGATTTCTGTTCTTTCGTAGTGAACGCCCGCAGGCCATGCTGGACCCGCAAACCCAGTTGCGCCAGCACGGTGTCTGGCAGGTCGCCCGGCGATTGGGTAACGAAATACACCCCCACACCCTTGGAACGAATCAGCCGCACCACTTGCTCCAATCGCTCTTGCAAAGCCTTGGGCGTATCCGCGAACAACAAATGCGCCTCGTCGAAAAACAGCGCCAGCAACGGTTTGTCGGCATCGCCGCGCTCCGGCAGTTGCTCGAACAATTCCGCCAGCAGCCACAACAGGAAGGTCGCGTACACCTTCGGCGCTTCATGCACCAGGCGGCTGGCGTCCAGCAGATGGATACGCCCGCTTCCGTCGCTGGTGGGCTGCAAGATGTCTTCAAGCTGCAGGGCCGGCTCGCCAAACAAGGCCTTGGCGCCCTGTTGCTCCAATACTGCCAGACGCCGCAACAGCGCCTGGCTGGAGCCAGTAGTCATCAGCGCCGCGTCTTCGCCGAGCAACTCCGGGTGATAGCGCAGGTGGTTGAGCAGGGCCTTGAGGTCCTTGAGGTCCAGCAGCAACAGGCCCTCGCGATCCGCCACCTTGAACGCCGCGTAAAGGGCCGACTGCTGGCTATCGGTGAGCTCCAGCAAACTGCCGAGCAACAACGGACCCATTTCGCTGATGGTGGTGCGCAGCGGATGACCGGACTGCCCGTGGATGTCCCACAGCGTCACGGGGTACGCCTTGGCCGTGTAATTAAGGAAAGGCATGCCGGCGATACGCTCGGCCACCTTGCCCTGGGGGCTGGCGGCGGCACCCAGACCACAGAGGTCACCTTTGATATCAGCCGCAAATACCGCCACGCCCGCATCACTGAAGGCTTCGGCCAGGCGTTGCAATGTGACCGTTTTGCCCGTGCCCGTGGCGCCGGCGATCAACCCGTGACGGTTGGCCAGGCGCATGGCCTGGGCAATGGGCTGGCCGTCAAGACCGGCACCGATAAGGAGTTGCGTGGAGTCAGGCATTTCGTCACCCATGGTTAATCTTTAGTATCGCCAGGTCTATAAGACAGATGTGAGACCTACAAAGTCTAAAAAACGCTCAGATAGTTCCTACAGGGACCAACGGAAATATCAAACTTTTTTTGACGCTACCCTTCCGCGTGTTCCACAAGGACGCGTCTCGGATATTAAGACCTTAGCGGCCCCTTCAAGCTATGAATAAAAATCTGCGTTTCAGCCATAAAATCCTGCTTGCAGCCGCCCTTATCATCATCGCCGCATTTACGCTGCTCACCCTTTATAACGACTATTTGCAACGTAATGCGATACGCGACGACCCCAATAGCTACCTGCACGAGATGGGCGACGTCACCGCGAACAGTATCCAGACCTGGCTGACCTGACGTATCGCGCTGGTAGAAAACGCCGCACAGAACATCGCCATTAACCCTGAACCCGGTGCGGTTGCCAGCCTGCTGGAGCAGAAACCCCGAATCTCCATCGCCCCCCCAGCGCCAAGATAGCCAGAGCATCGGTGTGGTCGGCGGCGACCTGAGCCTGCAGACCCTGGTGGATAAGGACGATGCCTACGCAATGCTCAGCAAATTTCGCACCTCCGCCGTAATCGCCACCGTGATTGCCGTGGTGATCATCATCGCCCTGCTCGGCATGCTGATACGCGTGCTGCTGCAGCCGCTGCACGTGATGACTCGCGCGATGCAGGACATCGCCGACGGCGAAGGTGACCTGGAACAGCAGGCGGCGCGGTTGAAACAGCTGGTGGGCAGCTTCCGGATCTGACACACACTGCAAAAAACCTTGTCGGAGCAGCCCTGCTCCCACATCTGGCCCGTTTCCAGCTGATGACTGCAGCGACACCTATCCCGATCGAACATCTATCCTTACCTCAGGTCCACGTAGGGGAGAGCAATGGATCGGAGGGATGTTCATCGTGCATATCGCTGACATAACCATGTTCTACGCCCCAGCCAGCGGTGGCGTACGCACTTATCTCGACGCCAAGCACCGGCGCCTGGCGCTCAAGCCGGGCATCCGCCACAGCCTGCTGATCCCCGGTGCACACCTGAGCGAACAGGATGGAATATTCAAGGTGCCGGCCCCCGCCCTGCCCTTCGGCAAAGGCTACCGGTTCCCGCTGCGCCTGGCGCCATGGCGAAACGTCCTACACGATTTACAGCCTGATCTGATCGAGGTGGGTGACCCCTACCTGACCGCCTGGGCCGCGCTGGATGCCCGGCGCCAGCTGGATGTGCCGGTGATCGGCTTTTATCACTCCGACCTGCCGTTGTTGGTGCGCAACCGCATGGGGCCCTGGCTTACCCCGAATGTCGAAGCCTACGTCAGCAAGCTCTATGGGAATTTCGATCGCGTCCTGGCACCCAGCCGGATAATGGCCGACAAGCTCACGGGGCTTGGGGTGAAGAATGTTTTCGTTCAGCCACTAGGGGTGGACCTGCAGACCTTCACCCCGGACAGGCGCGACCCGGGGTTGCGTGCGGAGTTGGGGGTCAGTGAAGACACGCGCCTGCTGATCTTCGCCGGGCGCGGCTCCAAGGAAAAGAACCTGCCAGTGCTGCTCAACTGCATGAAACGCCTGGGGAGTGGCTATCACCTGCTCTTGGTAGGCTCCAGCATGCCTGCCAGCGTGCCGGACAATGTCACGGTCGTCGATGGGTTCAGGCCTGCCCCGCATGTCGCGCGGTTGATGGCCAGTGCCGATGCGCTGCTGCATGGCGGGGACCAGGAAACCTTTGGCCTGGTAATCCTGGAGGCCATGGCTTGCGGGATCCCGGTAGTTGCAGTGGCCGCTGGCGCCTTCACTGAAATTGTCCATGAGCACTGCGGCCTGTTGTGCCCCCCGAACAACCCCAAGGCTATGGCCGATAAGGTGCGCGAGTTGTTCAGCGCCGACAGCCGTCACCTGGGCGCACAGGCACGCCGATATGTGACGCAGCATTATGCGTGGGATGCGGTGGTCGACAGCCTGCTGGGCCATTATCGTGCGGTACTCGGCAGCCACAAGCCGATGCTTTCCCATGGCTGAGCGCTCGGTGTTGCTGGTCTTGCATGACGTGGCACCGCACAACTGGGCCGACTACCGACCGTTTGTCGAAGCCGTTGACGCGCTGGGAGCGGTGCCTGTCACCTGGCTGGTAGTGCCGGACTTTCATCATCGTGATGCACTGTCCAACCAAGGAGACTTTCGACGACTGCTGGACCGCCGCCTGGAGCGGGGCGATGAACTGGCCCTGCATGGCTACTTCCATAGCGATGATCAACCGCCACCGCGCACGCCCAAAGAATGGTTCATGCGTCGCATCTATACTCACGAAGGTGAGTTCTACCAATTGCCACAGGCCCAGGCCCTGGAACGTATTCGCGCCGGCATCGAGGTATTTCGCCGCAACGACTGGCCACTTCATGGGTTCGTTGCACCCGCCTGGTTGATGAGCCAAGGCACCCGTGATGCCTTGCGCCAATTGCCGCTGAACTACACCAGCGATCCACAACACCTGTACCGGCTCCCCGACTTCAGCCGTATCGACGCCCCGGGCCTGGTGTGGAGTGCCCGTAGCAGCTGGCGTCGGGGCTTATCCAAACTCGTCAGCGACCACCGTGAACAGCGCTGGCAGAACGCCCCGGTGATTCGACTGGGGCTGCATCCCGTGGATATGCGCCACGATTTTTCCCGTCGTTACTGGATTGAAACCCTGCAACGCCTGCTGGCCGCTGGCCGCACGCCGCAGACCAAAGTGGCGTGGCTGGCAGCGCAACCCTGAGTCGGGTGGTTTGACGGCTGTCGGACGGGTATTCGCCGGCGCTGCTCAAGCGTCTTTTTCAGAAGACTCTTGCGGCTCGTCCGGCAATTGCAACTGCTCCCACAGCTGGGCAGCTCCGGGAAAGTCGGTGCCATCCTCGGCATCCAGCGCGTCAGGGTCGTAACGACTCAGACAGCCTTCGCCCAACGTAGCCGGCGCTTTGGACGTGGCTTTATCAAGTGGATCGCGCATCGCCGACTCCTCAATGGCCGACAAAGAAAAAGGGCCTGCAGCGATTTAACGCCCAGGCCCTCCATTCTTCAATCCAAACGCGTTGATCAGAACACGACAGTCTTGTTGCCGTGCACCAGCACGCGATCTTCCAGGTGATAGCGCAGGCCACGGGCCAGCACCATCTTCTCGACATCCCGGCCAAACCGCACCATGTCCTCAATGCTGTCGCTGTGGCTGACACGCACCACGTCCTGCTCGATGATCGGACCGGCATCCAGCTCTTCGGTGACGTAATGGCAGGTTGCGCCAATCAACTTCACGCCACGCAAGGAAGCCTGGTGGTAAGGCTTGGCCCCCACAAACGACGGCAGGAAGCTGTGGTGGATGTTAATCACCTTGCCCGCGTATTCGCGGCACAGCTGCGGCGGCAGGATTTGCATGTAGCGCGCCAGCACGACCACGTCGGCCTCATGCCGCTTGACCAGGCGAGAGACCTCGGCGAACGCCGGCTCCTTGTCCTGCGGGTTGACCGGCACGTGGTAGTAGGGGATGCCATGCCACTCGACCATACTGCGCAGGTCGTCATGGTTGGAGATCACGCACGCGATCTCACAATCCAGCTCGTCGCTGTGCCAGCGGTGCAGCAAGTCGGCCAGGCAGTGGGATTCGCGGCTGGCCATCAACACTACGCGCTTTTTCTGCTCGGTGTCGGTGATGTGCCAGGTCATCGAAAACTCTTCTGCGATTGGCGCAAATGCCTCGCGGAAAGCCTCAAGACCAAAGGGCAGCGTGTCGGCACGGATTTCGTGACGCATGAAGAACCAACCGCTGAGATTGTCCGAGTGATGGCTCGCCTCGGTGATCCAGCCGTTGTGGGAGGCCAGAAAGTTACTGACTTTGGCAACGATGCCGACCCGGTCCGGGCAAGCAATCACCAGCCGAAAAGTGCGCATTAGGGGGGAACTCCAGAACTTCGCAAAGGCCGCCATTCTAGCGATTGTGCAGAAAAACTGCAGTATTCGATGAGCCTTATTCTGATCCCCCGACCTGGTCACATCCCTTAATAGCGCATGGTTTTACCAGCGCTATATGAATGAACAGCGCAAGCTGCGGCAATTATGGAAAAATTAAGCAGGTTATTTGCGGGGTAGCCCCTACTAATTAACTCGATTGCATAGCGCCTTTACAAACATTCAAAGTAATTCACCTAAATGCGCTCTTAAATGTTTACTTGAGGAAACCGCCTGACTATTATTGGGCCACTCTCCCTGTCAATCAGCGTTCTACATAAGGTAGTCCACATGTCTCTGATCAACGAATACCGTGCCACCGAAGAAGCTATCAAAGAGCTGCAAGCTCGTTTGAAGAACCTGTCCCAAGATGACAAACTGAAAACCGAGCTGGAATTCGAAGGCAAACTGCGCACCCTCATGGGTGAATACTCCAAATCCCTGCGTGACATCATCGCGCTGCTGGATCCAGAGTCGAAAGTTAAAGCACCACGTGGCGCCGTAAAAACTACCGGTACCAAGCGTGCTCGCAAGGTCAAGCAATACAAAAACCCGCACAACGGCGAAGTGATTGAAACCAAAGGCGGCAACCACAAAACCCTGAAAGAGTGGAAAGCCAAGTGGGGCGGTGACGTGGTTGAAGGCTGGGCTACCCTGCTGGGCTAAGCTTCGCCTGGTCCGCGCTTGATACGCGACCCATTAAAAACGCCAGCTTGCTGGCGTTTTTTATTGTCCGTCTTTTCTACAAACCGCTATTACCGATTCACACGAGCAGCTAAAGACTCAGCATATCCCTGCCACTGCTCCAGCACCTGCTGCTGAAACGGCGTCGCACTAACGGCCAACTCCTGCCGAGCTAGATTAAATGCCTCAAGGGTATTCGGCGCGCCGAATTCAGGATTTGCCAAACGCTGCTGACAGAAAAGTTTCCAGCGTTGTAGCTCCTCGCTGTTCAGCGTATCGGGGAAGTTACGCGCCCGGTAACGAAACAATAATTCAGGCAAACGGTGATCATCAAAAGGCCACTGCCGGCTGGCTAACTGCGCAGGATCAGCCGCCCGGACTTGCTCGCATAACCGCCGATCACGATCCCCGATAAAACCCTCGTAAAGCTGCTGTTCCGGGTCTGAGCTCGGGGCAAAATCTTCCTCGGCGTAAATGACCGCCAACTTATCGCGCCAAAGTTCCTGTGCGTCAGTTAGCCGCAGGGCCCGCGCCTGGCAAATATCCATATCCAATTGCAGGCGTTCACGGTCCTCGGCCCGCAGTACATTCAAGGGCGCGACCACGGGGCAACGGTTGATATGCACCAACTTGAGCGGCACCGGCAGCTCTCCTTCGGCAAGGTCCTCACGACGGGTGTACAGGCGTTGGCGCAAGGCAGCGGCATCCATGTCCAGCAGCCCCTGGGGTTCGAGCCCAAGGTCGCAGACAATCAGCGCATTACGGTTGCGCGGGTGCCAGGCCAGGGGCAGCACGACACCCAGGTAATGACGCTCGGCAGAAAAACGTCCGGAAATATGCACCATGGGTTGCAGCAAGCGCACCTGGTCCATCACCCGTTGCTTGCTGCGCAGTTGAAACAGCCAGTCGTAAAGCTTGGGCTGCTTCTCGCGCACCAGGCGCGCCAGGGCGATCGTGGCACGCACGTCGGATAACGCATCGTGGGCCTGGCCGTGGTCAATGCCGTTGGCGGCGGTCAGGCGCTCAAGCTTGAGGGTCACGCGCCCGTCCTGCTGCGGCCACTCGATGCCTTCCGGACGCAGGGCGTAGGCAGTGCGAACCACGTCGATCAGGTCCCAGCGGCTGTTACCGCCCTGCCACTCCCGCGCGTAAGGGTCGAAAAAATTGCGATACAGGCTGTAGCGCGTCATTTCATCATCAAACCGCAACGTGTTGTAACCTGCGCCGCACGTCCCCGGGGCCGCCAGTTCGGCATGTACACGGGTCATGAAATCGGCCTCGGCCAGACCTTTTTCCGCCAGTATTACAGGGGTGATGCCGGTGATGGCACAAGCGGCGGGATGGGGCAGGATGTCGTCGCTCGGCTGACAGTAAAGATTGACCGGCGGGCCGACCTCGTTGAGATCGAGATCCGTACGAATGCCGGCAACCTGGAGTGGGCGATCGCTGCGCGGGTTGATGCCGGTGGTTTCATAGTCGTACCAGAAAATGGAGGTCACGGGCTATTCCTGTGCTGAAGATCGACAAAGTCTAGGCGTTCAGTCGTATTCGCGGCCAGCACCAATTACACTGTACAAACATCCAGCAAAACCTTGGGTAGTTGCTTCCATCGCCGACACTGTTAGCATCCGTGTCTCCAGCCGCTCTGCACTGCCAAGGATCGCGATGCCATCAGCCCCATTGGATACCCTCTACCAGATCGAGACCCCGGAGGGCATCGACCTGCCGCTGCGCCCAGCCGGACTGGTGTCACGGGCGCTGGCATTTGCCTTCGACCTCGGCGCACGCGCAGTGATCATGGGCGTGCTGCTGGTGCCGTTGGCGCTGCTCGGCAATATTGGTATCGGCCTGGGGTCGCTTTTGTTGTTCCTGGTCAGTTGGTGGTACATGGTGCTGTTCGAGGTACTCAACCAGGGCTGCTCACCGGGCAAACAGGTCATGGGCTTACGGGTCGTGCAGGACGACGGCACCCCCATAGGCTGGTCGGCGTCGCTGATCCGCAACCTCCTGCGGTTTGTCGACATGCTGCCTTTCGGCTACTTTCTCGGCGCAATCAGTTGCTTGCAACATCCTCACTTCAAACGCCTTGGCGACCTGGCCGCTGGCACCTTGGTGGTCTACCGCGAACAGCCTCTGGCACGTCCCCAGGTACCTCAAGC
Organism: Pseudomonas sp. B14(2022); assembly: GCF_012030485.1. Lineage (NCBI taxonomy): Bacteria > Pseudomonadati > Pseudomonadota > Gammaproteobacteria > Pseudomonadales > Pseudomonadaceae > Pseudomonas > Pseudomonas sp. B14(2022). The sequence goes on from NZ_JAAUVM010000003.1 coordinate 216,543, forward strand.
TGCGGCACTGCGCTTGCCGTTTGCCCTGGACCTGAGTGAGCAGCGAGCGATTCTTGGCTTCGCGGAACGCCAGGGTGAACTGTCCGCCGAACGGGTACACGAGCTCGCCTCGATCCTTGCAACGCCGCTGCAAGTATCCCCGGCCCGCGCCGTGGAGCAACTCAATGGTGTGGCCCGTGGCCTGTTGGGGCCGACATGAAGCAGAGTCTCTTCGAAAGCCGTTACCAGCACCAATGGCAATCCTTTGCCGAACAGCTGAAGTTGTTGGAGCACGGCAAGGCCAAGGCCAGTGACATGGCCGATTTCCCTCATCAATACCGGCGTCTATGCCAGCACCTGGCCCTCGCCCAGGAACGCGGCTACAGCAGTTACCTGGTGGACCCCCTGCAACAACTGGCATTGCGCGGCCATCAACAACTGTATCGCCACCGCAGCCAATTGGCGGCGAATCTGCTGAGTTTCATCCTGGCCGACTTTCCGCGACTGGTACGAGACCAGTGGCGTTTCGTGTTGATTGCCAGCCTGCTGTTCTTTGGCAGCCTGCTGGGCATTGCCCTGCTGGTCTATCTGTTTCCCGACCTGATCTACAGCATTGTCAGCCCCCAGCAGGTGGCCGAGATGCAGAGCATGTATGACCCCGAAGCCAGCCGGCTGGGGCGTGCTGCCGAACGTGCTTCGAGCGAAGACTGGATGATGTTTGGCTACTACGTAATGCACAACATCGGTATCGCCTTTCAGACATTTGCCGCCGGTTTGCTGTTCGGCCTGGGCAGTGTGTTTTTCCTGATATTCAATGGGCTGATCATCGGCGCGATTTCCGGGCACCTGACCGAAATCGGCTATGGGCAGACCTTCTGGTCATTCGTCATCGGCCATGGGGCCTTTGAGTTGACGGCCATTGCACTCGCCGGTGCCGCGGGCTTGCAACTGGGCTGGGCGTTGATCGCCCCGGGGCAACTGACCCGTGGCGAATCCCTGCGGCTCGCAGCTCGCAAGAGTGTGCAACTGCTGTGCGGTGTCATGGTGTTCCTGCTGATCGCGGCATTTATCGAGGCCTACTGGTCTTCCACCACCCAGATCGCCCCTTGGGTCAAATACCTGGTGGGCGCTGCACTTTGGCTGCTGGTGGCGGCTTACCTGACCTTTGCCGGACGGACTCGCCATGCGCCTGAGTAATGCCAGCGTGGCGATTCGACCGCGTACCGCATGGGAGGCCATGGACCTTGGGGTATTAATGGCCCGGGAACATCGCCTGCTGTTGATGAGCAGTTGGGCGCTGGTGACCCTGCCGGTTTTTGCCCTGCTTACCGCGTTGCTATGGAAGTACCCATCCGCAGCCATGTTCCTGTTCTGGTGGTTCAAACCGGCCTTCGACCGCTTGCCTCTATATATCCTCTCCAAAGCCCTGTTCGGCGAAACGCCCAGCCTTAAACAGGCTGTGCGCGAATGGCCAAGACTGCTTAACCACCAACTGCTGGCCAGCCTGACCTGGCGCCGACTTAGCCTCAGCCGTAGTTTTGTAATGCCGGTCAGCCAGCTCGAAGGTTTGGACGGCCAGGCGCGTCAGAAACGCCTGGGCGTGCTGCAGCAGCGCAATGCCGGTGCCGCGCGGTGGTTGACCACCGTTGGGGTGCACCTGGAAATCGGGTTGTGGTTCGGCTGCATGGCACTGTTCTATCTATTCATTCCGCAACAACTTGAACTGGATTGGGATTGGCAACGGTTGGCGCTGGCGACGGGCTCCGAGGGGGTCTGGCTGGAACACTTGAGCAATGCCTTCTACGCCTTGATCCTGGTGTTTTGGGAGCCCATCTATGTCGCCTGTGGTTTCAGCCTTTATCTCAATCGTCGCACCCTACTGGAGGCGTGGGACTTGGAACTGGTATTCCGCCGCCTGCGCCAGCGCCTGAGCAGTGCAGCGCCGCTGTTAATGCTGTTAATCGGACTGACCTTGCTGTCATTCAACCCGCCCGCCATGGCGGATGAAGCCAAACCACTGCCCCCCCAAAGCGCAAGCCAATCCATCAAGTCGCTGCTGGACAAGCCTCCCTTCAAAAATCCGGAAACCGTCACCCGCTATCGCTTTGGCGAAGAAAAACCCGTCGTTAAAAACAAGGCACACAGTGACGGCAAACTTCCGGCATGGCTGCAGGCACTGCTGGACAACCTCAACAGCAATACTTTCAAGCCTGTCGCCCAAGGCCTGGAAGTACTGTTATGGAGCCTGCTGATCGGTGGCGTGGCTCTGCTGGCATGGCGTTATCGGGACTGGTTGCGCACCTTTGTCAGCCTGCGCGGGGCACGTACACCCAAAGCGGCGAAGCCATCACCCGCACAATTGTTCGGCTTGGAGCTGGGCACCGAGACACTGCCCGAGGATATCGCCAGCACTGCCGAGCAACTCTGGTCTACCCAGCCACGGGAAGCCCTCGGCCTTTTGTATCGTGGCCTGCTGAGCAGGTTGTTGCATGATTTCAACCTGCCCCTTAAAAGCGCCGACACCGAAGGTCAGGTCCTGCAACGCATTCACCAGTTGCAGCAGCCGCAGTTACTGGCCTTCAGTGATGAATTGACTCGGCACTGGCAAAACCTTGCCTATGGCCACCACCTCCCCCCGGTCTCAGCCCAGCAGAAATTGTGCAACGATTGGCGTGCCCTGTTCAGTTCGGGAGGCGCCCAATGAACCGGCCATTACTGTGGGTGGGGCTACTGATGGCGTGCCTGCTTGGAGCGGGCGGCTTTTACGCTTGGAGCAAAGCGATCCCCTATGAAGAAGTGGTGGACCGCGGCCCCTCCCCGGAAGCCATGGCCAACCCTTACCTGGCGGCCGAACACTTTCTGCGCCAGCAAGGCCTGGCCGTGGAACACGCCAATGGCCTGGAACGCCTGACTACACTGCCTGCCAAGGGCAACAGCCTGTTGTTACTGGGCGAGCGCGGCAACATGTCGCCTCGCCAGGTAGGGCAACTCCTGGACTGGGCCAAGTCCGGCGGCCATCTACTGGTAGTCGCCGAGGCCCTGTGGGACGAAGAAGCCGGCAAGAGCGGCGACATGCTGCTCGATCGCCTGCATATCCACCAGGCCCTCAGCGATGAACCTGATGACCCCGCACCGGCCCGCAAAAACAAAGCACCGGACCTGACCAAACTCTATGTCGACAACGACACCGCCCCGGCCTATTTCAGTTTCGACACCGACTTCAATCTCATCGACCCCAAGCACCAGGCACAATTTTCAGCCAATAGCGCCAGGTCGAGCCACTTGATGCAACTCGATGTCGGACAAGGCCGCGTCACGGTGATCACCGACAGCGACCTGTGGAAAACACCGGCTATTGGCAAACACGACAATGCCTGGCTGCTGTGGTACCTGGCCCAGGGCACTGCCGTGACCTTGTTGTTCAACAGCGACGTGGATGACCTGTTCACCTTACTGCTGCGTTATTTCCCCCAGGCGTTGGTGGCGCTCATTGCCCTGATTGCCCTGGCACTCTGGCAGGCAGGTATGCGCCAGGGCCCAATCCAGGCGCCCGCCCCCAAGGCACGCCGGCAATTGCAGGAGCACCTGAAAGCCAGTGCCGACTTCCTGCTGCGTCGCAGCGGCCAAGGCACACTATTGCAGGCCTTGCAGCGCGACATCCTGCGCGCCGCACGGCGGCGTCATCCCGGCTTTGAACATCTCGACAACACGGAACAGGGGCGAGTACTTGCCCACCTGACGCGCCAACCCTCTCACGTCATCAGCCAGGCCCTCGGCCCACTCCCGGCAAAACGGCTTTCCAGTGCCGATTTCAGCCGGCAGGTGGCGTGCCTGCAAACCCTCAGGAATGCCCTATGAGCGAATTTCCCAGCGCTAACACCCTGCCCGGCGACTCTCTGCAACGTGCCAGCCAGCAGGCCCAGGCCCTGCGCCTTGAACTGCGCAAGGCGGTGATCGGGCAGGATCAGGTGATCGATGATGTACTCACCGCGCTGATCGCCGGCGGCCACGTATTGCTCGAGGGTGTCCCCGGGCTGGGCAAGACCTTGCTGGTACGTGCCCTGGCCCGTTGCTTTGACGGCGAATTCGCGCGGATCCAGTTCACCCCGGACCTGATGCCCAGCGATGTCACCGGCCACGCGGTGTACGACCTGCACACCGAGCAGTTCAAGCTGCGCAAGGGACCAGTATTTACCCACTTGTTGCTGGCCGACGAAATCAACCGCGCCCCGGCCAAGACCCAGGCTGCCCTGCTCGAAGCCATGCAGGAACGGCAAGTCACCCTCGAAGGCGAGGCGCTGCCCATCGGCCAGCCGTTCATGGTACTTGCCACGCAAAACCCCATCGAACAGGAAGGCACCTATCCCCTGCCGGAAGCGGAACTGGACCGTTTCATGCTCAAGGTACGCATGGACTACCCCGATGCTCAGCAGGAACTGGATATGGTGCGCGAAGTGACGCGCTCATCACGGGCCGACATGCTGGATGTGCAACCGTTGCGCACCGTGCTGAAGGCCGAAGACGTGCTGCAACTGCAACGGATCGCCAGTGAACTGGCCCTGGATGAACACGTGCTCGACTATGCCGTGCGCCTGGCGCGAGCAACCCGCAGCTGGCCGGGACTGGCCATAGGCGCCGGCCCGCGAGCCTCCATTGCCCTGGTACGCGGCGCCCGCGCACGGGCCTTGTTACGTGCAGGCGAGTTCGTCACACCGGACGACATCAAGGGCTGTGCCCTGGCGGTACTGCGTCATCGGGTACGTCTTGCGCCAGAACTGGATATAGACGGGCTGGAGGTCGACCAGGTGCTCAAGCAGTTGCTGGACCAGATTCCGGCCCCCCGGCAATGACCCGTCCATGAAACCGACCCGTCTGCTATTAGCCTGGCTTAGCGTACTGCTGGGTTTGAGCATCCTGCTGGGCGCTGCGGCAGCCTTGCAGTTCAAGGTACCCGACACCTTGCACTCAATAGCGTGGGGCTTGCTCCTGGCGCTGTTGCTGCTGGCCATGCTGGACGCACTGCGTCTGCGCCGCCGACCCTCGCCACGCGTGCACCGGCAGATGCCCGGCAGCCTGGCGCTGGGCCGCTGGGGCGAAGTACGCCTGTCCTTGGAATATGACTACCCACAAGCGCTGACGGTGCAGGTGTTCGATCACGTCCCCGATGGGCTAAGCGTGGAAAACCTGCCCCAGTCCATCGAATTGCGCCCTGGTGAACGCAGTGAGCTGGGTTATCGCCTGCGCCCCTTGCGGCGTGGGCATTTCACGTTCAGTCGCTGCGAAATCCACCTGCCCAGTCCATTGGGGCTCTGGTCTGCAAGGCGCTTTATCGACGCCGAGGATGCCACCCGCGTCTATCCGGATTTCGCCCGCCTGTACGGGGCACAACTGCTGGGTGTGGATAACTGGCTGAGTCAACTGGGGGTACGCCAACGGCAACGACGAGGATTGGGACTGGAGTTTCATCAGTTGCGCGAGTTTCGTGAAGGCGACAGCCTGCGGCAAATCGATTGGAAAGCTACCGCGCGGCAACGTACCCCCATCGCCCGGGAATATCAGGACGAGCGCGACCAGCAGATCGTGTTCATGCTCGATTGCGGCCGCCGCATGCGCAGCCAGGATGACGAGCTGTCCCATTTCGACCACGCCCTCAATGCCTGCCTGCTCCTCAGTTATGTGGCCCTGCGTCAGGGCGATGCGGTGGGGTTGTGCACCTTTGCCGCTGACCCGCCCCGCTACCTGGCGCCGGTCAAGGGCAGCAGCCAGTTGAACCTGTTACTCAATACGGTCTATGACCTGGACACCACCCGCCGAACCGCCGACTACCAGGCAGCAGCCAGCCAACTGCTGGCCCGGCAGAAACGTCGGGCATTGGTCATTATTGTCAGCAACCTGCGCGATGAAGACGATGAGGCGCTGCTCTCCGCCGTCAAGCGCATCAGTCGCCAACATCGGGTGCTGGTGGCGAGTATGCGTGAGGAAGTACTCGATCGACTGCGCCAATCCCCCGTACAAACCTTGCCCGAAGCCCTGGCCTACAGCGGTACTGTCGACTACCTCAATACTCGGGATGAATTGCATGACCGCATGAACGCCCACGGCCTGTCGCTGTTGGATACGTTGCCATCAGAAATGGGCGCGGCCCTGGTGACACGCTACCTGGGCTGGAAGAAAGCCGGAGTATTCTAAAAAAAGCGCACGACTGCGGCAGGGACAGTAGCTCCCGGCCGCATCGACGACGCGCTGCTTCTAGGCCGAAGCCTGCAAGGGATCAAAACTGAAGTACTGCAACAGCACGTTGATCAGTTGCCCATACTCCTGGGGAGCCTCAAGCACGCTGAACCCGGAATCGTAGTGCTGCGGGTTGATATCTTCATGGCTCCACAGGCAGGTCGCCGTGATGTCGATGGCATGGAACGTGTCGCCAGCTCCGGGTATCTTCAAACACAACTCGAAATCCACATTGACCATCATCGGTAACTGGCTGATCAACATCAGCCCGTCTTCAGAGACGTTACCCAAAAAACCTATGGGTTTGTCGGTGACGCGGTTAAATACTTGCAGGAAATACGGTAGTTGATGCCGCTCGATCCGTCGGTCGGTAAACATGGTGAGATCGCCATCCAGTGGCCATGACTCTGGCCGTGCCAGTGATTCGGAACGAGCGCAATTGCTCGCTCTCCCTGGATCTCGGTGTGACAACGGACAACATTTTGTCACTCGACAGCTGCCGAATCCGGGCCCTGCATCCGTTCGAATAGAAACTTGTACAAACGAACATTGAAAGAATAGCCCAAGACTGGCAACGGGCTAGTGGTTGAATGACGAATGCCATCACAAAGAGGCGGGCCGCGGCTGTGCCACGCTCGCACCGGGGTAATGACCCAGTTGTTGCAAGGTGTCCAGCCTCGCGCGGGCACGGTAGGCGTACTCGCTCGACGGGTATTGGTTAATGATGAATTGATAGGTTTGCACGGCGTCGACGAACAGTTTCTGGCGTTCCAGGCATTGCCCGCGCAACATCGAAACTTCCGGTTGTACATAACGCCGTGTACGGCTCTCGCGGTCGACCTGGGATAGTTCCAAAGTGACGCGCTCGCAATCACCGACCTTGTACGCACGGTAGGCATTGTTCAAATGGTGGTCCATCGACCAACGGGTGCAGCCGACAACACTGACGGCCAGGGCAGCAATGAGCAAAATTCGCATGAAGGTTCTCCTGTCTTGTGCAGTGTATCGACCCCTCGTCAAAAATCTTCAAGGATGTTCATCTATTCAACCGGCGCGAAAACAAGCGAATCGTCGATAAGTAGTGCAAACGAACAATGACTACAACCAAAGAGCATAGTAGCCTTCCTCAGCGCTTGAACTCAGGAGTCTGTGCATGTCCGTCCGTCGTACCAAAATCGTCGCCACCCTTGGCCCGGCCAGCAACTCGCCGGAAGTCCTCGAACAGCTGATTCTGGCTGGTTTGGACGTTGCCCGTCTGAACTTCTCCCACGGCACCCCGGACGAGCACAAGGCTCGCGCCAAGCTGGTGCGTGACCTGGCCGCCAAGCATGGCCGCTTCGTCGCACTGCTGGGTGACCTGCAAGGCCCGAAAATCCGTATCGCCAAATTCGCCAACAAGCGTATCGAGCTGAAGATCGGTGACAAGTTCACCTTCTCCACCAGCCACCCGCTGACCGAAGGCACCCAGGACGTCGTGGGTATCGACTACCCGGACCTGGTCAAGGATTGCGGCGTCGGTGACGAGCTGCTGCTGGACGACGGTCGCGTGGTGATGCGCGTCGACACCGCTACCCCGACTGAATTGAATTGCACGGTGATCATCGGCGGTCCGCTGTCCGACCACAAAGGCATCAACCGTCGCGGCGGTGGCTTGACCGCCCCAGCCCTGACTGAAAAAGACAAGGCCGACATCAAGCTCGCCGCTGAGATGGAAGTGGACTACCTCGCCGTGTCCTTCCCGCGCGACGCCGCCGATATGGAATACGCCCGTAAACTGCGCGACGAAGCCGGCGGTACCGCCTGGCTGGTGGCGAAGATCGAACGCGCCGAAGCCGTGGCCGATGACGAAACCCTCGACGGCCTGATCAAGGCGTCCGACGCCGTGATGGTTGCCCGTGGCGACCTGGGTGTGGAAATCGGTGACGCCGAACTGATCGGTATCCAGAAGAAGATCATCCTGCACGCCCGCCGCCATAACAAAGCGGTGATCGTCGCGACCCAGATGATGGAGTCGATGATCCAGAACCCGATGCCGACCCGCGCCGAAGTGTCCGACGTGGCCAACGCCGTGCTCGACTACACCGACGCCGTGATGCTCTCGGCCGAAAGTGCCGCCGGCCCGTACCCACTGGAAGCCGTGCAGGCCATGGCGCGTATCTGCGTCGGTGCCGAAAAGCACCCGACCAGCAAGACCTCCAGCCACCGCATCGGCAAAGTGTTCGAAAGCTGCGACCAGAGCATCGCCCTGGCAGCCATGTACACCGCCAACCACTTCCCGGGCGTGAAGGCGATCATCGCCTTGACCGAAAGTGGCTACACGCCGTTGATCATGTCGCGTATCCGTTCTTCGGTGCCGATCTACGCGTTCTCCCCGCACCGCGAAACCCAGGCCCGTGCGGCCATGTTCCGTGGCGTGTACACCGTACCGTTCGACCCGGCGTCGTTGCCGCCCCATGAAGTCAGCCAGGCAGCCATCGACGAGCTGATCAAGCGCGGCGTGGTGGAGAAAGGCGACTGGGTTATCCTGACCAAGGGCGACAGCTACCACACCATCGGCGGCACCAACGGCATGAAAATCCTGCACGTTGGCGACCCAATGGTCTGAGTGACAGGCTGAGAAACAAAAGCCCTGCCATGTGAATGGCGGGGCTTTTTGCTTTCCGTGTGGCAGGGAGCACGTCGAATCGTCGCACCGCCCCTCCCACATCTGGTTAACGCCTATCCATAAACCCCGACAGTGCCGCAATCGCTTCCGGTGACTTCAAGCGCTGCACAAACAGCGCCCCCTCCTCCTCGATCACTTGCCGTAACTGCTCACGGTCCACGCTCTTCATCAACTGCTTGCTCACCTGGACCGCCCCCGGCGCCAGGGCTTCAAAGCGCTCGGCCATCTCCCGTGCCTTGGCCAACGCTGCCTCGCCGCTGCCTAACGCTTCGGTGGCCATCCCCCACGCTGCCGCTTGTTCGCCAGTAAAACCCTCGCCCAACAACAGCAGTTCAGCCGCCTTCGCATGCCCCAGCAAACGCGGCAGGATCAGGCTCGCCCCAAACTCCGGACACAGCCCCAAATTGACGAATGGCATGCGCAACCGTGCATCGCGGCTGATGTACACCAGGTCGCAATGCAGCAAAAGGGTCGTGCCGATACCCACCGCCGCACCCGCTACGGCTGCGATCACCGGCTTGCGGCAGTTGAGCAGGCTTTTCATGAAGTGAAACGCCGGGCTGTCGAGGTCGCTGGGCGGTTGTTCGAGAAAATCGCCGATGTCGTTGCCGGCGGTAAAACACCCGCTGCTGCCCTGGATCAGCACGGCGTTGATGTCCGGGTCCGCGTCGGCCTGCTCCAACGCCTGGGCCAATTGGCTGTACATGGCTCGGGTCAGGGCGTTTTTCTTGTCCGGGCGATTGAGCTGCAGGGTCAGCAGCCCGCGCTCGCGTTGCAGCAGGATGGCGTCGGTCATGGCGAATCTCACGGCAGTGGAATTCAGCACTCAACCACGGGACAGGAACACATCGGCCAGCAGTTGATTGCGCGGCAGTCCCGCCAGGAACAGGCGCTTGGAGAAGGCCTCGACGCTGACAGGATGCCCGCAGAGTAAGGCCAGCGTTTGCCGGGAAACAAGCCGCAGTTGCGCCAATGCCTGGGCAGACTCGGCCGCAGTCCACAGCTCCACCGTCAGGTTCGGATGACGCGCAGCCAGCTCGGCCAGGGGCCCGGCCAGGTAATGACCGTCGGCATCATGGGCCAGGTGAATCAGGCGGATGGCGCCCTGGTGATCCTGGCGCAACGCCTCGCGCAGCACACCCCACAAAGGGCCCAGGCCGGTACCGGAAGCCAGCAGCCACAGCGGCCGGGATTGCCAGTCGGGATCGTATTGCAGTGCGCCGCCACGCAATTCTCCCAGGCGCAGGCGATCACCCGCCGACAATGCTCGCGCGGCATCGCTGAATGCGCCGGGCTGCCGGCAATCGATATGAAACTCCAGGAAAGCATCCTCCTGAGGCAGGCTGGCCAGGGAGTAAGGCCGTGCCACCTGCCCGGCCCATACCACCAGGTGCTGCCCGGCGCGATACCGCAACCCGCGCTCCGGTTGCAGCCGCAAGCGCAGCACCGAGGCACTCAACCAATCGGCACCCACCACCTGGGCCGGCAAACCGTCACGCAGCGGGTCGAACGCTTCGACCTGCAGATCGCCGATCACCTGGCACTGGCACGCCAGGCGCCAGCCCTCCTGGCGTTGTGCCGGGCTCAGGGCATCGGGCTGCTGGTCCTCGACCTCACCCTGGCACCGCACCAGGCACGCATGACAACTGCCGGCTCGGCAGCTGTAAGGCACGGCCACACCCGCCTGGTTCAAGGCATCCAGCAGGTTGCTGCCGGTGGCTACCGACCAATGGCGTTCGCCGACGTACAGTTCAGGCATGGAAGGACTCAATCACAAGGGGTGCGCACAGGGAATCATGCCTGCGACAGTTTGACCATAGTCGGGTGTATCGGCCACCGTGCCGGGTTATACTGCCGCGCCTTTTTAGCGTCGCGCCTGCACCACTTGGCGTGCCTTGGAAAGGTGGACTCAGCCGACCGATGCACCCCCACTGAGCCCACCTTTATTGAATGTTCCCTTATAGAGGAGCGCGACTCATGACCGTGATCAAGCAAGACGACCTGATTCAGAGCGTTGCCGACGCCCTGCAATTCATTTCCTACTACCACCCCGTTGACTTCATCCAGGCGATGCACGAGGCCTACCTGCGCGAAGAATCGCCGGCAGCCCGTGACTCCATCGCGCAGATCCTGATCAACTCGCGCATGTGCGCCACCGGCCATCGCCCGATCTGCCAGGACACCGGTATCGTCACCGTGTTCGTGCGCGTGGGCATGGACGTACGTTGGGATGGCGCCACCATGGGCCTGGACGACATGATCAACGAAGGCGTGCGTCGCGCCTACAACCTGCCGGAAAACGTCCTGCGTGCATCGATCCTGGCCGACCCGGCCGGCGCACGCAAGAACACCAAGGACAACACCCCGGCCGTGATCCACTACTCCATCGTCCCGGGTAACACCGTGGAAGTGGACGTGGCGGCCAAGGGCGGCGGTTCCGAGAACAAGTCGAAAATGGCCATGCTCAACCCGTCCGACTCCATTGTCGACTGGGTGCTCAAGACCGTTCCGACCATGGGCGCCGGCTGGTGCCCACCGGGCATGCTCGGCATCGGCATCGGCGGCACCGCCGAGAAAGCCGCGGTGATGGCCAAGGAAGTGTTGATGGAATCCATCGACATCCACGAGCTGAAAAAGCGCGGCCCGCAGAACCGTATCGAAGAGATGCGCCTGGAGCTGTTCGAGAAGGTCAACCAACTGGGCATCGGCGCCCAGGGCCTGGGTGGACTGACCACCGTGCTCGACGTGAAGATCATGGACTACCCGACCCACGCCGCTTCGCTGCCGGTGTGCATGATCCCCAACTGCGCCGCCACCCGTCACGCGCACTTCGTGCTCGACGGTTCGGGCCCGGCGTCGCTGGAAGCGCCTCCGCTGGACGCCTACCCGGAAATCGTCTGGGAAGCCGGCCCATCGGCCCGTCGTGTCAACCTCGACACCCTGACCCCGGAAGAAGTGCAGAGCTGGAAGCCGGGCGAAACCGTGTTGCTCAACGGCAAGATGCTCACCGGTCGCGACGCGGCGCACAAGCGCATGGTCGAGATGCTGAACAAGGGCGAAAGCCTGCCGGTGGACCTCAAGGGTCGCTTTATCTACTACGTCGGCCCGGTTGATCCGGTGCGCGAAGAAGTGGTTGGCCCGGCTGGCCCGACCACCGCGACGCGGATGGACAAGTTCACCCGTCAGATCCTCGAGCAAACCGGCCTGCTGGGCATGATCGGTAAATCCGAGCGCGGCCCTACCGCGATCGAAGCGATCAAGGACCACAAGGCCGTGTACCTGATGGCCGTGGGCGGCGCCGCTTACCTGGTGGCGCAAGCCATCAAGAAGTCGCGCGTGGTTGCCTTCGCCGAACTGGGCATGGAAGCGATCTACGAGTTCGACGTAAAAGACATGCCGGTCACCGTTGCGGTGGACAGCAAGGGCGAATCCGTCCACATCACCGGTCCTGCCATCTGGCAGAAAAAGATCAGTGAAAGCCTGGCGGTAGAAGTGCAGTAAGCACTTTCCCGCAAGGATAAAGGCGACTGCGGCCCCATGGCCCAGTCGCCTTTTTTATGGCTCATGCTATGGTGCACTCCCCTTACCGTGCCTGCCTATCACCGTATGATCGTGATCCCTCGTCCCCTGCGCCTGACCTTCTATTCCCTGCTGATCATCGCCGGTGCGTTACTGGCCGCTGCCTTGGCCACGCGCCATGCCGAACGCCAGGCATTGGTGGACGATGCGGCACGCGCCAATCAGCAACTGGCGCTGTACGCCAATTCCCTGCACACCCTGATCGAACGCTACCGCGCCCTGCCCGCCGTGCTGGCGCTGGACTCGGAGATGATCAACGCGCTCAAAGGCCCGTTGGACGCCAGCACCCAGGACCTGCTCAACCGCAAGCTCGAACGCATCAACGGTGCAGCCCAGTCCTCCACCCTGGAACTGATGGACCGTACAGGCCTGGCCGTGGCCGCCAGTAACTGGAACTTGCCGAGCAGTTACGTCGGGCATAACTACGGGTTTCGGCCGTATTTCAGCCAGACCAAGAGCCAAGGCACCGGTCGCTTTTACGCGGTAGGCGTGACCACAGGGATTCCGGGCTATTTCCTCTCCAGCGCGGTGCTCGATGAACACGAGCAGTTCCTTGGTGCCATGGTGGTGAAGCTGGAGTTCCCTGAGCTGGAGCGCGAATGGGCCCAGGGCAATGACCTGTTGCTGGTCAGCGATGCACGCGGCATCGTGTTTATCGCCAACCAACCGGGCTGGCGTTATCGCAACCTGCACCCGTTGTCGGCCAGCGACCTCGCCGAACTCAAGGCCACCCGCCAATACGACAAGAAACAACTGCAGCCGCTGGACACCCAAACGTTGCAACGTTTCGACGAAAACAGCCACCTGATGCGCGTCAACGGCCCGGATGGCAACGCCAATTACATCTGGGAGTCCCTGCCGCTGAAGGCCGAGGGCTGGACCCTGCACCTGTTGCGCAAACCCCAGTTCGCCTTTGAAGACCAACGCAACGCCGGCCTCGCCGCCGCCGGTTCCTGGCTGGCACTGGTGTTCCTGGCGCTGTTCCTCAGCCAACGCTGGCGCCTGGCCCGTTTACGCCAGCGCAGCCGCGAAGAACTCGAACAGCTTGTGGAGGAGCGCACCCAGGCCCTGCGCACCGCCCAGGATGGCTTGGTGCAATCGGCCAAGCTGGCGGCGCTGGGGCAGATGTCCGCCGCCCTCGCCCATGAGATCAACCAGCCACTGACCGCCCAGCGCATGCAGTTGGCGACCCTGCGGTTACTGCTGGACCACGGTCGGGTGGACGACGCCTACAAGGCCCTGACCCCGCTGGACGATATGCTCACACGCATGGCCGCGCTGACCGGCCACCTCAAGACCTTTGCGCGCAAAAGCCCCAGCGGCCTGCGCGAACGCCTGGACCTGGCCACCGTGGTCGACCAGTCCCTGCACCTGCTCGATGCACGCTTGCGTGATGAAGCCATCGGCACCGTGCTGGACCTGGCCCGCCCCGCCTGGGTACGTGGCGATGCGATCCGCCTCGAACAGGTGCTAATCAATCTGCTGCGCAACGCCCTCGACGCCATGGCCGACAAACCACGCAAGCGCCTGGAAATCCGCCTGCACGCCGATCAGCAACTGTGGCAACTCACGGTCAGCGACAGCGGCGGCGGGATTGCCGAAGAGCACCTCAACAGCGTGTTCGACCCGTTCTTCACCACCAAGCCGGTGGGCGACGGGCTCGGCTTGGGTCTGGCAGTTTCCTACGCTATCGTGCACGAATTGGGCGGTCGCCTGGTCGCCAGTAACCGTGGCGACGGCGCGGTATTTACCCTGACCTTGCCTATCGCGCTGGAGACACCCGACTTATGTTGAACGCGGTGATTGTGGTCGATGACGAAGCCAGCATTCGTACGGCCGTCGAGCAATGGCTGAGCTTGTCGGGGTTCGAGGTGCAGTTGTTCAGCCGCGCCGAGGCCTGCCTGGCGCAACTGCCCAGGGACTTTCCCGGGGTCATCCTGAGCGACGTGCGCATGCCCGGACTCAGCGGCCTGGAGCTGCTGGCCGAAGTGCAACGCCGTGACGCCGACCTGCCGGTCATCCTGCTGACCGGGCATGGCGATGTACCGATGGCCGTCGAAGCCATGCGCGACGGCGCCTACGATTTCCTGGAAAAACCCTTCAGCCCCGATGCCTTGCTCAACAGCCTGCGCCGCGCGCTGGACAAGCGCAGGCTGATCCTCGAAAACCGCCGCCTGCACCAACAAGCTGATCATCGGGCGCAGCTGGAATCGAGCCTGCTCGGTGTGTCCCGTGGCTTGCAGAACCTGCGCCGGCAGGTGCTCGACCTGGCGAGCTTGCCGGTCAACGTCCTGATCCGTGGCGAGACCGGCAGCGGCAAGGAGCTGGTCGCCCGCTGCCTGCATGACTTCGGCCCACGCGCGAAAAAACCGTTCGTGGCGCTCAATTGCGCGGCGATCCCCGAGCAGTTGTTCGAGGCCGAACTGTTCGGTCACGAAAGCGGCGCCTTCACCGGCGCCCAGGGCAAGCGTATCGGCAAACTGGAGTACGCCCATGGCGGCACGCTGTTCCTCGATGAAATCGAAAGCATGCCCCTCGCCCAGCAAGTGAAGCTGTTGCGCGTACTGCAGGAGCAAAAGTTAGAGCGGTTAGGCTCCAACCAGAGCATCCACGTGGACTTGCGCATTATCGCCGCCACCAAGCCGGACCTGCTGGAAGAAGCCCGCGCCGGGCGCTTTCGCGAAGACCTGGCCTATCGGCTCAACGTTGCACAACTGCGCCTGCCGCCCCTGCGCGAGCGCCGCGAAGACATTCCGCTGCTGTTCGACCACTTTGCCCAAAGCGCCGCCGAGCGCCTGGGCCGCAGCGTCGAACCGCTGAGCGGCGTGCAACTGGGGCGCCTGCTCAGCCATGACTGGCCGGGCAATGTGCGCGAGTTGGCCAACGTCGCCGAACGTCAGGTGTTGGGCCTTGGCGAGCCGGAGCCAGAAGGGATCGAAGCCGGGCAATCGTTGGCCGCGCAGCAGGAGGCGTTCGAGGCCCATTGCCTGAAGGCTGCATTGACCCGGCATAAAGGCGACATCAAGGCGGTGCTGTCGGAGTTGCAACTGCCACGGCGCACCTTCAACGAAAAGATGCAGCGCCATGGGTTGGCCAGGGACATGTTCCTGAAAGATGAATGAGCGGATTTCCGCTCATCCCCCTAAAAAACATCAGCGACTTTCCGCTCAAAATAAACCCCAGACCCTTCTAGACCGGACCTTCATCTATCTGGCACAGCTCCTGCTATAGCCCCAGCCAGGCTGCGCTCGCGCCGCTCCATAAAAACAACTAGATGAAGGATCCTTCAATGGATAACTCCAACACCTTGCCTCTGGGGTCGGCGGCCGCGCCGGCTAAAGAACGCTCCACCTCCAGCCGGATCAAATCGATCTTCAGCGGGTCGGTCGGCAACATGGTCGAGTGGTACGACTGGTACGTCTACGCCGCTTTCTCGCTGTACTTCGCCAAAGCCTTCTTCCCGAAAGGCGACACCACCGCCCAATTGCTCAACACCGCCGCGATCTTCGCCGTGGGCTTCCTGATGCGCCCGATCGGTGGCTGGCTGATGGGCCTGTACGCCGACCGTGCGGGTCGTAAAGCGGCACTGATGGCTTCGGTCCTGTTGATGTGCTTCGGCTCATTGATCATCGCCCTGAGTCCCGGTTACGAAACCATCGGCGTCGGCGCGCCGATCCTGCTGGTATTCGCGCGTCTGCTGCAAGGCTTGTCGGTCGGTGGCGAATACGGCACCTCGGCCACCTACCTGAGTGAAATGGCGACCAAGGAACGTCGCGGCTTCTTCTCCAGCTTCCAGTACGTGACCCTGATCTCCGGCCAGCTCATCGCCCTGGCGGTACTGATCGTGCTGCAACAAGTGCTCACCACCGAGCAACTGTACGACTGGGGCTGGCGTATCCCGTTCGCCATCGGCGCCCTGTGCGCAGTGGTCGCGCTGTACCTGCGTCGCGGCATGGAAGAAACCGAGTCGTTCACCAAGAAGGAAAAAGCCAAGGAAAGCGCCATGCGCACCTTGATGCGCCACCCCAAGGAACTGATGACCGTGGTCGGCCTGACCATGGGCGGTACCCTGGCCTTCTACACCTACACCACCTACATGCAGAAGTACCTGGTGAACACCGTCGGCATGAGCATTTCCGACTCCACCACCATCTCGGCGGCAACGCTGTTCCTGTTCATGTGCCTGCAACCGATTGTCGGTGGGCTGTCGGACAAAGTCGGCCGTCGGCCGATCCTGATCGCCTTCGGCATCCTCGGCACCCTGTTCACCGTGCCGATCCTCACCACCCTGCACACGATCCAGACCTGGTGGGGCGCGTTCTTCCTGATCATGGCGGCGCTGATCATCGTCAGCGGCTACACCTCGATCAACGCAGTGGTCAAAGCTGAACTGTTCCCGACCGAAATCCGCGCCCTGGGCGTGGGCCTGCCGTATGCGCTGACCGTGTCGATCTTCGGCGGTACCGCTGAATACATCGCGCTGTGGTTCAAGAGCATCGGCATGGAAACCGGTTACTACTGGTACGTGACCGCGTGTATCGCGGTGTCGCTGGTGGTCTATGTGACCATGAAGGACACACGCAAGCATTCGCGGATTACCACGGACTAACGGTTGAATGCAGTAACAAATGTGGGAGCGGGCTTGCCTGCGATGGCGGTGGACCAGCCAGGGTTGTATTAGCTGAAACACTGCCATCGGGGGCAAGCCCCCTCCCACATTTTGAATCAGGACACCTCTGCTACCGGGCTCCGGCCATACCGACGCTGTGCATACGACGCCCCGGCAATCACCACCACCAGCACCGCCGCCAATACCGCCGATGATCCAATGGTGCCGAAATTCCACCCGCCCTTTTCATGGGGCCTGGTCAGGAAGTCGCCCAGGGTCGCCAAATTCCATAGGATCGATGGAAATTCGTCGCCGTGGATTGCACTATGGCGGCCTCCCAGAACCCCGCAGCAGGAGCCCGGCCATGTCTGACGCTATCCACTTCTACGAACCGGCCAACGGCCACGGCCTGCCACACGACCCGTTCAATGCCATTGTCGGGCCACGGCCGATTGGCTGGATTTCATCCCACGACAGCAACGGGCGCCTGAACCTGGCGCCCTACAGTTTCTTCAATGCGTTCAACTACATTCCGCCGATCATTGGGTTTTCCAGCGTCGGGCGTAAAGACAGCCTGAACAACATCGAACAGACCGGCGAGTTTGTGTGGAACCTGGCCACCCGCCCGTTGGCCGAGCAGATGAACCAGAGCTGCGCGGCCGTCTCGCCGGATGTGAATGAGTTCGAGCTGTCCGGCCTGACGCCGGTGGCGTCGAAAATCATTGGCGTGCCGCGGGTGGGCGAGAGCCCGGTTTCGTTCGAGTGCAAGGTGACGCAGATCATCCAGCTGCAGCGCGCTGACAAACAGCTGGTACCAAGCTGGCTGGTGCTGGGCGAGGTGGTCGCGGTGCACATTGCCAAGTGGTTGCTCAAGGATGGGGTGTACGACACCGCCGCCGCCGAGCCGATTTTGCGCGGTGGCGGCCCGGCGGATTACTTCCAGCTGGGGCCGGAGGCGTTGTTCAAGATGTACCGCCCAGGCGCCAGCAAACCCTGACTGAAATACAGTCAAAAAGTGGGAGAGGGCTTGCCCCCGATGGCAATGGCACATTCAACCTCTTTGTTGACTGACACACTGCTATCGGGAGCAAGCCCCCTCCCACATTAGATTGTCAGCGTTGTTCAGCTGGCGGCGCTCGCCCAGGTCAGTTGACCCTCTTCATCCACACCGATCAACCGTTCAAGCTGCACGGTGGCTGCATCATCGGCATCGGAGGCGGTCTTGAACGTCTGTCCATCCAGGATCTTGTGAAACTGCGGTGCGCCCATGCCATCCAGTGCCTTGACGGCGACGGCGGCGCTGTAGCCCCCTTCACCCGGTACTACGGCGGAAACGGCTTCGTGGTGGGCAAATTGTTTACGTGCCATGTTGCAGGTCCTGGCCAATGGAAAAGTGGGCCATTCTAACCATTAACCGGCCAGTTGCAGGTACTCGCCGTAAGCATTGGCGGCAGAGGCATCGGTGAAGGTCTGGAAGTCCATGCTGCGCACGACCATGTCGTTCAACAGCTCGGTAAAGATCATCAGGGCCGGCGAGTTGAAGTAGGCGCTCATCGCCTGCTCGCTGCTCCAGAAACCCGAGATCAACCAGACATCGGGATCGACCTGGGAATGCTGCAACGAGAACTGCAGGCAACCCTGAGCCTGACGGCCCGGTTCGATCAAACTGCTCAAGCGTGCACCCAGTTCGGTGCTGCACCCGGTGCGGGCGCGGATAAAGGCCATATGGCTCGCGGGAATGGGGGTGGACATGTTCGACTCTCCCGTTGAGAAGTGATGCTCGGCAAGCACTGTGAGGGCGTGTTGCCACAGGATCAAAGATAACGGCGCGGGTGCGGGCGCGGTTAGTCAATTCCTGCAGGCTTATTGCACAATCCTGCGAGAAGCGTAGACAGGACGTTCGGCCCGCCGGTTTATTCCACAGACCAACGCCTTATTTCAGGGAGTTGACAGCCCCGGCGCTTGCCTGATTCACGCGGTGTCGCAGGATCAGGCAAGGATTGTGCAGAATCGACCTAACACTGTTTGAAAAGCCGCCGCTAAGCTGAGCCCATCAAAAAAGCATGCAGAGGACGCCTTATGCCGTCGCCCGAACATCAGTCCATGCCCCTCGACGCCGAGACGGAAAAACAGCGCGCCGAGCTGGCGAGCATCGTGCATCGCCATACCTGGGAAGACGGCTCCTATGGCACCGCGATTACGTCACTGTTCCTGAACCGCCACAACACGCCGCGTGACTTCATGCCGGTGCTGGTGGAGCCTGCGTTGTGCATCCTCGCCAACGGCAGCAAGGAAGTGCGCCTGGCCGACGAAATCTTTGCCTACGACCCGCTCAATTACCTGGTGTTCTCGGTGGCGATGCCGGTGGCCGGGCGGATCATCGATGCCACGCCGGAAGATCCGAACCTGTCAGTGCGCATCAATATCGACCCGGCGCAGCTCACCGCCTTGATCGCCGAGGCCGGCCCCATGGGCGTGCCCACGCGCCCGACATCGCGCGGGATGTATGTGGACCGCATCGACCCCCAGTTGCTCGACGCCGTGCTGCGCCTGGCGCGCCTGCTGGATACGCCCAAAGACATCGCCATGCTGGCGCCGCTGATCAATCGTGAAATTCTCTACCGCCTGCTGCGCGGGCCGCAGGGTTATCGCCTGTATGAAATTGCCGTGGCCAATAGCCAAAGCCATCGCGTCAGTCAGGCGATCAAGTGGCTCAATGGCAACTACGAACAACCGTTGCGCATCGATGACCTGGCCAAGGAAGTGAACCTCAGCGTCTCGACCCTGCATCACCGTTTTAAGGCGATTACGGCCATGAGCCCGCTGCAGTACCAGAAACAGCTGCGTTTGCAGGAGGCACGTCGGCTGATGATTGCCGAAGGGCTGGAAGCGTCGGCGGCAGGGTATCGGGTGGGGTATGAAAGCCCGTCGCAGTTCAGCCGGGAGTACAGCCGGTTGTTTGGGGCACCGCCGTTGAGGGATTTGGCCAGACTGCGCCAAAGCGTCTGACCCACATTTGCCCAACCGTGTTTTTCAGTCCAGGGTCCGGGGCAATTGCAACGTCACCCGCAAGCCCCCCTCACGCAGATTCTGCAAGCTCACTTCACCGCCATGGCTGTGCGCGATGTTACGGGCAATACCCAAGCCCAAACCGTAACCCTGCTGCTGGCCGGCCAGGCGAAAGTGCGGTTCGAAGACCTGTTCCAGGCGCTGTTCCGGCACACCAGGGCCTTCATCGTCGACGTGCAGGATGAACTCTGCGCCATCGTCCTCGATACGCAAATGGGCGTTCTGCCCATACTTCAAGGCATTGTCGATCAGGTTGCCGATGCAGCGCTTGAGCGCCAGCGGCTTACCTGGGTAAGCCGCCACCGCTGCGCCGTCCAAGGTGACCCGGCCGTTACCGTTGGGCGCCACATAAGGCTCCACCAGGCATTCGAGCACATGGTTGAGGTCGACCGGCTGGATGTTCTCGTGGATATCGGTGTCTTTCACACATTGCAGCGCGCCTTTGACCAGCAACTCCAACTCATCCAGGTCACGGCCGAACTTGGTTTGCAGGTTCTCGTCTTCGAGCAATTCCACGCGCAGGCGCAGGCGGGTAATCGGTGTGCGCAGGTCGTGGGAAATTGCGCTGAACAACTGGCTGCGCTCCGTGAGGTAACGGCTGATGCGTTCGCGCATGGCATTGAACGCGCGGCCCACTTCCACCACTTCGCTGCCGCCGCCTTCGGCCACCGGCTCCACATCGGCGCCCAGGGACATGTCCCGCGCCGCCCGCGCCAGGCGCTTGAGCGGCCGGCTTTGCCAGTGCACCAGCAGGCCGATGAACAGCAGCAAAAAGCCGCTGGTCAGCACGATAAACCACACCTGCTGGGACGGCAGGCCCTGTTCTTCCAGGCTGGTGTAGGGCTCGGGCAACAGCGAAGCAATGTACAGCCATTCGCCGGGGGCGAGTTCGATCTGGGTCACCAATACCGGCGGGTTGACGGGTTCCAGGGTCAGCGCGTAATGCGCCCAGGAGCGCGGCAACTCATCCAGTTTCAAGCCGGCGTTGAAGATGCGCAGGTCTTCAGCGCTGACGAACTCCACCGAGATTGGCACGTTGGCGCCCAAGGTCTGGCGCAGCACTTCATCCACGGCCACCAGCACCGCCTGTTTACGCGGGGTTTGCGGCAGCACTTGCATGTCCAGTGGCCGGTCATTGAGGGTCACGACAAAACGGGTGCCGCCCATGCTGCGCAACTGGTCAAGGACCAACGGCCGATAGGCCACCGGCAACGAACGGAAATAACTCACACTGGCGGTCATCGAGTGCGCCAGGCTACGTGCGCTGGTGACCAGGCCTTCGAGCTGGGTGGCACGCAACTGCGAAACCCAGATCACGCTGGACAGCGCCTGGGCGAACAGCACCGCGAGCAAGGTCAGCAGCAACATGCGCCCCAGCAATGAGCGCGGGACCGGGAAGCGGCGGCGACGCTCGGTCAGCAGTTCAGTGGGCATTGCCGGCAACCACGCTGGCTGCCAGTTGATAACCGCTGCCGCGCACGGTGCGGATCAGCCTCGGGGGTTTTTCGGTATCGCGCAGGCGTTGACGCAGGCGGCTGACAGCCATGTCGACGATCCGGTCCAGCGGCATCAGGTCACGGCCACGGGTGGCGTTGCCGATGGTGTCGCGGTCGAGAATCTGTTGCGGGTGATCGAGAAACAGCTTGAGCAGGGCAAAGTCGGCACCGGAGAGGATCACCTCTTCGCCATCCACGTGGAACAGCCGGTGACTGATCATGTCCAGGCGCCATTCATCGAACACCAGCACATCGCCATTTCCGCTGCGCTCCTGGCCGAACTGGCAGCGACGCAACAGGGCTTTGATCCGTGCCTGCAACTCGCGGGGGCTGAACGGCTTGCCGATATAGTCGTCGGCCCCCAGTTCCAGGCCGATCACGCGGTCGGCTTCGTCGGAACTGGCGGTGAGCATGATGATCGGCACCTGCGCCTGGCGCGGGTGCTGGCGAATCCAGCGGCAGAGACTGAAACCATCTTCGTCCGGCAGCATCACATCGAGGATGACCAGGTCGCACGGTGCCTCGTTCATCGCCTGGCGGAACCCCGCGCCATCCGGCACGCCACGCACCTGGAAACCGGCGCGACTGAGGTAGGTTTGCAGCA
The DNA here is from genome assembly GCF_012030485.1 of Pseudomonas sp. B14(2022). Classification (NCBI taxonomy): domain Bacteria; kingdom Pseudomonadati; phylum Pseudomonadota; class Gammaproteobacteria; order Pseudomonadales; family Pseudomonadaceae; genus Pseudomonas; species Pseudomonas sp. B14(2022). Next base: position 238,775 of record NZ_JAAUVM010000003.1, read on the forward strand.
ATTCGCGGATTTCCTGGTCGTCATCGACGAGGAGAATCGATTTACTGATTACGCTCACGGGGTCCTCCTTGTTGTTATAGGTGATGCGGATCAGGCAAACGCCTGTTCCAATGCGACGCCAGCCCCGGTCAACCCGGAATACGGCGCGGTCACCAACCACACCGGAATGCCTTTGAAGTAGTCGCTCATGCAGCCTTTGTCACTGAAGCTCTTGGCAAATCCGCTGTTGATGAAAAAGTCGGCAAACCGCGGAATCACCCCACCCACGATATACACCCCCCCGCGCCCACCGGTGGTCAGCACATTGTTGCCCGCTACCCGGCCCAGCCAGATGCTGAATTGATCCAACACTTCCATGGCCACCGGGTCGCCGGCCAGGCCCGCCGCCGTGATGGCTTCGGGCGTGTCGAGCACCGGTGTGTGGCCATCGACCGCACAAATCGCCCGGTACAGCCGCGGCAGACCGCCACCGCTCAAGGCGGTTTCGGCGCTGACGTGGCCGATCTCGTTGTAGATATGCTGCCACAGCTGGGTTTCCCGTGGGCTGCTCAGGGGCAGGTCGACGTGGCCGCCCTCCCCTGGCAACGCCGCGTAACGACCTGCGCCGAGGTCCAGCAGGGTACCGACACCCAGGCCGGTGCCCGGACCGATTACCACCGCCGGACGCAACGGTTCCGGCGTGCCTTCGCAGACCACGCGGAATTCGTCGGGTTTAAGGCGAGTCATGCCCAGGGCCATGGCCGAGAAGTCATTCACCAGCAGCAGCTCATCCACTTGCAAGGCCTGGCAAAACGCAGTCTTGCTCAGGCGCCAGTGATTGTTGGTGAATTTAAATTCATCCCCGCTCACCGGCCCGGCGACGGACAGGCACACCGCACCGATGTCGCCGATTTGCAGGCCTTCTTCCTTGAGATAGACCTTGATCGCGTCCTCAGGGCTTTGGTGATCAGCCGTGGCATGCACCCGAATCGAATGCAGTGCCTGATCTCGCCACAACGCAAAACGGGCGTTGGTACCCCCGATGTCACCGACCAGCGCTAGCTTCACTTAAGCGTCTCCAAGGCAGAGGTAAAGGCGCTGGCGCCCTGCTCTGCGGAGCTTGCGGCCAAGCGCATAAATGCAAACAGCTCGCGACCGGCCCCCACGTTATTGCCCAACAGGCCCGTGGCAGGCGTGCGCGCTGCAAATTCTTCGGCGTCCACCTTAAGCTCCAAGGTGCCTTTGACGCCATCGACGCGAATGATATCGCCATCTTTGACCCGTGCCAGTGGCCCGCCGCTCTGGGCTTCGGGGTTGACGTGAATCGCGGCGGGGATCTTACCCGACGCGCCGGACATACGCCCGTCTGTCACCAGTGCGACTTTGAAGCCACGGTCCTGCAACACACCGAGGAACGGCGTCATCTTGTGCAGTTCCGGCATGCCGTTGGAGCGCGGGCCCTGGAAGCGCATGACCGCGACGAAGTCTTTTTCCAGCTGGCCGGCCTTGAACGCATCGGCCAGGTCCTGCTGGTCCTGGAACACCACCGCCGGTGCTTCGACAATCTGGTGCTCCGGGGCCACGGCGGAAACTTTCATCACGCCCCGGCCGAGGTTGCCTTCCATCACACGCAGGCCACCTTCCGGCGAGAACGCGCGCGCCACGGGGCGCAGGATGGTTTCGTCGAGGCTTTCGATCGGGCCGTCGCGCCAGACCAGCTCGCCATCGACCAGGAACGGTTCCTGGACGTAGCGGCTCAGGCCCTTGCCGGCCACGGTATTGACGTCATCGTGAAGCAGGCCGGCTTCGAGCAGCTCGCGAATCAGGAACGACATGCCGCCCGCCGCCTGGAAGTGGTTGATGTCGGCCTTGCCGTTTGGATACACGTGGGACAGGGTCGGCACCACCTCGGAGAGGTCGGCCATGTCGTCCCAAGTGAGGATGATGCCCGCCGACATGGCGATGGCCGGCATGTGCAGGGTGTGGTTGGTGGAGCCGCCCGTAGCGTTGAGCGCAACGATGGCGTTGACGATGGATTTCTCATCGACGATCTCGCCGATCGGCGTGAAGTTGCCGTTGGCCTTGGTCAGGCGCGTGACCTGGTGCGCGGCTTCGCGGGTCAGGGCGTCACGCAGCGGCGTGTACGGGTTGACGAACGAAGCGCCCGGCAAGTGCAGGCCCATCACTTCCATGAGCAGTTGGTTAGTGTTGGCGGTGCCGTAGAACGTGCAGGTGCCGGGGCTGTGGTAGGACTTCATCTCCGATTCCAGCAGCTCTTCGCGAGTGGCCTTGCCTTCGGCGTAGCGCTGGCGCACGTCGGCCTTCTGCTTGTTGGAGATGCCCGACGGCATCGGCCCGCCGGGTACGAAGATCATCGGCAGGTGGCCGTAGCGCAGCGCGCCCATCATCAGGCCTGGCACGATCTTGTCGCAGATGCCCAGCATCAGCGCGGCGTCGAACATGTTGTGGGACAGCGCTACCGCCGTGGACATGGCGATGACTTCACGGCTGAGCAGGCTCAGCTCCATGCCGGGCTCGCCTTGGGTCACGCCGTCGCACATGGCGGGGGTGCCGCCGGCGAACTGACCGACCGAGCCGACTTCGCGCAGGGCTTTCTTGATCTGTTCAGGAAAATGTTCGTACGGCTGATGCGCCGAGAGCATGTCGTTATATGACGAAACAATTGCCACGTTGGCGGCGTTCATCATGCGCAGGCTATTTTTATCTTCGGTGCCGCAACCGGCCACGCCATGGGCGAAGTTGGCGCATTGCAGCTTGCCGCGCATCGGACCGTCGCTGGCTGCGCCGCGAATGAGCGCAAGGTAAGCCTCACGAGTGGCGCGGCTGCGGGCGATAAGCCGTTCGGTGACCTCAAGGACGCGGGGATGCATGTGTAGAACTCCAGGCTAACGGATGTGGCGACCTGAGTGTCTATGCTGATCAAACGCCCGCAGCTCATGGGATGGCAGAGAGTCGTTTGGATCATCGGACCAGTTGATTCAGGTCACTCGTTGTAGATTGAACAAAATATTGCCACTAAAAAGGCTTGTTTTCTATTTTTATGCGAATAATCTTGTAATTCTTACAACAAATCGACGACAGGCACTTTCCAATGACTCTTCGTATCGCAATCAATGGTTTTGGCCGTATCGGCCGTAATGTCCTGCGCGCACTGTATACCCAAGGCTATCGCCAGGATTTGCAGATCGTCGCCATCAATGATTTGGGCGACAGCTCGATCAACGCCCACCTGCTTAAATACGACACCGTGCATGGCACTTTCGATGCAGAGGTCGCCCACGATCAGGAAAGCCTGACCGTCAATGGTGACCGGATTGCCGTCAGCGCCATTCGCAACCCGGCCGACCTGCCGTGGGCTGCGCACAAGATCGACGTGGTGTTCGAATGCACCGGCCTGTTCACCGACCGTGACAAGGCTGCCGCCCATATTAGCGCTGGTGCACGCAAGGTGATCATCTCCGCACCGGCCAAAGGCGCGGACGCGACCGTGGTCTACGGCGTGAACCACGACATCCTGCGTCAATCCCACCAGATCATCTCCAACGCGTCGTGCACCACCAACTGCCTGGCGCCGGTCGCCCAGGTGCTGCACCGTGAGCTGGGTATCGAAAGCGGCTTGATGACCACGATTCATGCCTACACCAACGACCAGAACCTGACCGACGTCTACCACACCGACCCGTACCGTGCGCGTTCGGCCACCCAGAACATGATCCCGAGCAAGACCGGCGCTGCCGAAGCGGTCGGCCTTGTACTGCCGGAACTGGCAGGCAAGCTGACCGGCATGGCCGTGCGTGTGCCGGTGATCAACGTGTCGCTGGTGGACCTCACCGTGCAGCTGAAGAAAGAAGCCACTGCCGATGAAGTCAACGCGCTGCTCAAAGAAGCCAGCCAGCACTCGAAGATCCTCGGTTACAACACCCTGCCGCTGGTTTCCAGTGACTTCAACCACAACCCGCTGTCGTCGATCTTCGACGCCAACCACACCAAGGTCAGCGGCAAGTTGCTGAAAGTACTGGCCTGGTATGACAACGAGTGGGGCTTCTCGAACCGCATGCTGGATAACTGCCTGGCGCTGTGCAACGCCGAATAAGGCGGTCCTGTGGGAGGGGCCAGTCGAATCGTCGCACTGCCCTCCCCCCACATTTGTTCTATGTAGACCCAGAGAAATAGCCACTTGCCATTTGAGTTGATGATAAGCATTATCATTAACTGCAAATCGGTCTGGTATCACTGTGAGCCAATCTCGCTTCAACCAAGTCTTTCTCACCCAACGGGTGATTCTGCTACGCACCTTGCAGCGGATGGTGAATAACCACAGCACCGCCGAGGACCTGTTGCAGGAAACCTACTTGCGCGTCACCCGGGCCCTCAGCGAGCGGCCGATCGATCACCTCGAACCCTTCGTCTACCAAACCGCGCGTAACCTGGCGCTGGATCACCTGCGATCGCGCAGGATTCAGGCGCGCACGCTGCAGGAAGATGTACCGCTGGACATCCTGCAAAGCGTCGCCGCCCCCATCAGCACCCCCGAAGACGCAACCCAGGCCGAGCAATTGCTTGAACACCTGAGCATCAGCCTCGGCCAGTTGAGCGCGCGCCAGCAGCAGATTTTCATCCTCAGCCGCCTGCACGGTTGCAGTTACCAGGAGATTGCCGATCAGTTGGACGTGTCCTTGAGCACCGTGCAAAAGGAACTGAAATTGATCATGGCTATTTGCGTAGGTGTGGCCGAAAGACTGGATCAGCCTTAAGCTTCAGCCGACAGAAGAGTGGACCAAAGCTGTAGGAAAGATGAATAGAACGTGGCGAAGACCCGAGGAACCCCGTGACGGACCCGAATAAACTGCGCCCCCATGAGCTGGCTCATGAGGTGTTGCAAAACACGGCTATGGACCAAGCCCTCGACTGGCTGATCGCCTTGCAGTGCCCAGCGCCTGGGCAGCAGGCCGAGTTTGAAGCCTGGCTGGCCCAAGACCCCGCCCACGTCCACGCCTTCGGCAAGGCCCAGGCCGCTTGGGGTGGCGCGCCGGTGCACAGCGCCGCCGTCGCCCTGGCCGCGCCGCGCAAGCCCAGCGGCTGGCGCCGGATCAAGCCGCACTGGAAGCCGCTGGCCACCGCCGCCGTGCTGTTGATCGGCCTGTTCAGCTTCAGCAACCTGCCGGTGCGCCTGCAAGCCGACCATCTCACGGTGGTGGGCGAACGCCAGCGCCTGCAATTGGACGATGGATCGAAAGTGTTGCTGAACACCAATTCGGCGTTTTCCAGCAGCATCAAGGACCACCAGCGCATCGCCCGCCTGTACCAGGGCGAAGCCTTTTTCGAAATCATGCCCGGCCATGGCCTGCCCCTGGAAATCGACGCCGGCCCCGTGCGCGCCAGCGTGCGGGATACCGCCTTCGCCGTGCGCTACCTCAACGGCGAAGCCCAGGTGCAGGTGCAGCGCGGCGATGTCGACCTGAGCAACACCGTCGACGATGCCCGCGTACGCCTGAGCGCGGGCGAAAGCATCCGCATCGGGCCCAAGGGCTTTGGCCAACCGGCCAGGCTGGATGCCAATAAAGACCTGGCCTGGGTCCAAGGCCGGCTGATTTTCGAAAACTGCCCGATGAGCGAAGTGCTCGCCGAGCTGCGTCGTTACTACCCCGGCTGGATCGTCAACACCAACGACAAGCTCGCCAGCGTTGCCGTCACCGGCAATTACCGCCTCGACCAACCCCTGGATGTGGTGCGCTCCCTGGCCCACATCACCTCAGCGAAGTTGTCGGAATACCCCGCGCTGGTCATCCTCAACTAAATGAGAATTATTTTTACTCGATAGCCCTCGACGGTACGTCTCGTCTTAGCCAATGCAACTGATTCCTATTTGGTTCGGTTCGCAACTATAAGATTTGTACCTTCCGGAGCGCTCTCGATGTCCTCTCGTTTCAACCGCCGGTCCTCCTCGCCCGTGCTGTCGTTGCTGACCGCCGCCATCCTGCTGGCCGGTTCACCAGTGATGACCGCGACGGCCGCCGAACCTGCCGCCCGCAGCCACGGCAACTACAGTTTCAGCATCGAGCAACAGCCGCTGGTCTCGGCGCTGAACGCCTTTACCAGCGTAACCGGCTGGCAAGTCGGCCTGCCCGCCGAGCTGGCCCAGGGCGTGTCGTCCCCTGGCGTGCGCGGCGCACTGTCGCCTGAGAAAGCCCTGGACCGGCTGTTGGTGGGGACCAACCTGAGCTACCGCAAGCTGGGCAATAACAACATCGTCCTGGAAAAGCGCACAGCGGGCAGCACCCTCAACCTGCAACAGGTGACCATCAGCGCCACCCGTAACGAACAGGATGTGAACAGCGTACCCAGCACCGTCAGCGTGCAGGATCGCCAAGAGCTGGACCGCCAGAACGTCAACAACATCCGCGAACTGGTGCGCTACGAGCCCGGCGTCTCGGTGGGCGGCGCTGGCACCCGTGCCGGCAATGCCGGGTTCAACATCCGCGGTATCGACGGCGACCGTATCCTCACCCAGGTGGACGGTGTGGAAGTGCCCGACAACTTCTTCAACGGCCCCTACGCCAAGACCCGCCGCAACTACGTCGACCCGGAGATCGTCAAGCGCGTCGAGATCCTGCGCGGCCCGGCCTCGGCGCTGTACGGCAGCAGCGCCATCGGCGGCGCCGTGAGTTACTTCACCCTCGACCCGGACGACATCATCAAGCCCGGCCAGGACGTCGGCGCACGCCTGAAGACCGGCTACAGCTCCGCCGATGAAAGCTGGCTCACCTCCGGCACCGTCGCCGGCCGCGTGCAGGACTTCGATGGTTTGCTGCACCTGAGCCAGCGCAATGGCCATGAGACCGAGTCCTACGACGGCAACAACGCCACCGGCCTGGCCCGTACCGGCGCCAACCCCGAGGATGCGCGCACCACCAACGTGCTGGCCAAGCTCGGCTGGAACTATGGCGATGACAACCGCCTGGGCCTGACCTATGAAAAGTACAAGGATGATCGCGACGTCAACCTGAAGAACGCGGTGGGCGGCCCGTTCATCGGCGGCCGAGGCTTCAACCTCTACCGAGATCGTCGTGGTAACGACACCATTACCCGTGAACGTTTCGGCCTGGAAAACAGCTTCGCCCTTGAGTCGCCGATTGCCGACCGGATCAAGACCAGCCTCAATTACCAGATCGCCAAGACCGACCAGACCACTGCCGAGATCTATCAGTCAGGTCGTCGTGTCCTGCGCACCCGCGACACGCTGTACCAGGAAAAACAGTGGATTTTCGATGCCCAGTTGGACAAAGCGTTCAGCCTCGGTGAAACCGATCACCAAGTGACCTATGGCACCACCCTCAAGCAGCAGAAAGTCACAGGCTCGCGCGAGGGCGGCGCGACCTGTGTGGCCGTCGGCAGCGGTTGCACCGCCATCGGCGCGCCCAGCCCGATTGCCACTGACAGCGTGAAGAAGTCCAGCGACTTCCCCGACCCGACCATCAACACGTATTCGCTGTTCGCACAGGACCAGATCACCTGGGACAAATGGACCTTCCTGCCCGCCGTGCGCTACGACTACACCCAGCTCAAACCCAAGCTGACCCAGGAATTCCTCAACACCGTCAACCCGACAGGTGCGGACCCGGTGAGCGACAAGGAAAAAACCTGGCACCGTGTGACCCCCAAGTTCGGCCTGACTTACGCCCTGACGGATCAATACACCTGGTTCGGCCAATATGCCGAAGGTTTCCGTACGCCATCGGCCAAGGCGCTGTACGGCCGCTTTGAAAACCTGAACCTGGGCTACACCGTCGAGCCGAACCCCGACCTCAAGCCAGAAACCAGCAAAGGCATCGAAACCGGGATTCGCGGCAAGTTCGACGAAGGCTCCTTCGAGATCGCCGTGTTTTACAACAAGTACCGCGACTTTATCGACGAAGACAACGCCGTCGTCGGCGGCACCGTCGAACAGTTCCAGGCCGTCAATATCAAGCGCGCCACCATCAAGGGAGCAGAGGCCAAAGGGCGCCTGAACCTGGATCCATTCGGCGCCCCGCAAGGCCTCTACACCCTGGGTTCGGTGTCCTATGCCTACGGCCGCAACGACGATAACGGCGAGCCGCTGAACAGCGTCAACCCGCTCAAGGGCGTCTTCGGCCTGGGCTACGACCAGGACAACTACGGTGGCCTGTTGAGCTGGACCCTGGTGAAAAAGCAGGATCGCGTCGACAGCACTACCTTCCACGCGCCGGACGGCGACACCAGCGGCCCCTTCAAGACCCCAGGGTTCGGTGTTATCGACCTGACCGCCTTCTACAAAGTCACCAACGACGTGACCATCAACGGCGGCCTCTACAACCTCACCGACAAGAAGTACTGGAACTGGGATGACGTGCGCAGCTACGACAGTGTCGGCGAAGCTGCTGTGACCGGACCGGCCAACCTCGACCGCCTGACCCAGCCGGGCCGCAACTTTGCGATCAACGTGATCTGGGACATCTGACAAAGCTTCCCTCACCTCGCGAAATTTCAGCGGCGAGGTGAGGATTTTTTACTGTGCCGCGTCTTCTTGTTCGTCTAGTTGATAACAGCTCTCTTTAAGGGCAACAAGGCGCTCCCCTTCTCAAGGACTTTTTCATGACCGCTTCTCCTACCGCAGAACGCCCAAGCCTGCGCTCCCAGCGCCTGAACCAAATCACCCACGAGCCGCACACCAAGCTGGATGCACTGGTCAAGGCCCACGCCCCGTTCGAAACCCAGGCCAACTTCGCGCGTTTCGTGGTGGCGCAGTACCTGTTCCAGTCGGAACTGGTGCCCCTGTACAACGATGCCGAACTGATCAAGATCGTGCCTGACCTGGCCGAACGGTGCCGCGCCGAAGCCGCCAGGCTGGACCTGGCAGACCTGGATACCGAAGTGCCTGCCCCGGTCGCGGGCGCACTGAAGAACCCGAGCAAGGCCGAAGCCCTGGGCTGGTTGTTCGTATCCGAAGGTTCCAAACTGGGCGCTGCGTTCCTGATCAAGCGCGCGGTAGGCCTGGGCCTGAGCGAAACCTTCGGTGCCCGCCACCTGGGTGAGCCCGCCGGTGGTCGCGCCGAAGGCTGGAAAAGCTTCACCCGCACCCTCGACGCCCTGGAGTTGAGCGCCGAAGAAGAAGCCGCAGCGGAAAAAGGCGCGGTGGATGCGTTTGTGCGCTTCACCGTGCTGCTGGAACAGGCGTACGCTAGCGCCCCTGAACTGGCCTGATCGCCCACATTGAAATGCAATCAACTGTGGGAGGGGGCTTGCCCCCGATGGCGGTGGGTCAGTGACCTATTTGTTGACTGATGCACTGCCATCGGGGGCAAGCCCCCTCCCACATTTTGATCGCATTTAAGTTCGGACTTTTTGTAAACCTTCCTCCAAGAAAAGCTTCACCATGACCGGCAAACCCCAATCCACCTCGAAAATCGCACAGATCCTCTTCGGCCTGCTGGCCTACGTCAGCCTGGGCATCGGGCTGGTGGCGATTGTGGTGCCGGGTTTGCCCACCACCGAATTCATCCTCCTGGCCGCCTGGGCCGCGACCAAAAGTTCGCCGCGCCTCAGTGCCTGGTTGGAAAACCACCGCCTGTTCGGACCGATCCTGTTCAACTGGCGCAACGGCAGGATCATCGCGCGTCGGGCCAAGGTCAGCGCCACCGTGAGCATGCTGCTGTGCGCCATCCTGATGCTGCTAATGCTCGACCACGGCTGGCCGATCTACCTGGCGATTGCCGGGATGAGCCTGGGCAACCTGTGGATCTGGTCACGCCCCGAACGACTCGCACAGCCCGTGTGACGCTGGCTGTAGGTGGTTTCCTACCGCCCATCGCCTATCTCTCATGAATTGATTTGTTACGCCGATGTTTCAGACATAGCGCTGAATGGACTTGGCCCTGGATTGCATGCATTTCCACACGCCCATTCGCGAGTGAACCTATGTTCGACACCCTCTCCATACGTTTGAAAATCGTGCTGCTGTCCGGGCTATGTCTGCTGGGCGTAATAGCGTTGATCATCAGCATCAACCTTTACGAAACCAACCAGAACGACCATCTGATCAGCGATTCAAGCTCGCGAATGCTCACCAGCAGCGTGCAGAACCTGCTGCAAGCCAAGGCAGCGGAGCAAGCCGTGCTGCTGCAGAAAACCTTTGGCGAAAATCTTACCGTGATCACGGCCATCGCCGATCAGGTCAAAGACCTGCGCAACCTGGCCACCAAGCGCTCGCTGGACCCCGGCGCCTTGCGTGAAGAACTCAACCAGAGCCTGAAAACCACCTTCGAACGCAACAGCAAAGTGCTGGGCATCTGGCTGGCGTTCGAGCCCAATGGCCTGGACGGCAAGGACAGCGAATTCGCCAATGACAAGTCCCGCGCGTCCAACGAAAAAGGCCGTTTCTCCAGCTACTGGAACCGCGTCGGAGGTGAAGCCTTGAACACCATCATGGTCGAGGAAGACCTGACCAAGACCACGCTCAACCTCAGCGGAACGCCCTACAACATTTGGTACACCTGCCCCCGGGACACCCGAAGCACCTGCCTGCTGGACCCATATGAAGACACAGTGACCGGCACACCGGTACTGATGACCACCATCTCCTTGCCGATGATCGTGGACGGTAAAGTCATCGGCGTGGTCGGTGTCGATATCGCCCTCAACACCCTGCAAGCCAGCACGGACGCCGCGCAAAAAGAGTTGTTCAACGGTGCTGCACACCTGGAGATCATTTCCAGCAACGGCCTGATTGCTGCCTACAGTGGCGAGCCCGCCAAGGTTGGGAAAAACCTGGTCGACACCCTCGGTGCAGAAGGCAAGGAGATCGTGCAACTGCTCGCCAGTGGCAGCTATGTCAACCGCGAACAAGGCGACACCATCTACGCGGTTTACCCGGTCAAGCCCATCGCCGATGCCAAAGCCTGGGGTGTAATGATCAAACTGCCCAAACACGTGATGCTTGCCGACAGCATGAAACTTCAAGGCGTGCTCGACGCAGCCCAAGCCAGCGGCACCCTCAAGGCCCTGCTGGTCGGTGCCGCTGCCGGCCTGCTCGGTTTGCTGCTGATCTGGCTCACCGCCACCGGTGTGACTCGTCCGATCAACAGCGTCGCCGCCATGCTCAAGGACATCGCCAGCGGCGACGGCGACCTCACCCAGCGCCTGACCTACGCCAAGAAGGATGAGCTGGGCGAATTGGTGAACTGGTTCAACCGTTTCCTCGATAAGCTGCAACCGACCATCGCCCAGATCAAGCAAAGCATCACCGAAGCGCGTGGCACGGCTGACCAGTCCTCGGCCATCGCGCGCCAGACCAGCGAAGGCATGCAGGTGCAGTTCCGCGAAATCGACCAGGTGGCCACGGCGTCCAACGAAATGAGCGCCACCGCCCACGAGGTCGCCAACAGTGCCTCCAATGCCGCCAGCGCGGCACGCGGCGCCGACCAGTCGGCGCGTGAAGGCATGTCGATCATCGAACAGAGCACCCGCGACATCACCACCCTCGCCGAAGAAGTCAGCAAGGCCGTGGGCGAAGTCGAAGCCCTGGCGGTCAACAGCGAACAAATCGGTTCAGTCCTGGAAGTGATCCGCAGCATTGCCGAGCAGACCAACCTGCTGGCGCTCAACGCAGCAATTGAAGCCGCACGCGCCGGGGAAAGCGGCCGGGGATTTGCGGTGGTGGCCGACGAAGTGCGCAACCTGGCCAAGCGCACCCAGGACTCGGTGGAGGAAATCCGCCTGGTGATCGAACGCATCCAGAGCGGTACCCGAGGGGTGGTGGCGACCATGCACTCCAGCCAAAGCCAGGCCCAGAGCAATGCCGGGCAGATCCATCAAGCCGTACAGGCCTTGGGCAAGATCAGTGATGCAGTGACGGTGATCAGCGACATGAACCTGCAAATCGCCAGCGCCGCCGAGCAGCAAAGTGCCGTGGCCGAAGAGGTCAACCGCAACGTCTCGGCGATCCGCACCGTGACCGAAACCCTCACCGGCCAGGCCACCGAGTCGGCGGCCATCAGCAGCCAGCTCAATGCCTTGGCCAGCCAGCAGATGAAACTCATGGATCAGTTCAAGGTTTAACAAACACCACAGGACCCATGTGGGAGAGGGCTTGCCCCCGATAGCGATGTGTCAGCTACAGATGAGGTGACTGACACACTGCAATCGGGGGCAAGCCCCCTCCCACATTGTCAAAGACCGGGCCAGGCCTGCACAAACGCCGCCACATCTTCCTTCGGCGCCGTACGCGGCGGGTTCTGCGGTGTCCCCAAATAAAGGAAGCCAATCACTTCCTCATCCGCGGTCAGCCCCAGGCCTTTGGCGACGTGGGCCGAGTAGGACAACTCACCCGTGCGCCACACCGCACCAATCCCCTGGGCATAGGCCGCCAGCAGAATGCCGTGGGCCGCGCAGGCGGCTGCCAGCCGTTGTTCGGATTTGGGCACCTTGAAGTGCTCCTGCAGACGGGCAATAACCACCACCACCAGCGGCGCACGCAACGGGCCGTTCTGGGCCTTGTCGATGGCAGCTTGCGGGGCATCGGGGTCTTGCAGGCGGGCGGCTTCGGCCAGCAGCGTGCCCATCTGCTCACGGGCGGCACCTTCCACGGTGAGGAAACGCCAAGGGCGCAGTTGGCCGTGATCAGGCGCACGCATGGCCGCGGCGAACAGCACATCGCGCTGCTCCTGGGTCGGTGCCGGTTCCAGCAAACGCGGCACGGAAACACGGTTGAGCAAAGCGTCGAGAGCCTGCATTGGCCACCTCCAGAAAAAAATGTGCGGTCATTCTAGCGGGAATGAATCGGGATGCCACCAAACGATAATTGCTCTTATTCAATCCGCCCGGCCCTGTTAGACTTTGCGACCTTATTTTCAGCCTTCGTCCGGGAAACTCGATGTTTCGTTCGCTTTTTCGCCTGTGCGCAGCATTGATGGCCTTGAGCCTGACCGCCTGCGATGACGCCCCTCGTTTCACCAAGGCCGAGCCGGGTGAATCGCGAGCCGGCGGCGCGACGACGGTGAACAAGCGCGACCAGAATGCGTTTTCCCTGCCCTCGGCCAACCTGTCGCCCACGCGCCGCCTGGATTTCAGCGTGGGCAACAGCTTTTTTCGCAGCCCTTGGGTGATCGCGCCGTCCACCACCACCGCCCGTGATGGTCTGGGCCCGCTGTTCAACACCAACGCCTGCCAGAACTGCCATATCAAGGACGGCCGTGGCCACCCGCCACTGCCCGACGCGGCCAATGCGGTGTCGATGCTGGTGCGCCTGTCGATCCCCGTGTCTATCCAGGAACAGCCGCCCTACGCCAAGCTCATCGAGCAAGCCGGGGTGGTACCCGAGCCCGTCTACGGTGGGCAACTGCAGGACATGGCAGTGCCAGGCGTACTGCCGGAAGGCAAGGTGCGGGTCGACTACACGCCGGTCAACGTCACGTTCAAGGACGGCAGCGTCGTCGAGTTGCGCAAGCCCGACCTGCAGATTACCCAGCTCGGCTATGGCCCGATGCACCCGGACACGCGCTTCTCCGCGCGCATCGCCCCGCCGATGATCGGCCTGGGCCTGCTCGAAGCCATCAGCGACGCGGACATCCTGCGCAATACCGAGCCGAAGACCGCCGACAAAGAAGCCCTCGTCGGCCGGGCGAATTGGGTCTGGGATGACGCCGAGCAAAAAACCGTACTCGGGCGTTTTGGCTGGAAAGCCGGGCAACCCAACCTCAACCAACAAAATGTTCACGCGTTTTCTGGTGATATGGGCCTCACTACCTCCCTGAGACCCTTCGATGACTGCACCGAGGCCCAAGTCGCCTGCAAACAGGCGCCCAACGGCAATGGCCCCGATGGCGGGCCGGAAGTCAGCGATAACATCCTGCGCCTGGTGCTGTTCTACACCCGCAACCTGGCCGTGCCCGTGCGCCGCGACGTCAACACACCGCAGGTGCTGGCCGGGAAAAACCTGTTCTACCAGGCCGGTTGCCAGGGTTGCCATAAGCCGACGTTCACCACCGCTGCGAATGCCGCCGAACCCGAGTTGGCCAACCAAGTGATTCGTCCCTACAGCGATTTGCTGTTGCACGACATGGGCCCAGGCCTGGCCGACAACCGCACAGAATTCAAGGCCGGTGGCCGCGACTGGCGCACGCCGCCGTTGTGGGGCATCGGGCTGACGCAGACCGTCAGTGGCCATACCCAGTTCCTGCATGACGGCCGCGCCCGCAACCTGCTCGAAGCCGTGCTGTGGCACGGCGGCGAAGCACAAGCGGCGCAGCAGCATGTGTTGTCCTTCAATGCCGAGCAGCGTGCTGCGTTGCTGGCGTTCCTGAATTCTTTATAAGCTTCGCCCCAATTACAGAAGGGAGCTCGACATGTTCCGTCCCAAGTTGTTGTTCACCAGCCTGGCCGCCCTCGCCCTGGGTGCCTGCTCGCCACAAGACCCGCAAGCAGTGACCTCGGCGGCGATCGCCAAGCAGGTGATCCTGCCGACCTACAGCCGCTGGGTCGAAGCCGACCGCCAGTTGGCCGTCAGCGCCCTCGCCTACTGCCAGGGCAAGCAAAGCCTGGACACCGCCCGCGCCGACTTCCTCCACGCGCAAAAAGCCTGGGCCGAGTTGCAACCGCTGCTGATCGGCCCGCTGGCTGAGGGCAACCGCTCGTGGCAGGTGCAGTTCTGGCCGGACAAGAAGAACCTCGTGGGCCGCCAGGTCGAGCAACTGGTCGCCGCCCAGCCGCAGATCGACGGCGCCGCACTGGCAAAATCCAGCGTGGTGGTACAGGGCCTGTCGGCCTACGAATACATCCTCTACGACGCCAAGACCGACATCGCCGACGACGCGCAGAAAGCCCGCTACTGCCCGCTGCTGGTGGCTATCGGTGAGCGTCAGAAAGCCCTGGCCGAAGAGATCCTGGCCAGCTGGAACAGCACCGACGGCATGCTCGCGCAGATGAGCAAGTTTCCGAACCAGCGCTACGCTGATTCCCACGAAGCCATCGCCGATCTGCTGCGCGTACAAGTGACCGCACTGGACACCCTGAAGAAAAAACTCGGCACGCCCATGGGCCGCCAGACCAAGGGCATCCCGCAGCCGTTCCAGGCCGATGCATGGCGCAGCCAGTCATCCCTGCAAAGCCTGGAAGCCAGCCTCGCCGCCGCCCAGACCGTGTGGGTCGGCGTCGACAACAAGGGCCTGCGTGGTTTGCTGCCGGCGGATCAAAAGCCATTGGCCGACAAGATCGACGCGGCCTATGCCGCCTCGTTGAAACTGTTCGCCAGCAACCAGCGCACCCTCAACGAACTGTTGAACGATGACGCCGGGCGCCAGCAGCTCAACGACATTTACGACAGCCTCAACGTGGTCCACCGCCTGCACGAAGGCGAGCTGGCCAAAGCGCTGGGGATCCAACTGGGCTTCAATGCCAACGACGGTGACTGATGATGCTCAGGCGACAGGCTTTGGCGATCGGCAGCGTGCTGCTCAGCGCACTTACGTTGGGTGGCTGGACGCTGTTCAAAGGGAAGGACAAGCGCCCGCTGCTGCTGTCGGCGCGCGATGATGCAGACGGCAAGCACTACGCCGTGGGCTTTCACCTGGACGGCAAGCAGGTGTTTGCCACTCAGGTCGGCCAGCGCTGCCACGACATCATCAACCACCCGACGTTGCCGATTGCACTGTTTGTCGCCCGCCGCCCGGGCACCGAGAGCTATTTGATCGACCTGCGCGATGGCACCCTGCTGCAAACCATCACCTCGAACGCCAACCGCCACTTCTATGGCCATGCGGTCATCCACAAGAGCGGCGATTGGCTGTACGCCACCGAGAACGACACGTCCGACCCCGGCCGTGGCCTGCTCGGTGTGTATAAGTTCGAAGGCGAGCGCCTGGTACACAGCGGCGAGATCTCAACCCATGGCATCGGCCCGCACCAGGTGTCGTGGATGCCCGACGGCGAAACACTGGTGGTGGCCAACGGCGGCATTCGCACCGAAGCCGAAAGCCGCGTGGAGATGAACCTCAACGCCATGGAACCGAGCCTGGTGCTGATGCAGCGCGACGGCACCTTGATCAGCAAGGAAACCCTTGGCCAGCAGATGAACAGCGTGCGCCATATGGGCATCGCCAGCGATGGCACCGTCCTCACTGGCCAGCAGTTCATGGGGCCTTCCCAGGAGCGCTCCGAGTTGCTGGCAATCAAGCGTCCGGGGCAGCCGTTCGTGGCCTTCCCGGTGGCCGATGAGCAGTTGCAGGCCATGGGGCATTACACCGCCAGCGTCGCCGTACACAGCGAATTGCGCCTGGTGGCGTTGACCGCACCGCGTGGCAACCGCTTCTTTATCTGGGACATGGACACCGCCGAGCTGCGCCTGGATGGACCGTTGCCCGATTGCGCGGGCGTTGGCGCAGTGGCCGATGGTTTTGTCGTCACCTCGGGCCAGGGCCGTTGCCGCTACTACGATTGCCGCCAGAAACAGCTGGTCGCCAAACCGTTGGAATTACCGGCGGGGCTCTGGGATAACCACCTGCATCTGATCTGACCTGCGTAGACACCGTCTAATCCACCGCCGCACAAATCCGTAGCAGCCGCGCTGCGGGTAAGGTTTGAAAGGCAAAAAAAAGGGCCTCGCATCGCAAGGCCCTTTTCGGGGGTTTGAATCGTTTCAACTCTGCGGCCTCATCGCTTGAGACATACCAAACATGAACAGCAACAGCTCATGATCAGGCTTGGCCGCCACACTCGCCTTGGCGACGCGCGGCAACAGGCATTGCGTGCCGTCTTGCACCGCGCTGAGCACTTGTGTGCGAGGCTGCTCCCACGCCGCCAGGGCCAGCGCTGCAACGCCCATGGCCCCGACCAGGAACAAACCTCGTGCTATTTCTAGCTTCATTTGGTTAAACCCTTGATAGCGCTGCCAAACGCCGTCTCGTAAAAGTAGCTGAGTTTTTCCCAGTCGGTGCTGTTCCACGACGAATGGCGACGCAGCTGCAACATGTCATGGGAGGCTGCCCGATAAGCGGTCAAGCGCTGGCGGCATTTTTCGAAGTCCAGCAGCGCCACTTCCACTTGGGCCAAGTCACCCTCGCCCGTCACCCGCACGAAAATATGCTTGATGTACAGGCAACCGTGCTGCCAGCGCCCTTTATGCATGCGGGCCAGGGTGCCGGCCAACTCCTTGAGCAAGCGCTCGTGCACTCGCTCGCCGTACTGTTCGCGGCCACCGGCAGCGTACCAGTGTTCAATTTCTTCAAAGCCGTCGAGGGCGGCGGTTACCAGCAGTGCCTTCCAGCGGTGCTCGGGGTCACGACGCGCCTCACAAAAGACCATTTCGGGCACGCGTACATCCAACCGCCGCAGGCCCCTGAGGGCATCACGCTCGCGCAGCACGGTGGGGCGCCCAAACGGGTGCAGCCAACTGCGGTAGATATGGCCCGTCTGGCGCTTGCTGTAGAGCAACCGGCCATTGGCACTGAGTACGCGCTGTACACCACTTTCACCGCCACGCCGGAGATTGGGTTCTTCGACCCATTCGCCTTGCTGACGCCAGAAATAATCGAAGCGTTCTTCCGGAGCTACGTGACTGCCTGCTACGCACTCAACTGCCATCCTGTTACCTCTTGCGCAATACATATACCCGCCACATGGCGTACAGCGGTATGAAGTCCAGGGATTCCTGAACACGGAATCCGGCTTGCTCGAACTCTGCCTCAACAGTAGCAGCCGGTAACACAAATCTGTTTTGGTAACCTTCCTGCTCACCTTTCTTGCGACGATTTCCTTCGAGACGCTTGCGCTTCCAGGCTTTGAAATTGCCATCCACCCACAGCGAAATGATCACGCTGTCACGGGTAACCCGCTGAAACTCCCGCAGAATCGCCTGCCGGTGCGCCGGATCACCAATGTGGTGCAGCAGGCGCATACAGAAAATGCTGTCGACCGAGTTATCCGGCAAATCGATATCGAAGGCAGATGTCTGCAAGGGCCGTACCCGTTTCACCACATCCGCGGGTTGGGCGACCGTCGCGACCTTCAACATGGAGGCCGAATTATCGGCGCCGATGATCACGCGGTTGGGCTTTTCCGCCAGCAACGGCCAGAAACGCCCGGCGCCGCACGGCAGGTCCAGCACCAGGCCAGGCTCGCCGGCCATCGCCAACGCGCCACGGGCCAATTGCTCGTCGCGTTTGTGGGACAACCGGCGCGCCAGATTGTCCTGATGCTTGAGCAAATATTCGTTGGCGTGCTGGTCGTCGTACTTTTCGGAAAATTCGAGTTTGATCGGGGTAGGCATCAACGGATCTCCAGTTGCTGATGCCTACAACCTTAAGCAGCGACCTGTGATCAACAGGTCAACCCATTGTGAAAAACTTGTCCTGTCCAATCTCATATATTTCAAGACTTTACAGATACAGGCAATATCATGGGGCCATCTTCGCCGATTTACGGGGATCTCTGGCAGGATAGCGGCAGGGGGAACGGTCAGGCGTTGACCTGACTCAACTGGACATGAAAGCGACAGCCATGGGGCTCCATGGTGCTGAGGGTAACGCTCCAGCCCTGGTTCTCGCAGATGCGCTGGACCAGCGACAACCCCAACCCCAGGCCCTCACCGCGTTTCTCACTGCCGCGTACGAACGGCTCGAACATCGCTTCGCGCTTGTCTTCGGGAATGCCGACGCCGCTGTCTTCCACCACAAAACCGGTCGGTTCCAGGGTAAGCCGGATAAAGCCGCGTTCGGTGTAATGCAGGGCATTGCGCAACAGGTTGCCCATCACGGCATGCAGGAAGGTCGCGTTGTAGCGCGTATCCAGAGGGTTGCCCGGCTGGTAGATCAACTCCAGGCCCTTGTGCTCGATAGGCTCGCGCCAGATGCCGAGCAGATCATCAGCCACCTGGGACAGATTGACCTTGGGCGACATGCTCCCGTCATCATGCTGAGCCCGGGCCAGCATCAGGAAGGTTTGCACCAGTTCGCGCATTTCTTCGCAGGCACGGGCGATTCGCTCGACCTGGTTACGCCCACGCTGATCGATGGCCGGGTTTTCCAACAGCAGTTCGCAGGAACTGGCCAGCACCATCAACGGTGTGCGCAGTTCGTGGCTGACATCGCTGGTAAACAGCTGCTCGCGGGACAACGCCTGGCGCAGGCGCCCCAGCGTGGCGTCGAAGGCCACGGCCAACTCCCCCACTTCGTCGGCGGCGTAGTCCGGTGCCAGGGGCGGCGCCAGGCCCAGCAACTGGTCGCGGTGCCGCACCTGGCGGGCCAGGCGCACCACCGGCGCCATCACCTTACGGGCCAGCACCCAGCCGAGGAACACCGCCAGCGCCAAGCTGAGCACGAAGCCCACCAGCACCACGGCAAACAGCACGCGCTCGCGCTCTTCGAAATCGCTTTGATCCTGCAGCAGCACATAGCGCCGACCGTCGACCACTTCTACCATCGCGTGGTACGACAGCGCCTCGCGAAACACCTCATGAAACCCTGGTTCCAGATGCCGCAGGTCCTTGGGCAATTCAAAATCGCCGGGGCCACCGCTGAAGTAAAACAGCTGGTCGGGCTCGGGCCGGTGCCGCCAGTCCTCGACGGTGTCCATCAGCAGCAGGCGCTGCAAGTCACCGCCCAAGCCTGCCGAGATCAACTTCTCTTCCACCAGGTGCACGGTGGCGACGATGCCCATGGCGAAGGCCCCCGCCACCAACGCACTCATCAAGGCAAAGGCGATGATGATCCGCTGGGCAAGGCTTTGCTTAAACTCCATCACGGCCCTCGGCCAAGCGGTAACCCACCCCATGCACCGTTTGCAGCAACGGTTTGGCGAACGGCTTATCGATCACTTGACGCAACTGGTGGACGTGGCTGCGCAGACTGTCGCTGTCCGGGCAGTCATCGCCCCACAGGGCCTCTTCAAGCACTTCCCGACGCAGTACGTGGGGACTTTTCTGCATCAATACGGCGAGCAGCTTGAGGCCGACCGGGTTGAGTTTGAGCAGGCGCCCTTCGCGGGTCACTTCCAGGGTATCAAGGTCGTAATTCAGATCGGCCACTTGCAGGGCGCGACGACCGCCACCTTGGGCACGGCGCAGCACGGCTTCGATGCGCGCGGCCAATTCCGACAGGGCAAACGGTTTGAGCAAATAATCATCGGCGCCGGACTTGAAGCCCTGCAGCCGGTCATCCAACTGGTCGCGGGCGGTGAGCATGATCACCGGCGTGTCGCGGCGGGCGTCTTCACGCAGGCGTTTGCACAAGGTGTAGCCATCGATGCCAGGCAACATGATGTCGAGCACGATCAAGTCGTAATGCTCGGTCGCGGCCAAATGCAGGCCCGACAAACCGTCCTGCGCACAGTCCACGGTGTAGCCTTTTAGCCCCAGGTAGTCGGCCAGGTTGGCCAGAATATCGCGGTTGTCTTCAACCAATAGAATTCGCATGGGCAGTGTCTCCGTACGCGGTAACGGCCGTGTTGGCTCGCGCAGCTTAAGGCCAACGCTGACTCACGACTAGGGTACCTGAGCGAGTCTATAAGCTTTTTTAACCAACAGGCGCAGTTCACAAGTTTTTCACTATCGCTTCACCCCGTCGGTACATCGGGCGTGCCAAGCTCATGGCCTTCACGCCGATCAAAAGCCTGGCGTAAAAAAACCCGCCTGCATCACTGCAGGCGGGTTTTTTCAGTCGCAGGGTAAGGCTGGCTTACATCATGCCGCCCATGCCACCCATGCCGCCCATGTCTGGCATACCGCCGCCAGCCGAGCCTTCTTTCTTCGGTGCATCAGCGATCGCAGCTTCGGTGGTCAGGATCAGGCCGCCGATGGAGGATGCTGCTTGCAGCGCGGAACGAGTCACCTTGGTAGGGTCCAGGATGCCCATTTCGATCATGTCGCCGTAGACGCCAGTCGCAGCGTTGTAACCGTAGTTACCTTTGCCGTTCTTGACTTCGTTGACCACAACACTTGGCTCATCGCCGGAGTTGGCAGCGATCTGGCGCAGCGGTGCTTCAACAGCACGACGCAGCACAGCGATACCGACGTTCTGGTCAGCGTTGTCGCCGGTCAGGTTAGTCAGCGCTTCCAGAGCACGGATCAGCGCAACGCCACCGCCAGGTACCACGCCTTCTTCGACGGCTGCGCGGGTTGCGTGCAGGGCGTCTTCAACGCGGGCTTTCTTCTCTTTCATTTCAACTTCGGAACCAGCGCCAACCTTGATCACTGCAACGCCGCCGGATAGTTTGGCCAGACGCTCTTGCAGTTTTTCACGGTCGTAGTCCGAGGAAGTCTCGGCAACCTGCGCACGGATCTGAGTGATGCGCGATTGGATGTCGCCGTCAACGCCAGCACCGTCAACGATGATGGTGTTTTCCTTGGAGATGGTCACGCGCTTGGCGCTACCCAGGTTTTCCAGGGTGGCGCTTTCCAGGCTCAGGCCGATCTCTTCGGAGATAACGGTACCGCCGGTCAGGACGGCGATGTCCTGCAGCATGGCCTTGCGACGGTCGCCGAAGCCTGGAGCCTTGACGGCTGCGACTTTAACGATGCCACGCATGTTGTTCACAACCAGAGTCGCCAGGGCTTCGCCTTCAACATCTTCGGAAACGATCAGCAGTGGGCGGCCGGCTTTGGCAACGGCTTCCAGCACTGGCAGCATTTCGCGGATGTTGGAGATTTTCTTGTCGACCAGCAGGATCAGCGGGCTGTCCAGCTCGGCAACCATGGTTTCCGGCTTGTTGACGAAGTACGGGGACAGGTAACCACGGTCGAACTGCATGCCTTCAACAACCGACAGTTCGTTTTCCAGGCCAGTGCCTTCTTCAACGGTGATCACGCCTTCTTTACCGACTTTTTCCATGGCTTCGGCAATGATGTCGCCGATGGAGCTGTCGGAGTTGGCGGAGATGGTGCCTACCTGGGCGATAGCCTTGGTGTCGGCGCAAGGCTTGGACAGGTTTTTCAGCTCAGCGACGATGGCGATGGTCGCCTTGTCGATGCCGCGCTTGAGGTCCATCGGGTTCATGCCGGCAGCAACGGCCTTGTAGCCTTCGTTGACGATGGCCTGAGCCAGAACGGTAGCCGTGGTGGTGCCGTCGCCTGCGTCATCGTTGGCACGGGAGGCAACGTCTTTGACCAGCTGCGCGCCCATGTTTTCGAAACGGTCTTCCAGTTCGATTTCTTTGGCGACGGAAACGCCGTCCTTGGTGATGGTCGGAGCGCCGAAGCTCTTCTCGATGATCACGTTACGGCCTTTCGGGCCCAGGGTCGCTTTTACTGCGTCAGCCAGGATGTTGACACCGGTGAGCATTTTCTTACGGGCGGAATCGCCGAATTTAACTTCTTTAGCAGCCATGATCGATATTCCTTAAATACTTTGTAGTAACGGGAAAATGAGCGGGGAAATCAGTCTTCCAGAACAGCGAGAATCTCGTTCTCAGCCATAACCAGCAGGTCTTCGCCGTCGACTTTCACAGTGTTGCTGCCGGAGTAAGGGCCAAATACAACCTTGTCACCGACTTTAACGGCCAGCGCACGTACGTCACCGTTTTCCAGAGTCTTGCCTGGGCCTGCAGCGACGATCACACCGTGGTTGGCTTTTTCAGCAGCCGAACCTGGCAGAACGATACCGCCAGCGGTTTTCTTTTCTTCTTCGCTGCGACGGATTACGACGCGGTCGTGCAGAGGACGAAGCTTGCTCATTGTCGATCTCTCCTAATTGTGTTTTTCATCGGCCGGTATCGATACCGGCGGGTTGTATTCCGGCAGTGCCGGTCGCGGTTCGCTGGGCGAAACACGGAAGTCTGTCCGGTGTCGCCACCAGAAACCTTGCGGTGACCGTTACATAAGGGCGCATAAGCTTATTACAAGGGGCCGGCGATGATTTTTTTGCGTCTGCCAGCCTATAAAAGCAACACGGCACCCGAAGGTGCCGTGCCAGTGAAGCGGTTATTTGCTGTCGCGATGCTCGAACTCGCCTTCGATCACATCGCCTTCTCGCCCCAACGGTTGGCGCGGAGCCGGGCCGCCACGGGGTTGCAGGTCGTCGGCGAACGCACGTTGGCGAATCGCGGCCTCTTCGGCGCGCTGGCGCATCTTGCCCGCCAGCAATTTACGGGTGAACGGCAGCAGCATGACCAGGCCCACTACATCGCTGATAAAGCCCGGCAGGATCAACAGGCCGCCCGCCAACGCCATCATCAGGCCTTCGAGCATGGTCTGGGCCGGCAGTTCGCCGCGGTTCAAGCTCTCACGGGCACGCAGCGCCGTGGCGAGGCCGGCGACGCGCAGCACCAGGACGCCGAGCATCGAGCCGAGAATGATCAGCAACAGGGCCGGGAAGAACCCGATCGCACCGCTGACTTGAACGAATACGAACAGCTCCAACACCGGGAACAGCAGAAAGAGCAATAAAAAAGGGCGCATCAAATGGTTCCTCAACGCAAGAATGCCTTGCCAGTCCACCTTAGATGACGTCGCCGTTTCGTGAATTCAAGCTTCAGCAGCGGCTTTTTTCGGCCAGACCTCGGCGTGGGCCAATGAAACCAAGGCTTCGCGTACTTGTGTCGGCGTGTTGCAAGACTCGGCAAATGGCAGCCAATGCAGAGCTTGGCCGATACGCAGGTGCATGCCTTCGCTGTCGATGCCGGCCAATTGCGCAGGCTCGAACGTCGGCAAGCCGGCCAACTCGACGTAGTGGGCAATGGCCTTGGTGTGGTCGCTGTTCATGTGCTCGATCATGCTGCGCTCGGCCTTGCCCGCGAAGGGGTTGGCCAGGGTCAACTGGTCGATCCAGTGAATCGCGCCAAACCCGCCGATATAACGGTGGCGTACCGGCTTGAGCATCCAGAAATCGAAATCGTGGGCTTTGTGGTAGTTGGCCGAATCGGGGAAGTAGCGGTAATAGCGCTCGGCGGCCGCCTCGATGGCGGCCCCCTCCTCGAGTTTCTCGGCTTCGGCCAGGTAGGTCAGGCGCCCCACGGCCTGCACATCATCCGCTTCGCGCTCGCCGACCAGCAGCGAACACTTGGGATCTTTTTGCAGGTTATGGGTGTGCTGGGCGATGCGGCTGATCAGGATCAACGGGCGACCCTGATCGTCCAGGCAATAAGGGACAACCGATCCAAACGGAAAGCCGGGCATGGCTTTGGACAATGTGGAGAGAGCCCCACGGTACTCCTTGAGCAACAGCTCTCGGGCGTTCTTGGCAACCTGCGTGCTCAACGTATGACTCCTCGGGTATTCAGCCGCCCATAGCGTATGGGAATGGATCTCAACACAAGGTAATCAATCTACGCGCCGGTTGCCAGGGGCTCGATTTACCAGGCGACGCCGAAGCCTGCGGTATAGCGGGTCTTGCTCAGGCTGCTTTCCGAATCGCCGCTGATCACGTCGCGCTCGGCCTTAAGGTTGAGCGACGCCCACTCGGTGACTTTGTAGCGCAGGCCCATTTCCGCATCCAGGGAGTACTCCGCCGGGCCGTCGATAGGCTTGCCCACCTCGCCATTGGTGAAGAACTCAACGGTCTTGCCCACCAGGTAGCGGTTGTAGTTCCACTTCATGGCGAGGGAATAGAAGTTGTCCTTACCACCTTCGGCGTATTCGTAATCGGTGCGGTTGACCAACGAACCGAGGGAGAATGCACCCAGTTCGTCGTCCCAGAACTGGTAGCCCGGGCCGGTACCGACGGTACGTTGGCGCGCCAGGTCTTCAACCTTGTCGCGCTTGTAGGTCAGACGACCCTGCCAGAACCAGTGCTCGGTGATGAAGCGGTCCAGGTCATACTCCAGGGCCCAGTTGTCGGTGGTGGTGACGTCGTCCTGGAACTCGCGGTTGTATTCACCCTGCCCGGTATGGCGCCATTGGCCATGACGCGCGGTGGTCTTGAAGTCGATGTCGTAGTCGTTGGTGTCTGTTTCGGCGCGCTTGTAGTCCAGCGCCATGTCGACATTGCCCTTCCACACCAGGTCTTCGATCACCGGCTTGGGCTTGATGATCTGCTGGATACTTGCCAGCTCGACGGTCTTGGGCGCCTCACCATTGGCCAGCACCACCTTGCCATCGTCCGCCGCCTGCAGGGACTTGGCTTTCTCGCCGGTGTAGGCGTCCTGCTTGACCAGCAGTTCCTGGTCGCTCTCCAGGGTTTTCACCTGCTTCCAGTCCACCGGAATGGCGCCGGCGTAGTCGGTCTGGATCAGTAGCTTGCCACCGTCGAAGACCTTGATCTTGCCGGTCAGGCGGTCACCGTTTTTTAACCAGACGGTATCGGCCAGCAGGGGCGTGGAGGCACTGAAGACAGCAAGGCACAGCAGGGTTCTGGACAACATAAGCGGATGGGGAGCTCAAGGTTGGCGAAAAGGGGCGATTATCGTGTTAGATAGCTAGGACTGACTCAAGGATTTGTGTTGAGTTCAATTCTCAACAGCATACTTACAGACGTTTCTTACAAAAGACCGACGATCCCAACGGATATGCCCACAGTGAATCAGCCTGCCGATGCTCCACAAAACCCCGCCGAGATGCGCCGCACTGCGCTGTACCTGACACTGGCGCAAGTCCCGCCAGGGTGCGTCGTGAGCTACGGCGAGCTGGCGCAACTGGCCGGGCTGGGACGCGCGGCACGCTGGGTCGGGCGCACCTTGAGCCAACTTCCCGAGGGCACCACATTGCCCTGGCACCGCGTGCTGGGTGCCGGTGGTCGGATAAGCCTGCCGGTGGGCAGCGTCTCAGGGGACGAGCAGCGGGCGCGCTTGCGCGATGAGGGCGTCACGGTGCGCAACAATCGCGTGGATATTCAGCGCCATGGCTGGCGCCCGGTAGAGCACAGCGGTTAGAGTGCGCGCTTTGTTTCCGTGAATCTGAGGCAGACTCCAGCCCATGCCCCGTAAAACCTGGCGCGCCGCGCTCGCCGCCTATGCCAGCCCCTCGACGTTAGTGCTGTTGTTGCTCGGCTTTGCCGCCGGCTTGCCTTACATGTTGGTGTTCTCGACGCTTTCGGTGTGGCTGCGTGAGGCCGGTGTGGCCCGCGAGACCATCGGCTATGCGAGCCTGATCGGTTTGGCGTATGCCTTCAAATGGGTCTGGTCGCCGCTGCTCGACCAATGGCGCCTGCCACTGCTCGGTAAACTCGGACGTCGTCGCTCCTGGCTTGTGCTTGCACAGTCGCTGGTGATCCTCGGATTGATCGGCATGGGCTTCTGCGACCCGCAGAAACACCTGTCCTGGCTGATCGCCATTGCCGTCGTGGTTGCTTTCGCTTCCGCCACCCAGGACATCGCAGTCGACGCCTATCGCCTGGAAATCGCCGACGACAGCCGCCAGGCTGCCCTGGCCGCCAGCTATATGTCCGGCTACCGCATCGCCGCCCTGCTGGCCACGGCCGGTGCGCTGTTCTTTGCCGAAGGCTTCGGCTCCACTGGCTTCAACTATAAGCACTCGGCCTGGACCGGCACCTATGTGCTGTTCGGCGTGCTGATGATCCCGGCGCTGCTGACCACCCTGTTCATGCGCGAACCGAATGTGCCGCTGCGCACCCAGTTGCAGGCCGGACGCTACAGCTTCGTGCATCAGCTGGTGTCGGTGTTCGTACTGATCGTCCTGCTGGTGTCCGTACCGGCGATGTTCACCCAACTGTTCAACACCGACTTCGCCAGCGTGCTGTTTCAGGGTGTCAGCCTGTGGGACTTGCTGATGGACGACCGCGCTTTCCTGCGTGCCATTCTCTATATCATCCTCACCGCGTTATGCCTTTCGGCCATGGGTCGGCGGGGCCTGGCGCCGGTACTCACGCCGGTCAACGACTTTATCCTGCGCTACCGCTGGCAGGCATTGCTGCTGCTGGGGCTGATCGCCACCTATCGCATGTCCGACACAGTGATGGGCGTGATGGCCAACGTGTTCTACATCGACCAGGGCTTTACCAAGGACCAGATCGCGGGGGTCAGCAAGATCTTCGGCCTGATCATGACCCTGCTCGGCGCCGGCATGGGCGGCCTGCTGATCGTGCGCTTCGGCATCCTGCCGATCCTGTTTATCGGCGGCGTGACCTCGGCGGGGACCAACCTGCTGTTCGTGATGCTTGCCGACATGGGCCCCGACCTGCAGATGCTGATCTTTACCATCTCCCTGGATAACTTCAGCTCGGGCCTGGCCACGTCGGCATTCGTGGCGTACCTGTCGAGCCTGACCAACCTCAAGTTTTCCGCCACCCAATATGCGCTGCTCAGCTCGATCATGCTGTTGCTGCCTCGCCTGATCGGCGGGTATTCGGGGGTGATGGTGGAGAAATTCGGGTATCACAATTTCTTCCTGATCACCTGCATGCTGGGTGTGCCGACACTGTTGCTGATTGCGCTGCACTGGTATCAGGAGAATCGGCGGATTCGGTTGAATCCACCCGCCGAAGACTGACAATGCGGGAGGGGGCTTGCCCCCGATAGCGGTGGGTCAGTGACACATAAGCGCCTGACACCCTGCTATCGGGGGCAAGCCCCCTCCCACATCCCCCTCTGCATTCTGATGCCTGTACTCCAGCAGTTTGCGCCCGTACAATCCCAAGTCATTTCAAGTCCAAGCAACCGACAACGGCCTACCATGCGTACCAGTCAATATTTGCTCGCCACACAGAAAGAAACGCCTTCCGACGCGGTCGTGATCAGCCATCAGCTGATGCTGCGCGCCGGCATGATCCGCAAACTGGCCTCCGGCCTGTACACCTGGCTGCCCATGGGCTTGAAGGTGATGCGCAAGGTCGAAGCCATCGTTCGTGAAGAAATGAACGCCGCCGGCTCTCTGGAAGTGTTGATGCCGAGCACCCAACCGGCCGAGCTGTGGCAGGAATCCGGGCGCTGGGAAGAGTACGGCCCTGAGTTGCTGCGCTTCAAGGACCGTCATGGCCGCGACTTCTGCGCCGGCCCGACCCACGAAGAAGTGATCACCGACCTGATGCGCAACGAGTTGAGCAGCTATAAACAGCTGCCCCTCAACCTGTACCAGATCCAGACCAAATTCCGCGATGAAATCCGTCCACGCTTCGGTTTGATGCGCGGCCGCGAATTCATCATGAAGGATGCCTATTCGTTCCACGCCGACCAGGCATCGCTGCAGGCCACCTACGACCGCATGCACCAGGCCTACTGCAACGTGTTCACACGCCTGGGCCTGAAGTTCCGGGCGGTTGAAGCGGACAATGGCTCCATCGGCGGTGCCGGCTCCCACGAATTCCACGTGCTGGCCGAGTCCGGCGAAGACGATATCGCGTTCAGCAACGGTTCCGACTACGCGGCGAACATCGAGAAAGCCGAAGCCGTGCCACGGGAAACGTCCCGTCCAGCCCCGGCTGAAGAACTGCGCCTGGTGGATACGCCAGAGACCAAGACCATCGCGGCCCTGGTGGAGAAATTCAATCTGCCGATTGAAAAGACCATCAAGACCCTGATCGTCCACGCCGAAGAAGAAGGCAAGCTGATCGCCCTGGTGATCCGTGGCGACCACGAACTCAACGAAATCAAGGCCGCCCAGCAACCTGGCGTGGCCAGCCCGCTGGTCATGGCCAGCGATGCCGAACTGCGCGACGCCATTGGCGCCGGTGCCGGCTCCCTCGGCCCGCTGAACCTGCCGCTGCCGATCATCATCGACCGCTCAGTCGAGCTGATGAGCGACTTCGGTATCGGCGCGAACATCGACGACAAGCACTACTTCGGCGTGAACTGGGAGCGTGACCTGCCGGTTCCGACCGTGGCCGACCTGCGCAACGTGGTGGCCGGCGACCCAAGCCCGGACGGCAAGGGCACCCTGGAAATCAAGCGCGGCATCGAAGTCGGGCACATCTTCCAGCTGGGCAACAAGTACAGCAAGGCGATGAAGTGCGAAGTGCTGGGCGAGAACGGCAAGCCGATCACCCTCGACATGGGCTGCTACGGCATTGGCGTTTCCCGCGTGGTTGCCGCTGCCATCGAGCAGAACAACGACGAGAAAGGCATTATCTGGAGTGACGCCCTGGCGCCTTTCCAGGTTGCCCTGGTACCGCTGCGTTACGAAACCGAGCAAGTACGCGAAGCCACCGACAAGCTGTATGCCGAACTGACGGCCGCTGGTTTTGAAGTGCTGCTGGATGACCGGGACAAGAAAACCAGCCCGGGCATCAAGTTCGCCGACATGGAGCTGATTGGCATCCCGCACCGGATCGTGGTCAGTGACCGCGGCCTGGCCGATGGCAATCTGGAATACAAGAGCCGGACCGAAGCCGAAGCCCAACCGCTGCCGGTGGCTGACGTGCTGTCTTTCCTCCAGGCGCGTATTCGTCGCTGAAAACCAGATCAAGAGAAGTCATGTTCAAGCGAAACACCAGAGCCCTGGGGGGCGCCGCCTTGTGCGGCGCCCTGCTGGTCAGCGGCTGCGCCAATCAGATGTCGCAACGCAGTGAGCACGAGGAGCGGGTCGAGCGTAAGTTGCTCGACCACAGCCTGCAGATCGATGTAGGCGAACCCAAAGTGTTGGAACTTCCGCAACGCCGGGTTCGTATTCACGAGCAAAAGACCTTTGAGGTCACCGAATTCGAAGTCACCCGTCGTTACGACCGCTACACGCCCTACCAGCCCTGGCGCAAACTCTATGAGATGCCCTTGGGTGCAGTGGCTTTGGTCGCGGGCGCGGGCGCCAACGTGGCGAACATCTTCGCCCTCGGCAACCTGCCGACCAGCATGACCCACGACTGGCTGACCTACGGCGTGGACGGCCTCAACCCGTTCATGAACGTGCAGTCCCATGGCCGCGCGCAACAGAACCTGGCCGGTATCGATGAGGTCCAGCGTGACAAGCGCGTGGAGTATTCGAGCCTGCCCTGGAGCGAACGCCCGGTCCAGGTCACCGCCGGCAAACAGACCCATGAGCTGACCACCGACCGCAACGGCGTCCTGCGCCTGAACCTGTTGGACAGCCCGTTTGCCGAGCAGGACCTGAACCGCGTCACGACCTTGAAGATCAGCGTGGAAGATGGCCAGGACGACGTGCACTCGGACTCGACCCTGGCAATCAGCAGCACCCTGCGCGGCAAATTGCTGGAAGCCCACGGACTGATCTACGACGATCTCGAAGACGATGAAGTCAGCCAGTGGGTGCACCGGGTCAAGCGTCTGTCGGAGCTGGGCCTGGAAGAAGAAGCCAGTGAGCTGGAACAAAGCCTGATCGAATTGACCCGCAATGATCCCGAGTTGCAGCAGGAATTCCTGCAAGCGTTGACTAAGGATGCGGGGCGGTTAGTCGCAGATCCCGGAGCACGCTGAGACTTCGAAAACCCTATAGATCCAAATGTGAGAGGGGCGGTGCGACTTGCCTCTCCCACATTTTTTCCCGGTTTCTACCAAGAAAACTCTAACTGTTCGTTCCCGCCACTCAGGTCCAGCAACCGCACGCCAATCCCCAGCAACCGCACCGGTTTACCGCCACGATTGAACGCCTGGGTCATCAACTGTTGATAACTCTCCAGATCCCGCGCCGCTCCCGCCTGCTCCAACGTCGTCTGGGTAAAGTCATGAAACTTCACCTTAACGAACGGCTTTCCCGCCTTATAACTGCTGTCGATACGCGCCATGCGCCCGGCCAGGGTTTCCATCAACTCTGGAAGTTTCGCCAGGCAGCTTGAGAGATCCGGCAGGTCCACATCGTAGGTATTTTCCACACTGATGGACTGCCGCCGGCTGTCATTCTGTACCACACGGTCATCTATCCCACGGGCCAGGCTCCACAGCCGCTCGCCAAAACTGCCGAACTCACGCACCAGCGCCAGCTTGTTCCACTCGCGCAATTGCAGGCAGTCTTCGATGCCCAGGCGCGCCAGTTTGTCCGCCGTCACCTTGCCCACGCCGTGCAACTTGCTTACCCGCAGTTGGGAGACAAAGTCCTCGACCTGATCCGGGGTAATGACAAACAGGCCATTGGGCTTTTTCCAATCGCTGGCGATCTTGGCCAAAAACTTGTTCGGTGCCACGCCGGCGGACACGGTGATGTGCAACTGGTTGGAGACCCGGCGCCGAATATCCTGGGCGATGCGCGTGGCGCTGCCGCCAAAGTGCGGGCTGTCGGAGACATCCAGGTAGGCCTCGTCCAGCGAGAGGGGCTCGATCAGATCGGTGTAGTCGCGGAAGATCGTCTGGATTTCCTTCGACGCTTCCTTATATGCATCCATGCGCGGCTTGACAATGGTCAGGTCCGGGCAGAGCTTCAGGGCATGGCGCGACGACATGGCTGAACGCACCCCATACGCCCGCGCTTCGTAGTTACATGTAGCGATCACCCCCCTTCGATCTGCCGATCCACCTACCGCCAGGGGCTTTTGCGCCAGGCTCGGGTCATCGCGCATCTCAATGGCGGCGTAGAAGCAATCACAGTCGACGTGGATGATTTTGCGCTGCGTCATAGATAGAAGGGGGTGTAATCCAACGGGTGAGCAGTATCGCATTCACCCCTGTATATAGCACCAGTAGTTTGAATCTTCCGCCTAAGCGGTAGGAAATTTCCCAGATGAATTTATTTTCTCAATCGAAATTAGCCCCCCAATAGAGCTGAAACCCTTAGCCCGACTGGCCCGCACGATTGAAATGGCTCTGTTTGGAGAGCTAACCGATTGAACCACAAGCCCTTTTCTTCGATTCACAGGTTGACACACACGCGATCCTCTGTAGAATGCCGACACACAGACGCGGGATGGAGCAGTCTGGTAGCTCGTCGGGCTCATAACCCGAAGGTCGTCGGTTCAAATCCGGCTCCCGCAACCAAACATCAAAAAAGGCTACTCGAAAGAGTGGCCTTTTTTGTGCGCGTCTATTTTGTGTCTGTACGAAAATTGTAAGACAAAAAAATCTTTACCCATCGCGCACTTACCTTCCACAGCCGCCCTTCACCGCTCATATCACACTTATTTGACCCATCGGCTCATTAACGGTTGACACCTCGCCGTTGGGCTGTAGAATGCCGCCCACAGACGCGGGATGGAGCAGTCTGGTAGCTCGTCGGGCTCATAACCCGAAGGTCGTCGGTTCAAATCCGGCTCCCGCAACCAAACATCAAAAAAGGCTACTCGAAAGAGTGGCCTTTTTTGTATCCGATGAAAAAGTTCATCTGAAACAATGGCATGGCATCTTTCATGAAACCGTACCCGGTTTGTAGAGTCCATCTCATCGCACGCTATGCTTACGCCTCTACGACCAATGGCCGCAGTCGCCGCACCCGGTGATCCGCGTTAATATTTGTAATTATTTTGTCCATAGGGATTGGTAACTTGGCTGGATACCTCCATCCTGTCGCGCACAATCCACGAGGTGATTGATGCGCGCCAACTCGTCTGAACCACAAGACACCGTCACAGCAGAACAACCTATCGCTCCGACCCGCTTGCGCTGGCTGGATCTGTTGAGCAAATACCGGCAACCCATAGGGCTGGCCGTGACCTTGTTGCTGTTCGCAATCGCGCTGATCGCCTGCCGACACCTGCTATTGGAGCTGGACCTCTACGCCCTCCACGACTCGATCCTGGAAGTGCCCAAACCCGCTTTGCTCGGTGCGTTCGCCGCCGCCATCGCGGGGTTCGTCATTCTGTTGGGCTATGAGTTTTCCGGCGCACGCTATGCCGGGGTGAACCTGCCTGCCAAGACCTTGGCCCTCGGCGGCTTTACTGCTTTTGCGATCGGCAATGCCATTGGCCTTTCGATGCTCTCGGGCGGCTCGGTGCGCTACCGTTTATATGCACGCCATGGCATCGGGGCTTCGGAAGTCGCCCACATGACCGTGTTCGCCAGCCTGGCACTGGGCTGCGCCCTGCCCCCGCTGGCTGCATTGGCCACGTTGAGCAACTTGCCGGCAGCGTCGACCTACCTGCATTTGCCACAAACTGTGCTCGGCGGCGTTGCCGGCGCGGTGCTGTTGCTGTCGGTCGTATTGTGCATAGGCATCTATCGCCGCCGCCTGCCGGAACAGCCCTACCCTGACAACCTGCTGGTAAAAGCCGGGCGTCGGACCTTGCGCCTGCCTGGCCGGCGCCTGACGTTCCTGCAACTGATCATCACCGCACTGGACGTTGCCGCTGCCGCTACCGTCCTTTATATGCTGCTGCCGGAAGCACCGCCTTTCGGCCCGTTCCTGCTGGTGTATCTGCTGGCGCTGGCCGCGGGTGTGCTCAGCCATGTACCAGGTGGTGTCGGGGTATTCGAGGCAATCCTGCTCGCGGCCTTCGCCGACAAACTTGGTGCAGCGCCACTGGCGGCCGCCCTGCTGCTGTATCGCATGATCTACGTTGTATTACCGCTGCTGATCGCCTGCGTGTTCCTGCTGGTCAACGAAGCGCAGCGCCTGTTCCAGACCCAACAGAGTCTGCGGGTGGCTTCTGGCCTGGCGGCCCCGGTGCTGGCCGTACTGGTTTTTTTGTCCGGCGTGGTCCTGCTGTTTTCCGGCGCCACGCCGGAGATCGACTCACGCC
The DNA here is from genome assembly GCF_012030485.1 of Pseudomonas sp. B14(2022). Lineage (NCBI taxonomy): Bacteria > Pseudomonadati > Pseudomonadota > Gammaproteobacteria > Pseudomonadales > Pseudomonadaceae > Pseudomonas > Pseudomonas sp. B14(2022). Next base: position 272,218 of record NZ_JAAUVM010000003.1, read on the forward strand.
TGGAAAACATCGGCTTCCTGATTCCCCACCGCCTGATTGACGCCTCGCACTTCGGTGCCAGCCTGATCGGCGTGCTGTGCCTGTTGCTGGCCCAGGGTCTGCGTCGACGCTTGTCGGCTGCGTGGATGCTGACCATGGTGCTGCTGCTGGTGGGCGCCCTGCTCTCGCTGCTCAAGGGGTTCGACTGGGAAGAAGCCAGCCTGATGACCATGACGGCGATACTGCTGGCGATCTTCCGCCGCTCGTTCTATCGCGCCAGCCGCCTGACCGAGCTGCCTTTTTCACCGCTGTACCTGGTGGCCAGTGTCTGTGTGCTGGGTGCTTCTATCTGGCTGCTGCTGTTCGCGTATCAAGATGTACCGTACAGCCATCAACTGTGGTGGCAGTTCACCCTCGATGCCAACGCCCCGCGCGGCCTGCGCTCGCTGCTGGGCGCCGCCGTGCTGCTGGTCATCGTTTCGCTGACCTGGCTGCTGCGCACCGCACGCCCGGTGATCCACCTGCCGACACCCGATGAGCTGGAACGCGCCACCAAGATCCTGATGGCATCGTCGCAACCCGACGGCGGCCTGGCGCTGACCGGCGACAAGGCGCTGCTGTTCCACCCCAACGATGAAGCCTTCCTGATGTACGCCCGTCGCGGGCGCAGCCTGGTGGCCTTGTATGACCCGATCGGCCCGACTCAACCCCGTGCCGAAATGATCTGGCAGTTCCGTGATCTGTGCGACATCCATCATGCGCGCCCGGTGTTCTATCAGGTACGCGCCGAGAACTTGCCCTATTACATGGACATCGGTCTCACCGCGATCAAGCTGGGGGAAGAGGCCCGCGTCGACCTGAAACGCTTTGACCTGGAAGCCAAGGGCAAAGAGATGAAGGACCTGCGCTACACCTGGAACCGTGGCACCCGGGACGGCCTGTCCCTGGAGATTTTTGAACCCGGCACGGCGCCGATGGATGAATTAAAAGTCATCTCGGATGCCTGGCTTACCGGTAAGAATGTGCGGGAAAAGGGCTTTTCCCTCGGACGCTTCAGCGACGACTACCTCAAGCACTTTCGCATCGCGATCATTCGCTTCGAAGGTCGCCCGGTGGCCTTCGCCAACCTGCTCGAGACCTACAACCACGACCTGGCCAGTCTCGACCTGATGCGCGCCCACCCGGATGCGCCCAAGTTGACCATGGAATTCATGATGGTCGGCCTGATTCAACACTATAAGAGTCACGGCTATGCTCGCTTCAGCCTCGGCATGGTGCCGTTGTCGGGCCTGCAACCGCGACGCGGCGCGCCCCTGACCCAGCGTCTGGGCTCGATGGTGTTCCGTCGCGGCGAGCAACTGTATAACTTCCAAGGCTTGCGCCGCTTTAAAGACAAGTTCCAGCCTGACTGGGAACCCCGTTACATGGCCGTGCCCGCGGGACTTGACCCACTGGTGGCACTGGCCGATACCGCCGCCCTGATCGCGGGCGGCTTGACTGGATTGGTGAAACGCTGATGATTCGACGCTCCTGGCGGTATGTATTGGCCTTTGTAGTGCTGCTGGCCCTGGTCCTGGGTGGCGGCTTTTGGTTCTGGAACCGCCCTGCCCCGCAGCCGACCCTGGAGCAACTGCCCCAGGCCGACGGCTCGGTGATGACCCGCGTGACCCCGGCCGGCACCCCGAAAGCCCGCGTCGCGGTGGCGGTGATGGCTGGCGAAACCCTGACGGATAGCCAACTGATTACCCTGAGCCAAGGCGGCAAGGCGCAGATCGTCCAGGTGATCCTGCCAAAGGATGACTGCAAGCTGCAGGAACAAGCGCTGCAAAGCGCCCTGGGCCAGCTCAAAGGGCCCGCGACCCTGGTCAGCGGCATCGGCCCTGGCGCCGCCCTCGCCTGGCGCTGGCTGGCCACACAGAACGACGACAAGGCCAACGCCATCTCCGTCGGCTTCGCGTTGGTACAGGAAGGTTGCAAGGACCCACTGCCGAAAACCGCCGCACACGGTAATTGGCTGGTGGCCTGGAACGATAACCCTGACGATGAAAGCGCCAGTTTCGTACGTGACACCCCGCGTGCCACCACCAGTATCAGCGACTACGACATTCACTATCCGCAAGTGCTGAACAACGAACTGCGCAAGCAACTGGTGGGTTCGGACAACGGCGGCCTGGCGATTCCCGTCGTGGAAGTGCCGGCTGGCCAGGCCAAGGACACCGTGACCCTGTTCCTTTCCGGTGATGGCGGCTGGCGTGACCTCGACCGCGATGTGGCCGGCGAGATGGCCAAGATCGGCTACCCGGTGGTCGGCATCGACACCCTGCGCTACTACTGGCAGCACAAGACCCCGGAACAAAGCGCCAAGGACCTCACCGAGCTGATGCAGCACTACCGGCAGAAATGGGGCACCAAGCGCTTTGTACTGACCGGCTACTCGTTCGGTGCCGACGTACTGCCGGCGATCTACAACCGCCTGCCGGAAAACGAACAGCAGCGTGTGGACGTCATCATCCTGCTGGCATTCGCCCGCACCGGCAGCTTTGAAATCGAAGTGGAAGGTTGGCTGGGCAACGCCGGCAAAGAAGCCGCGACCGGCCCGGAAATGGCCAAGCTGCCGGCTGACAAGGTGGTGTGCATCTACGGTGCCGAAGAAGTCGACGAGAGTGGCTGCACCGACAAGACTGCCGTGGGCGAGACTGTGAAGCTGCCGGGCGGGCATCACTTCGATGAGAACTACCCGGCGCTGGCCAAGCGGTTGGTGGATATCATCGTGAAGCACCAGGCCAAAACCGAATAAACCCGAGCCTTATACAAATCAAACTGTGGGAGGGTGCTTGCCCCCCGATAGCTGAGTGTCAGTCAACAATGCTGTGACTGACCCAATGCTATCGGGGGCAAGCACCCTCCCACAGTTTTTTGCGGCGTCGGTAAGATCTAGCGCGGTTCGATGTGGGCAATCATCAGTTGCACGGTTTCATTCCCACGAAACTCGTTCACGTCCAGCTTGTAAGCCAACTCCACCCAACGTACGGACGGGTTCGGCCAGACTTCCCGGTCGACGCCAAAGGCAATGCCATCGAGCTTCACCGACCCGCACTCGCTCTTGAGCACCACTTTCAGGTGCCGCTCCCCCACCACTCGCTGCTCTACCAGCTGGAACACGCCATGGAACAGCGGCTCTGGAAAGTGTTGCCCCCACGGCCCGGCATGCCGCAATGCGCGCGCCAGTTCCAGGTGAAACTCTTCCACCGCGAGGGTGCCATCGGACAGCAGGCGCCCGGTGAGGTCTTCTTCGCGCAGTTGCCGACGCACTTCGGCGTCAAAGGCTTCGGCAAACAGTGGGAAATTTTCCTCGGGCAAGGTCAGCCCCGCCGCCATGGCGTGGCCGCCGTATTTGGTGATCAGGTTGGGATGCTGGCTCGCGACCACCGCCAGCGCATCGCGGATGTGAAAGCCCTGCACAGAGCGTCCAGAGCCCTTCAGCAGCCCATCGCCGGCATCGGCGAAGGCGATGGTCGGGCGGAAGTACCGCTCCTTCATGCGCGACGCAAGAATGCCGATCACACCTTGGTGCCAGTCCGGATCAAACAGGCACAAGCCGTAGGGCATCGATTCCACCGGCAAGTCCTTGAGCTGGGCCAGGGCCTCGCGCTGCATGCCTTGTTCGATGGATTTGCGGTCCTGGTTCATGCCGTCCAGTTGCGCGGCCATTTCCCGTGCCGCGGCGAAATCCGTGGTGAGCAGGCATTCGATGCCCAGGCTCATATCGTCCAGGCGCCCAGCGGCGTTCAAGCGTGGCCCGAGGATAAAGCCGAGGTCGGTGGACGTGATGCGCGCCGCATCGCGCTTGGCCACTTCGAGAATCGCCTTGATTCCCGGCCGTGCGCGACCGGCGCGAATACGCTCCAGGCCCTGATGCACGAGGATGCGGTTATTGGCGTCCAGAGGCACCACGTCGGCCACGCTGCCGAGGGCCACCAGGTCGAGCAGTTCGCCGATATTCGGTTGAGGCGTGTTCTCGTACCAGCCCAGACTGCGCAAACGCGCACGCAGGGCCATCAGCACGTAGAAGATCACGCCAACGCCGGCCAGGGCCTTGCTCGGGAACTCACAGCCCGGCTGGTTCGGGTTGACGATGGCATCCGCCGCCGGCAACTCGTCGCCAGGCAAGTGGTGATCGGTCACCAACACCTGCAACCCCGCCGCTTTCGCCGCCGCCACGCCTTCGACACTGGAGATGCCGTTGTCCACGGTGATCAGCAACTGCGGCTCGCGCTGCAGCGCCACGGCGACGATCTCCGGGGTCAGGCCGTAGCCGTACTCGAAGCGATTGGGCACCAGGTAATCGACATGCGCCGCACCGAGCAGACGCAGGCCCAGGGTGCCCACGGTGCTGGCGGTAGCGCCATCGGCATCGAAGTCACCGACGATGAGGATGCGCTGGCGCTGTTCCAGTGCCGTCACCAGCAAGTCCACTGCCGCGTCGATGCCCTTGAGCTGCTGATAGGGAATCAACCGCGCCAGGCTCTTGTCCAGCTCAGCCTCGGACTGCACACCACGAGCGGCGTAAAGACGGGTCAACAGCGGCGGCAATTCACCAAGGAAGGGCAGGACGGCGGGCAGTGGGCGGGGATCGATACGCATGGGTGACGGGAGCTTCTCTTGAATACAAAGGTTAAACGACAACTCTGAAGGCAACACAGATCAAATGTGGGAGGGGGCTTGCCCCTCCCACATTTTCAACCGCGTTCGCCGACCAGCCATTGCAGTTGTACTTCGTGCTGGCCACGGTCGTCAGTGACGAAGATCGTGCCTTCGCTGATCATCACGTCCCACTTGATCACGCGGGGCATGTCCTTGGCCAGAACCTCCAGAATCTCCTGAGGCACCGCTGCGATGTGCACATTCTTCAGGTTATTGGCCACCGGCACGACCTTGCCCTCCCACACGCGCAGGCTGCCGTAGGCCAGCAGACTGGTGCGCTCGGTGCGGCGCGAGCACCAGGTCAGGCGGTCGGCATCCGGCTGGCCGACTTCGATCCAGTGCAGGACCCGATCGTCCAGGCTTTTTTCCCACAAGGCTGGCTCGTCTACATCTGACAGGCCACGACCGAACGCCAACTGTTCGTTGTAAAAAAGGGCGTAGGCCAGCAGACGCACGGTCATGCGTTCTTCGGTTTCCGACGGGTGACGGGCGATGGTCTGCTTGACGCTCTCGTACACCGAGCGATCAAGGTCGGTGAGGTTGAGTTCGAATTTATAGGTCGTGGACGGCTGGGCCATGAACGGGCTTCTAGAGACAGGGAAAGGCGGCCAGTCTAACCGATGGCGAGGTCATTCACCGAATCCTGCGCTGCATCATCCTTATCCCTGGGCTACTCGCCTATGTTAAAAGGCTTCACATCATCGTTCTGCGCAGACAAGGATCCCCATGTCGTTTAATGCCAAACCACTTGCAGGCCTGAAAGTCATCGAACTCGGCACCCTGATCGCCGGGCCGTTCGCTTCACGTATCTGCGCCGAATTCGGCGCGGAGGTGGTCAAGGTCGAATCCCCGGACGGCGGCGACCCGCTGCGCAAATGGCGCAAGCTGTATGAAGGCACCTCGCTGTGGTGGTTTGTGCAGGCGCGCAACAAGAAGTCGCTGACGCTGAACCTCAAGCATCCGGACGGCCTGGCGATTCTCAAGCAACTGCTGGCCGACGCCGACATCCTTATCGAAAACTTCCGTCCAGGCGTGCTGGAAAAGCTTGGCCTGAGCTGGGAAACCCTGCACGCACTGAACCCGAAACTGGTCATGGTGCGCCTCTCGGGTTTCGGCCAGACCGGGCCGATGAAAGACCAACCCGGGTTTGGCGCAGTGGGCGAGTCCATGGGCGGGCTGCGCTATATCACCGGTTTCGAAGATCGCCCTCCGGTACGCACCGGGATCTCCATTGGCGACTCCATCGCCGCGCTGTGGGCGGTCATCGGCGCCTTGATGGCGCTGCGTCATCGCGAGGTCAACGGAGGTGTGGGCCAGGTGGTGGATGTGGCGCTGTATGAAGCCATCTTCGCCATGATGGAAAGCATGATCCCCGAATTCGACGTATTCGGGTTTATTCGCGAACGCACCGGCAACATCATGCCCGGCATCACGCCGTCATCGATCCACACCAGCGCGGACGGTAAGCACGTTCAGATCGGCGCCAATGGTGATGCCATCTTCAAACGTTTCATGAGTGCCATCGGCCGGGAAGACCTGGCGAACGATCCACAACTGGCCAGTAATGACGGGCGCGATAGCCGTCGTGATGAACTCTATGGCGTGATTGATCGCTGGGTGAACTCGCTGCCGCTGGAGCAGGTGGTGGAGCAACTCAACAAGGCCGAAGTGCCCGCCAGCCGTATCTACAGCGCCGAAGACATGCTGGGCGACCCGCAATTCCTCGCGCGCGAGATGTTCCTTAAGGCCCGGCTTCCCGGCGGCAAGGACTTCAAGATGCCGGGCATCGTGCCCAAGCTGTCGGATACACCGGGCAGTTGCGAATGGGTGGGGCCGCAACTGGGTGAACACAACGGCGTGGTGTTGGGCGAGCTGGGATACGACGCCGCCGCCATTGTCCGCCTGCGTGAGAAAGGCGCAATCTGATGCCCCACGGCTGCAAACACTGGCTCATTGCGCTGTACCTGGCCGTCATGCTGGCCGGCAGCTGGCCCGTACCGGCGAGTGCCGAGGGCACGTTGATCTGGTTGTTGCGCGACTTGCCGCCGCTGACCATCTTCGAAGGGCCAAGCAAAGGCCTGGGGGCACTCGACCAGTTGCTGCCGATACTGATCGGACACTTGCCGGAGTATCGCCACCAGGTAATGCACGTCAATCGCGCGCGCGGCATGCAGATGCTGCGCGAGCCCACGCTCACCTGCGATCCATCATTGCTGTGGACGGCCGAGCGGGCCAGGTACATCGTATTTTCCAGGCAGGCGTTTGTGGTCGTCAGTAATGGCATCACGATTCGACAGAGCCAGCAGGACGCCTTGGCGGCGTTTATCGTAGACGGCCAGTTTGACCTGCAGGCCTTCTTCGCCGCCCCTAAGGCAAGGGTCGGCGCGATTGCGGAACGCAGCTACGGCGCCGTTATCGATGAGCGGCTGAAACAGGCCGACACACACAAACTGGCACTGCACTACGGCAACGATGCCCTTGGCAGCTTGCTGCAGATGCAGCGCCTGGGCCGGCTGGAGGCGGTGCTGGGCTATTGGCCGGAAATCCGCTACCACGCGATGCAACAGGGGATCGCAACCGAAGACCTCAGCTTCTACCCCATCAAGGGCACAGCACCTTACCAGCGCACGTATATCGGCTGCTCGGATACGCCTCAGGGGCGCGAGGCCATGGAACGGATCAACCAGGTTCTGCTCAGCCTCCCGCTGGCACAAGTACAACAGTCCTATGCCGCCTGGCTAGACCCTGCCATGCGTGAACATTACCTGCGAGACAACCCGAGTTTTTTCCGGGATTCACCAGAACCCTGACAAATCCCAGGCAAAAAGAAACCCCGAAGAGTGGGGAGACACTTCGGGGTTAAACGTGGCCTACAAAGACCAGTACAACAAGGCACAAACACCGGAGCACAATGTTTGCTCTTGCTGTTACGAAATCTGACCGGCCATGACGTGGGAAGTTTCCATGGGTAAACAATTCTTCATGCAACGGCAGCGCCACGGGTCTGGGCAGCGCTGCGCAAGGCCGCGATGACCGAGGGCTCCAGGCGTCCTTCAGCGATCTTGAGGTCACGCAGCAGGCAATCCACCACATCCACCAATAGGCGCTTATCGAGCAATTGCGCCCGGTCGACTTCACGCTCGACCATGATCGCGCCGGCGGGGTTCTTCACGGTTACCAGGCACTCTTCCTGCACACCTGCGGTGGTCAACGTCACCTGATAAGGGCTCAGTGCTTCTTCGAGCAATAGGCTGATACTTTCCATCTCGATCACCACTCAATAGTTCGCAAACATTCTTGTAAACGGGAGCTGCATCTATCCTAAGTGACTGGTTGTGACGTAGGAAAGTTCGCTTTTTCGTTTATGCGGGGTTGTCGGGGGATGACGTTTCCAGCATGCGCTTGCAACATGACAGGCAAAAAACGGCAGCACATAAATGCTTACGCAATGGGCTGCTGTTTTTGGGGTTTGCCAGGCGCTGAGGCCGGGAGTGAATCCTATACTCGGTGAGCGCTGGTTACGCTGCGATGCAGATGAAAGCGCATGTCATCAGGCCCTTATTGCGAAGGATAAATAGCGATGGCAGAACAAAATGAGCAACAAACGTCGACAGACAGAATGCACGCCGAGGTATCACGTATTTTTGCTGAAATAGCACGTATGAACGCAGAGCAAAACAAACTCAACAAAGAATCCCTGAAGATAACCTGTGAGACTTTCTGGTACCCGGTGGGTATCGCGACAGGCTTCTATGCCGCCGTGGGCACGGTCATAGTGGTCGCGCAGAAACTATTCTCGTAACGCGAGACCGGGCCTGCCAGAAACAAAAAACGCCGCTGACCCAAGGAAGGGAAAGCGGCGTTTTTGTCTTCGTGATTTGCCTTACAAAGGCTTACCACGGTTGCCATGCTGGCTGACAAACGCCTGCATCGCCTTCAAGTCATTCGGCAGCACCGTGCAACGCTCTTCACGCTCGAACAGGTCTGTCAGGTGAACCGGCAGTTCCAGCGCCTTGCCGACACCCGCCTTCTCCACCGCTTCCGGGAATTTCACTGGATGGGCGGTGCCGAGGATCACCATCGGGATATCCAGGCTTCGACGGCATTCGCGGGCGGCCTTCACCCCAATGGCGGTGTGCGGGTCAAGCAGCTCGCCGGTCTGGGCGTAGACCTCGGCGATGGTTTCACAGGTCTGCGCGTCATCCACGGCCAGGGAGTCGAACAGCTTGCGGGTTTCGGTCCAGCGCTCTTCATCAACGCTGAAACCGCCGCCGCTCTTGAAGGTGTCCATCAAGCCGGCAATGGCTGCGCCGTTGCGACCGTGCATGTCGAACAGCAGACGCTCGAAGTTCGACGACACCATGATGTCCATGGACGGCGACAGGGTGGCGTGCAGGGTTTCCTTGACGTACTGGTTGCCGCTCATGAAGCGGTGCAGGATGTCGTTGCGGTTGGTAGCAACGATCAACTGGTTGATCGGCAGGCCCATGTTACGGGCCAGGTAGCCGGCGAAGATGTCGCCGAAATTGCCGGTCGGCACCGAGAACGACACCGAGCGCGCCGGGCCGCCCAACTGCAGCGAGGCGTGGAAGTAGTAGACGATCTGGGCCATGATCCGCGCCCAGTTGATCGAGTTCACCGCCACCAGTCGCGTGCCTTTGAGGAAGCCCTGGTCAGCGAAGCTGTTCTTGACCATTTCCTGGCAGTCATCGAAGTTACCTTCGATGGCGATGTTGTGGATGTTCTCACCGAAGATGGTGGTCATCTGGCGACGCTGCACTTCCGACACACGCTTGTGCGGGTGCAGGATGAAGATGTCGACGTTTTCGCAGTGCTTGCAGCCTTCGATGGCGGCCGAACCGGTATCACCCGAGGTCGCGCCGATGATCACCACGCGCTCGCCGCGCTTCTCCAGCACGTAGTCCAGCAGACGACCCAGCAGCTGCAGGGCGAAGTCCTTGAACGCCAGGGTCGGGCCATGGAACAGCTCGAGCACCCATTCGTTGCCGTTGAGTTGGCGCAAAGGGGCGATGGCGCTGTGGGAAAACACGCCGTACGTCTCTTCCAGAATCTTTTTGAAGTCCGCATCGGGGATGCTGCCGGTGACGAACGGGCGCATCACCCGGAACGCCAGCTCGTGGTACGGCAGGCCGGCCCACGAAGCGATTTCTTCCTGGGTAAAGCGTGGCAGGTTTTCCGGCACGTACAGGCCGCCGTCGGTGGCAAGGCCTGCCAGCAAGACGTCTTCGAAATTCAGGGCCGGTGCCTGGCCGCGGGTGCTGATGTAACGCATGACTGGCTCCTCTAAAACATTCTCGAACAGAGGCCGCCGCACACGCGGGGCCTCTGGAACAGATCGGTTAGTTCAGGTGTTCGACGCGAATCCGCACCACCGGGCCCACGACGCCTTGCAAGGCCTCCAGAGCAGTGATGGCATCGTTGATGTGCTGCTCGAGCACGCGGTGGGTCAGCAGGATCATCGGCACCTGGCCGTTCTGCTCCTCGACTTCCTTCTGCATGATCGACTCGATGTTGATACCGCGCTCCGACAGGATGCTGGCCACCTGGGCCAATACGCCTGGGTGATCCTTGGCCTGGATGCGCAGGTAGTAGGCGCTTTCGCAGGCCTCGATCGGCAGGATCGGGTGGGCCGACAGCGAATCCGGCTGGAAGGCCAGGTGCGGCACGCGGTTTTCCGGGTCGCTGGTCATGGCGCGAACCACGTCCACCAGATCGGCGATCACCGACGAAGCGGTCGGCTCCATGCCGGCACCGGCGCCGTAGAACAGGGTGGAACCGGCGGCATCACCGTTGACCATCACGGCGTTCATCACGCCATTGACGTTGGCGATCAGGCGGTCGGCCGGGATCAGCGTCGGATGCACACGCAACTCGATACCCGCCGGAGTGCTACGCGCGACACCGAGGTGCTTGATGCGGTAGCCCAGGGCTTCGGCGTAGTTCACGTCGGCAGTGGTCAGCTTGGTGATGCCTTCGGTGTAGGCCTTGTCGAACTGCAACGGGATACCAAAGGCGATGGACGCCAGGATGGTCAGCTTGTGCGCCGCGTCGATGCCTTCCACGTCGAATGTCGGGTCGGCTTCGGCGTAACCCAGCGCCTGGGCTTCGGCCAGCACGTCTTCGAAGGTACGGCCCTTCTCGCGCATTTCGGTGAGGATGAAGTTACCGGTGCCGTTGATGATACCGGCTACCCAATTGATGCGGTTGGCGGACAGGCCTTCACGGATCGCCTTGATCACCGGGATACCACCGGCAACCGCAGCTTCGAACGCGACGATCACGCCCTTCTCGCGGGCCTTGGCGAAGATCTCGTTGCCGTGCACGGCAATCAGCGCCTTGTTGGCGGTGACCACGTGCTTGCCGTTTTCAATAGCCTTGAGCACCAGCTCGCGGGCCACGGTGTAACCGCCCACCAGCTCGATGACGATATCGATTTCAGGGTTGGTGGCCACGGCGAATACATCGTTGGTAATTGCAATACCGGTCGTTTGGAACTGAGGCTTTGGCGAACGCGTGGCAATTTGCGCCACTTCAATCCCACGCCCTGCACGGCGGGAAATTTCTTCAGCATTACGCTGAAGTACGTTGAAGGTGCCGCCACCGACGGTCCCTAACCCACAGATGCCTACTTTGACCGGTTTCACTGAAGAACTCCCCATGAAACGGCCGACGCTAGGTCGGCCGTGGAAAACAGCCGCACAACTGCGGCTTTCAATTAATAGCCCGTCGACTTATCCGCGGGCCATGATCGTCAAAGGTTCGACGATGCTGGTTTATTTGGCACTCAGCGCCAGTTTGGCAACTTGTGGTGCCGGCTGGTAGCCCGGAATCACCTGGCCGTCAGCCAAAACGATGGCCGGTGTACCGTTGACGCCGATGGACTGGCCCAGGGCAAACTGCTTCGACACCGGGTTGGCGCACTTGGCGGCCTTGATTTCCTTGCCATCGACCATCTTGTCCATGGCAGCTTTCTTGTCGGCCGAGCACCATACGGCCTGCAGCTGCTCGTCGCCCGGCGAACCCAGACCCTGGCGCGGGAACGCTACGTAGCGTACTTCAACACCCAGCTTGTTCAGCGCAGGCACTTCGGCATGCAGCTTATGGCAGTACGGGCAGGTGGTGTCGGTGAACACGGTGATATGGGTCTTCGTTTCGCCGATAGCTGGGTAAACCACGGTTTCCGCCACCGGGATGCCGTTGATCAGCTTGGATACACCCAGGCGCTCGGCTTTCTCGGTCAGGTTGACCGGCTTGCCGTCCTTGAGCTGGAACAGGTAGCCCTGAACGATGTACTGACCGTCTGCACTGGCGTACAGCACACGGCTGCCCTTGAGCTTGACTTCATACAGGCCGGCCATCGGGCTGGCGCTGATGCTTTCGATCGGGGTGTCGAGCTGCAGGTTGGCCAGGCTCTTGCGGATGGTCTGCTCGGCAGCGTCATCGGCGACGGCAAAGGTGGAAACCAACGCAATGGCTGCGGCGGCAATAATCTGGGTCAAGCGCATGGAAACTCCTGAAGGCAGATGCAGGGACGGACGCAGGCACGCCGATACGCAAACACGGGTGCGGGCCGTCCCTTTGCTAACCGGCAAAGCCTACCACAGTTGGGCCGCAGGGCAGCCCGTGGCGGGATAAATTGGCGGTTTTCAGCCTCGTGGGTGGTGCTTGGCATGCATTTCCTGCAAGCGCGCACGCGCCACGTGGGTATAGATCTGGGTGGTGGATAAGTCGCTGTGCCCGAGCAGCATTTGCACCACGCGCAAATCCGCGCCGTGGTTGAGCAAATGGGTGGCGAATGCATGGCGCAAGGTGTGGGGCGACAGGCTCTTGCCGATCCCCGCCACCTTGGCCTGGTGCTTGATGCGATGCCAGAACGTCTGGCGGGTCATCTGCTCGCCACGCTGGCTGGGAAACAGCACATCGCTTGGCCGCCCGCCAAGCAGCTCGCTACGGGCATCGCGCATATAGCGCTCGACCCACACAATTGCTTCCTCCCCCATCGGCACCAGCCGCTCCTTGCTGCCCTTGCCCATTACCCGCAGCACCCCCTGGCGCAGATTGACTTGCTCGAGTGTCAGGCTGATCAGCTCCGTGACCCGCAGGCCGCAGGCATACAACACTTCCAGCATCGCGCGGTCACGCTGGCCGATGGCTTCGCTGAGGTCGGGCGCAGCAAGCAAGGCATCGACGTCGGCTTCCGACAGGGATTTGGGTAAAGGCCTACCCAGTTGCGGCATATCGATTTGCAGGGTTGGATCGAGGGCGATCAGTTTCTCCCTCAGCAAATAGCGATAAAAACCACGCACGCCAGAGAGAAACCGCGCAGTGGAACGGGGTTTGTAGTTCTGCTCCAAACGCCAGGCCAGGTGATCGAGGATCAGCTCGCGGCCGGCATTGATCAGTTCCAGGTGTTTCTCCTGCAACCAGCCGTTGAACAGCGCCAGGTCGCTGCGGTAGGCCTGGCGGGTGTTGTCTGACAGGCCTTTTTCCAGCCAGAGGGCGTCGAGGAAGCGGTCGATCAGGGGGTGGTCAATGGCAGGCATGAGGGCTCAGCTAAGGAAAGTGCGGGTATCGGGTAGATCCTATCGCAGGCCAGCCCTGTACACACGCTTGAAGGTATGAACCGTCGCAGCAGGCCGCATTTTCCGCCAAAGGCAGCTCAAATCGCGGGCACAAAAAAGCAGCCCGTAGGCTGCTTTTTTCTGCATCGGGAAGCTGGACTTAAGCCAGTTTTTCCTTGATGCGAGCTGCTTTACCGGACAGGTCACGCAGGTAGTACAGCTTGGCCTTACGTACGTCACCGCGACGCTTAACGGCCATGCTGTCGATTTGCGGGCTGTAGGTCTGGAAAGTACGCTCTACGCCAACACCGTTGGAGATTTTACGAACAGTGAAAGCACTGTTCACACCACGGTTACGCTTGGCGATTACCACGCCTTCGAACGCTTGCAGACGCGAACGGTCGCCTTCCTTCACTTTCACCTGGACGACAATGGTGTCGCCTGGGGCAAAGGTAGGGATCTCTTTGGTCATCTGCTCTGCTTCGAGTGCAAGGATGATTTTGTTAGTCATGCTGTGCTCCTAAGGTAAGTCAATGGACCTACCATCGATACGTTGTTAACTATCGTCCCGCGCGAGGATGTATTCCTCGAGCAGCTTCTTCTCTTCTCCAGAAAGCGAGCGGCTTTCCAGAAGATCGGCGCGTCGTTCATAGGTCCGGCCAAGGGACTGCTGTAAACGCCAACGCCGGATGTGTGCGTGATTGCCACTTAGCAATACGTCGGGAACACGCTGATCCGCATACACCTCCGGTCGGGTGTAGTGCGGGCAATCCAGCAAACCGTCCGTGAAGGAATCTTCCTCCGCGGAGTCCGCATGCCCTAAAGCTCCAGGCAGCAGTCGTGTAACCGCATCTATCAGGACCATCGCCGGCAGCTCGCCGCCAGACAGGACATAGTCCCCAATCGACCACTCTTCATCGACATGAGCATCAATAAAACGCTCGTCAATGCCTTCATAGCGACCGGCAATCAGGATCAGTGCTTCCTCATTCGCCAGTTCGCGGACCCCAGCCTGTTTCAGCTGGCGGCCTTGAGGGGACAGGTAAATAACCTTCGCCTTCTCCCCGGCAGCGACCTTGGCCTGAGCCAACGCGTCTTCCAGGGGCTTGATCTTCATCACCATGCCCGGGCCACCGCCAAATGGGCGATCGTCCACAGTGTGATGTCGATCCGTCGTGTAGTCTCGCGGGTTCCAACAGGTAAGCTGCAACAGCCCCTGTTTCACCGCCCGACTGGTGATGCCGTACTCGCTGATGGCGGAAAACATCTCGGGAAACAAACTGATCACTTCAATGCGCAAATTAGCCACGCTTAGAAGTCCGCGTCCCATTCCACCTTCATCTCGCCCGCTGCCAGGTCGACAGCCAACACGCATTGCTCGGTATAGGGCAACAGGCGTTCGCGATCATCCAGGCTGCCAGCGCAAGGCTTGACCACCATTACATCATTGGCGCCGGTTTCCAGAAGATGATCGATTTTCCCGAACAATTGCCCGAGTTGATCAATAACCTTCAGACCTTCCAGCTGGTACCAGTAGTACTCGCCATCGGTCAATTCAGGGAACAGGTTGCGCGGCACGCAGATCTCATAACCGGCCAGAAGACGAGCTTCTTCACGATCATCAAGACCCTTGAGCTTTGCGACCAGGAACTTATCGCTCCCGCGTCCACTGACCAGCTCGACCTGTTTCACACTACCTTCGCGCTTAAGCGTCCAGGTTTTGTACTGCAACAGGTTTTCAGTCGGATCAGTAAAGGAATACACCTTCACTTCGCCGCGAACGCCATGAACAGAATAAATCTTGCCAATAACGATCAAATCATCAGCAACAGTTGGCGTCGCGTTCATATTGCTCAGGCTGCGGCCTTAGCCGAGTCCTTCAACAACTTGGCAACACGCTCAGACGGTTGTGCACCAACGCTCAGCCAGTAGGCTACGCGCTCTTGGTTCACGGACAGGCGGACTTCTTGACCACGAGCGATCGGGTTGAAGAAACCTACTTGTTCCTTGTGAGAGCCGTCACGTGGGTTGCGGCTGTCAGTTACGGTCAAGTGGTAAAACGGGCGCTTTTTGGAGCCGCCAAGGGCAAGACGGATTGTTAGCATGTGAACATCGTTCCTGTAGTCGGTGCTGCAAATCTAAATGCACAGCGGGCATAGGTGCCCGAAAGGCCGCATATTCTAAGGAATATCCGGACTTTTGCAAATGTCTTTTTCTGGCGCCTATCAGCGTGCCATTCAGATCTGCTAGAGAGCCGTCGGTTAAAACGGCAGGTCAGCCCCCGCCAACGGCGGGTTTGCTGGAGATCCCACATCCCTGTGGGTCGGAGCAGGAGTGAACTCCCGCTCGAATTCTTTACATTTTCGGCATGCCGCCGCCGGGCAACATACCGCCCATGCCGCGCATCATCTTGGCCATTCCGCCCTTGGCGGAGAATTTCTTCATCATTTTCTGCATCTGCTTGTGCTGCTTGATCAAGCGACCGATATCCTGCACCTGGGTGCCGGAACCCATGGCGATCCGACGCTTGCGCGAACCACTGATCAGCTCAGGGTCGCGGCGCTCGGCCGGGGTCATGGAGTTGATGATGGCTTCCATCTGCTTGAACTGCTTCTCCGCCGCGCCTTGGGCATTGCCCATTTGCGCCAGGTTCACACCGCCGATGTTCGGCAGCTTGTCCATCAGGCCGCCGAGGCCGCCCATGTTCTTCATTTGTTGCAGCTGGTCGCGGAAGTCTTCGAGGTCGAAGCCCTTGCCCTTCTTCAGCTTCTTGGCCAGTTTATCGGCCTTGTCCTTGTCGAGGGTGGCTTCGGCCTGTTCGATCAGGCTGAGCACGTCACCCATACCGAGGATACGCGAGGCGATACGCTCAGGGTGGAACGGTTCGAGCGCGTCGCTCTTCTCGCCCATACCGATGAACTTGATCGGCTTGCCGGTGATGGCACGCACCGACAGCGCGGCACCGCCACGGGCGTCGCCGTCGACCTTGGTGAGGATCACGCCGGTCAGCGGCAGCGCGTCGCCGAAGGCCTT
This sequence comes from Pseudomonas sp. B14(2022), assembly GCF_012030485.1. Taxonomy (NCBI): domain Bacteria; kingdom Pseudomonadati; phylum Pseudomonadota; class Gammaproteobacteria; order Pseudomonadales; family Pseudomonadaceae; genus Pseudomonas; species Pseudomonas sp. B14(2022). Next base: position 288,516 of record NZ_JAAUVM010000003.1, read on the forward strand.
GGCGGTGTTGGCCGCATCCTGGCCAGTCATGGCGTCGACCACGAACAGCGTCTCGACCGGATTGATCGCGGCATGCAGCGCCTTGATCTCGCCCATCATCTCTTCATCGATGTGCAGGCGACCGGCGGTATCGACGATGACCACGTCGATGAATTTCAGTTTTGCTTCTTTAATAGCGGCGTTGGCGATGTCGACCGGCTTCTGGCTCAGGTCGGACGGGAAGAAGGTCACACCCACTTCGCCCGCGAGCATTTCCAACTGCTTGATGGCCGCCGGACGGTACACGTCGGCCGACACCACCATCACGGACTTCTTCTTGCGCTCTTTAAGGAAGCGCGCCAGCTTGCCGGCGGTGGTGGTCTTACCCGCACCTTGCAGGCCGGCCATCAATACGACGGCCGGTGGCACGGCGCTGAGGTTCAGGTCTTCGTTGGCCGCACCCATCAGGCTTTCGAGTTCGGCCTGGACGATCTTCACAAAGGCCTGGCCCGGAGTCAGGCTGCGGGACACTTCAGTGCCGACCGCACGTTCCTTGACCGAGTTGACGAAGTCCTTGACCACAGGCAAGGCGACATCGGCTTCCAGCAACGCCATGCGCACTTCACGCAGGGTGTCTTTAATATTGTCCTCGGTCAGCTTGGCCTTGCCGGTTACGTGGCGCAGCGTCTGCGAGAGACGGTCAGTCAGGTTTTCAAACATGCGCGATCCTTTCAGGCCCTATTCATCGAAATGCATTGGTAGACCGAGGTAATGGCCGCCCAGGCTGTGGTAAATCGCTATTAAAAACAGCGCTCGGCGAGCCTGCGGCGTGGGCAGGTCGCGGATTATAGCGAAGACTGCGCCCATGCACACCCGCTGTCTGGCCCTGGAGTCTTTCGTGGAACGCAGGTGTATGCCAAACTCAGCGCCTTTCGGGCTTGCCTCTCAGGATTTATGCTCCCCTTGTCACCCAGTTTGCTACCCAGCCTCGCCGCCGCCATCGTGTATGCCGCTGCGACCCTTTATCAGGGCACTCGTCTGGCCAAAGGCGCCAAGGCGGACAAACGCCTGCTGGTCGGCCTGGGCGTCCTCGCCCTGCTGGCCCATGCTGCGAGCCTGTTCACCCACCTGATGACGCCGGTTGGCCTTGGCCTGGACTTCTTCAGCGCCGCCAGCCTGATCGCGGCGGCGGTCATTGCGCTGACGCTGATGGCCTGTTATCGCATTCCTGTCGAGAACCTGCTGGTCCTGCTCTTCCCATTGGGCGTGCTGACGGTGCTGCTCGCGCAGTTCGCCCCCACCGGCACGGTGCAGGTGATCGATGAGGAGCCAGGCATCCTCGCCCATATCCTGCTGTCGATCCTGGCCTACGGCATGTTCACCATCGCGGTGTTCCAGGCCTTGCTCCTGCTGCTGCAGGACCACCAGCTCAAGCACAAGCACCCTTCCGGGCTGATCAAGAACTTCCCGCCCCTGCAAACCATGGAAAGCCTGTTGTTCGGTTTCCTGTGGGCCGGCTGGACGCTGCTGTCGCTGTCGCTGATTTCCGGTTGGCTGTTCGTCGAAAACCTGTTTGCCCAGCACCTGGTGCACAAGACCCTGCTGGCGTGCCTGGCCTGGGTGGTGTTCAGCGTATTGCTGTGGGGCCGCAACCGCCTTGGCTGGCGCGGGCACAAAGCGATTCGCTGGACCCTGGCCGGTTTCTGCCTGCTGATGCTGGCCTATTTCGGCAGCAAGCTGGTTCGCGAATACATCCTGCATATCTGACGGGCAGCAAAAATGGATAACTTGCCCCTTGGGCCGATGCTCGCGGTAATCGCCTTGCTGGTGTTATGGGCGGCGCTGTTTACCGCCATCGAAGCCGCACAACAACACCTGCTGGCCCTGCGCCCCGGTACACGCCAGGGCGACAAGGCTGCCGCCCGCCTGAGTTTCCCGCGCCACAGCCTGATCCTCTGCAACAGCCTGTGCCGTGCGGCCGTGGTAATCCTCTGCACCCTGCTGGCGATTTATGCCTGGGCACAGAACGGCCCGTGGCTCGGCTGGCTGATCTCCTGCGCCGTTCTGCTGATCCTGGCCGACTACCTGCCACGCGCCCTGGCAACCCGTCATCCGCAGGCGGTGCTGGGCTTCGGCAACACGCTGCTGGGCGTGCCATTGAAAATCCTCTATCCCGCCGCCTGGCTGCTCAATGGCATCAGCCTGTTGCTGCTGCGCCCGTTTGCCCGAAAGCCCGGCGTGGTGAAAAACAGCGATGAGCCACAGCCCGGCCACGACGATGAACCGCAGCCCGAGGCCGATGACGGCCGCACCCCTGGCATGCCGGGTATCCACGCCCTGGACAACATCACCGTCAATGACATCCTGGTACCCCGCAGCGAAGTGGACGGTATCAACCTGGATGACTCGATCGAAGAAATCATCGAGCAATTGCGCACCTCCTCACGCACTCGCCTGCCGGTGTTCCACAGTGACATCAACCAGGTTGAAGCCGTACTGAACACCCGGCTGATCCAGCACCTGCTGCCGGACGCCAGCCTGACCAAGGAAGCCCTGCTGGACGCTTCCTACGAACCCTACTTCGTCCCCGAAAGCACGCCCCTGCAACTGCAACTGCTGAACTTCCACAAACAGCAGCGACGCCTGGGCATGGTGGTGGATGAATACGGCGAAGTACTGGGTATCGTCACCCTGGAAGATATTCTCGAAGAAATCGTCGGCGAATTCGAAAACGAGCAAAGTGCGGACAACCCGCATATCGAAGCGCAGCCGGATGGCCGCTATATCATCGACGGCGCCGCTTCGATCCGCGAATTGAACAAGAGCCTGGGCTGGCACCTGCCCAGCGACGGCCCCAAGACCCTCAACGGCCTGGTAACCGAAGCACTGGAGACCATTCCGGATTGTGCGGTGTGCCTGAAGATCGGCCGCTACCGCCTGGAAATCCTTGAGACCGAGGACAACCGCGTCAGCAAGGTGCTGATCTGGCATACCAGCCACGTGCCAGTAGCCGCATAACTTCCTGATAAGCCACAATCCAGTGTAGGAGGGGGCAAGCCTCCTCCCACATTTTGATTTGCGGCGCTCCAGTCACTTGTTGTAACTCCAAACCCCTTCCTATAATCCCTGCGGCTTACCCAAGCCCCCGCCCGACCGCGTGCTACCCGCACTCAGCGCGTCCAGGCACCGCTTTACCATGTCCGACCGGTGTCCGCTCCCATCCCGAGCCGCCCCGAGCACTACCCTGATCCAAGGGTGTTCGACCCAATAATAATCCGCGTCCAAACGCGCAACGACCGTCAGGGATACCTCCATGAGCACCACCTATAACGAGGCCGCGACCGCCGCCCCGACCAACTCGACCGCACGTGTCGCCACCGCGAGCATCGTCGGCACCGCCATCGAGTTCTACGACTTCTATATCTACGCCACGGCTGCCGCGCTGGTGATCGGGCCGGTGTTCTTTCCGCAGACCTCCGGTACCGCGCAGATGCTGGCGTCGTTCCTGACCTTCGGCATCGCCTTTATCGCCCGCCCACTGGGCTCAGCGCTGTTCGGCCACTTTGGCGATCGCATCGGCCGCAAGTCGACCCTGGTGGCCTCGCTGCTGCTGATGGGCGTGTGCACCACGCTGATAGGCTTGCTGCCCGGCTATGACAGCATTGGTGCCTGGGCGCCGATCCTGTTGTGCGTGCTGCGTTTCGGCCAGGGCCTGGGCCTTGGCGGCGAGTGGGGTGGCGCGGCACTGCTGGCCACCGAGAACGCGCCCAAGGGCAAGCGCGCCTGGTTCGGCATGTTCCCGCAACTGGGCCCCTCGATCGGGTTCCTGGCAGCCAACGGTTTGTTCCTGATCCTGGCGATGAGCCTGAATGACGAGCAGTTCCGCAGTTGGGGCTGGCGTATCCCGTTCATCCTCAGCGCAGCCTTGGTGATGGTCGGCCTGTATGCGCGCCTGAAGCTGCATGAAACCCCGGTGTTCGCCAATGCCGTGGCGAAGGAAGCCCCGGTGAAAGTGCCGCTGGTGGAGCTGTTCAGCCAGCATTGGTTGCCGGTCCTACTGGGCGCCGCGTCGATGGTGGTGTGCTATGCGCTGTTCTACATCACCACGGCCTTTTCCCTGAGCTACGGCGTTTCGACGCTGGGCTACAGCCGCGAGACGTTCCTTGGGTTGCTGTGCTTTGCAGTGCTGTTCATGGGCCTGGCCACACCGCTGGCGGCGCTGGCCAGTGATCGCTATGGGCGCAAGCCGGTGCTGATCGTCGGCGCAGTCCTGGCGATTCTGTCGGGCTTTACCATGGAACCGCTGTTGACCCACGGTTCGACCTGGGCCGTAGCACTGTTTTTGGCCCTGGAGCTGTTCCTGATGGGCGTGACCTTCGCGCCGATGGGTGCGCTGTTGCCAGAATTATTCCCGACTCGCGTGCGTTATACCGGGGCTTCGGCGGCGTATAACTTGGGTGGGATTGTCGGCGCTTCGGCCGCACCGTTCTTCGCGACCAAGCTGGTGGCGATGGGTGGGCTGAGTTATGTCGGCGGGTATGTGTCGGCGGCAGCGTTGCTCAGCTTGATTGCGGTGCTGTGCCTGAAAGAGACGCGGGATAACGATTTGAACAGGGTTGCCTGATAAACAGCTATTGGGGGCAAGCCCCTCTCACATTTTGACCGCATTCCTACAGATTAAACGCGGTCAGTGTGGGAGGGGGCTTGTCCCCGATGCTTTTAGAGCTCTACAACAACCGCTTGGGAAGCACGGGTCGCCTTGGCTCGAGCCGCTTCAATCGACTCATCCCGCGCCAACGCCACGCCCATGCGGCGCTGGCCATTCACTTCTGGCTTACCAAACAGACGCAACGCCGTGTCCGGCTCGCTCAAGGCGGCGCCGAGGTTGGCGAATGCGGTCTGGGTCGACTGCCCTTCCACCAGAATCACCGCCGAAGCCGAAGGCCCGAACTGACGGATCAACGGGATTGGCAGGCCCAGGATGGCGCGCGCATGCAGGGCAAACTGCGACAGGTCCTGGGAAATCAGGGTCACCAGGCCGGTGTCATGGGGGCGCGGCGACACTTCGCTGAACCACACCTGATCGCCTTTGATGAACAGCTCCACGCCAAACAGGCCACGACCGCCCAACGCCTCGGTCACTGCCTTGGCCACACGCTCGGACTCGGCCAGGGCAATCGGGCTCATGGCTTGCGGCTGCCAGGATTCCTGATAGTCGCCCTTCTCCTGACGATGACCCACCGGCGCGCAGAAGGTGGTGCCGCCGATGTGACGCACGGTCAGCAGGGTGATTTCATAGTCGAAATCGATAAAGCCTTCGATGATCACCCGGCCTTTACCGGCACGCCCGCCTTCCTGGGCGTAGTCCCAGGCTTTCTGCACATCGTCGGCGCTGCGCAGCAGGCTCTGGCCCTTGCCCGACGAACTCATCACCGGCTTGACCACGCAAGGGAAGCCCAGGTCCTGGACAGCCTTGCTGTAGTCCTCGAAGGTGTCGGCGAAGTGGTACGGCGAGGTCGGCAGGTCCAGCTCTTCGGCGGCCAGGCGACGGATACCTTCGCGATTCATGGTCAGCGACGCGGCGCGGGCGGTCGGGATCACGGTGAAGCCTTCGGCCTCCAGCTCCACCAGGGTCGCGGTGGCGATGGCTTCGATTTCCGGCACGATGAAATGCGGCTTTTCCGCTTCGATCACCGCACGCAGGGCGGCGCCGTCGAGCATATTGATCACATGGCTGCGATGGGCAACCTGCATGGCCGGTGCATTGGCATAGCGATCCACGGCAATCACTTCAACGCCCAGGCGTTGCAGTTCGATCACCACTTCCTTGCCCAGCTCACCGCAGCCACACAGCAAAACGCGGGTCGCGGTTGGCGACAATGGAGTTCCGATTCGGGTCATCTCAGGTCCTCAGGGGAGCGGATCATGGGGAGAAAGGCCGGCATTTTACATGAACTGTAAAAATTGGCCTCAGTTGGCGACGGCCCGCTTGCGGATACGCCAGGCCATGATCAGCCACACCACCGTGACCCCGGCGAACTTCGACGCCAGGGCCGTGCCCACCACGGCAGGAGTGAGTGCGCCGATCAGGCCGAAAAAGATAAAGGTGTCGAGGGGAATGCTCAGTGCCGAACTTATCCACAGGCGGTCGTGGAGCGGGCGCTTGGTGATGCTGAACACCAGCCAGTCGATGCATTCCGACACCGCGAATGCCGTTGCGCTGGCCAGGGCGATGGACGGGTCGGAGGTGATATACGACAACGCCAGCGCCGCCAGCATGGCGATGATCGCACCGTGGCCGAAGCGGGTTTGCACCATGTCACGCAGGATAAACACCAGGCCACCCCAGGCCGACCAGATGACATCCAGGTGCGGGGCGGTGGAGAAGGCGAAGTTGATCAGCACGACACTGCTGATGTAGGCGATCAGGAAGAGCATGGGGCGAGGGACCTGTGAACAAGGGGCACAGGGTACTTCACATTTGGAAATATGTCGTCTGGGTGGGCCTCATCGGGGGCAAGCCCCCTCCCACATTTTGACCGCATTCTTACAGATCAAACGCGGTTAAGTGTGGGAGGGGGCTTGCTCCCGATGGCGATCTATCAGGCGCCGGATTTACCAGAAGCCATAAACACCAACCCTCCCGCCACCGCCCGCTCATGACACAAGCCCAGCACCACCCGGCGTTCGGCGTTGTCCATGCGGCTCCAGCGCGTGATTTCATCCACGGTGCGCTGGCAGCCGGTGCAAATATCGTCGTCATCCAGCGCGCAAATGCTCACGCACGGCGAGGCGACGGGGCGTTCAACTGCACTCATTCTTCCTGCTCAACCAGGTCCCGCGCATACCGCTGGGCGTTATGCACATAGTGCGCGGCGCTGGCTTCGAGCATGCGTTTTTGCGCATCAGTCAATTCACGTACCACTTTGCCCGGCGAGCCCATCACCAGGGAACCGTCAGGGATTTCCTTGCCTTCGCCGATCAACGAGTTGGCGCCGATGATGCAGTGCTTGCCGATCTTGGCGCCATTGAGGATCACCGCGTTGATACCGATCAGGCTGTAATCGTCGACCGTGCAGCCGTGCAGCATGGCGTTATGGCCGATGGTCACGCCGGTGCCCAGGGTCAGCGGGTAGCCCATGTCGGTATGCATCACGCTGCCGTCCTGCACGTTGCTGTTCTTGCCGATCAGGATCAGTTCGTTGTCGCCGCGCAGCACCGCGTTGAACCAGACGTTGGCGCCCTCCTCCAGCTTGACCTTGCCCACCAGCGTGGCATTCGGCGCCACCCAGCTGTGTGGATGGGTCTCGACGCGGGCATCGCCCAGGCGGTATTTCATGGTGTTCCCTCACGGCTGGCCGTTCAAACGACGGCTTAGGTATTGATGAAGCTCTTGGGCGGCTGGTGCAGGCTGATCTTGGCGTCGTCATAAAGCAGGTTGATCAACTCGACGATCATGATTGCCGTCAGGCCCCAGATCTTGTATTCGCCGAAGCGATAACTGGGCACGTACCAACTGCGGCCCTGGTAATCGATTCGGTGGGTATGTTCGCGCGGGTCCTGTCGGAAAAAATCCAAGGGCACGCTGAAGACGGCGGCAATCTCGGCATCGTTGGCCAGGTATTCGACGTAATCGGGGATCACCCCCACATAGGGCGTGACCCGGATGCCGTGCAGGGAGATCAACGGGCTGAGCGGGCCGATGACTTCCACCAGGCCGGGGGGCAGGCCGATTTCTTCTTCAGCTTCACGCAGGGCGGTGAAGATCAGGTCCGGGTCTTCGGGGTCGCGGCGCCCGCCGGGAAAGGCCACTTCGCCACCATGGGTCGACAGGCCGCTGGCGCGCAGGGTCAGGATCAGCTCGGGTTCGTCACTGCGGGTAATCGGCACCAGTACCGCGGCCTCGGGGAAACGCCCGTCGGTTTCCAGCGTGTGGGGGGTGTGGTTGCTTACCCGGCGAAGTAGCTCGTCCAGCATGAGTCATCTCGGTCTGTTGGCTACCTTGCATCATGCACCAAAGCCGCCGGGTGCCCAACCCCAAAACCTGGGGCATGTCGCTAAACGACAACTTGCAGGGCCCTGCCGGCCAAGCCAAGATAGACGCACTTTCCAGGAACCCCAGCATGAATTTCTGCAGCCAGTGCGGTAAACCGGTTACCCAACGCATTCCCGACGGCGACGCCCGTCTGCGTTTTGTGTGTGATCACTGCTCGACCATTCACTATCAAAACCCCAATATCGTCGCCGGTACCGTGCCGGTGTGGGGCGATAAGGTGCTGCTGTGCCGCCGCGCCATCGAGCCGCGCCTGGGTTACTGGACCCTGCCCGCAGGTTTTATGGAAAACGGCGAGACCGTGGAACAGGCCGCCATGCGCGAGACCCTGGAAGAAGCCTGCGCCCACGTACGCAACCTGAGCATCTATACCCTGATTGATGTGCCGCACATCAGCCAGGTGCATATTTTCTACCGTGCCGAACTGGTCGACCTGGACTTCGCCGCAGGCCCCGAAAGCCTCGAAGTGCAGCTGTTCGACGAGGCTGACATCCCTTGGTCCGAGCTGGCCTTCCGCACGGTCGGGCGTACCCTAGAATACTTTTTCGCCGACCGCCGCCAGCAGTCGTTCCCGGTGCGCAGCGAAGCCGTGCCACCTCTTTCCAAGCCCGCCCAATAACCATTCGGCCGCTCGTCGCCACAGGGATACCGTTTTAATGCGTTGGTTGCTTGCTCTGATCTGCCTGTCGTTCGCCACGCTGTCGTCAGCCTCTACCGTGGAAACCCTGGGTGGCAAGACGGTCGAAAAAGTCCTGGTGCTCAAGTCCGCCCACCAATTGCAGTTGATCAACGACGGCAAGCCCTTCAAGACCTACCGTATTTCCCTGGGCAAAAACCCCAAGGGCCACAAGCTGATCGAAGGTGACCGCCGCACACCGGAAGGCCTGTACTGGATCGACTGGCGCAAGACCAGCGACCGCTACTATCTGTCCATGCACATCTCCTACCCCAATATCAGCGATGCCGCCCGCGCCCGACGCGAAGGGGTGAAGCCCGGCAGCATGATCATGATCCACGGCACGCCCGACACCGAAGAGTACCCGGAGCAGTGGTTTCACACCCTGGACTGGACGGACGGCTGCATCGGCATGCGCAACGTCGACATGCGCGAAGTCTGGAACCTGGTCAAGGACGGCACGCTGATCGAGATTCGGCCCTGACGTTGGACCGCTCGTAAAATAAATCAAAAAAGATTCCTGCCCTCGGCAGCCCCTGCCAGTGAATACCAATTCACTGCGCGGGCTGCGCACCTCTGCGCGCTATAAAGACCTCTCTAATACCACTTGATACCAGGCACCGTTAAGGTGCCCTTAAACCGCTACATGCACCGTTTTGGAAGCATTGACATGGTATTTAAGTGGTATTAGCTTCCGGCCAATACCGGGCGACAACACTCCAATAACCGCATCGGAAACCCCATAGATGAACCCCATCCTGACGCTGCGTCCCGACGACAAGCAATCCACACCGCTGTACCTGCAATTGGCCCGCAACCTGGAAGCGGCGATCCATGCCGGCCAGTGGAAATCCGAACAGGCCCTGCCCTCGGAACGTGCCCTCAGCGAGCAGCTGAGCATTTCGCGGGTCACCGCCCGTAAAGCGTTGGAAGTGTTGTTTGCCCAAGGCCTGATCCGCCGCAGCCAGGGCTCCGGCACCTTTATCACGCCACGCCTGGAGCAACCGCTGTCGCGCCTGTCGGGGTTCAGCGAGATGTTGCGCCTCAAGGGCTTTGTGCCCAGTTCCCAATGGCTGGAACGTGACATCACCCCGCCGACCCATGAAGAACTGATCCGACTGTGCCTGTCGCCGAACGACAAGGTCGCGCGCCTCAAACGCCTGCGTAAGGCCGATGACACCGTGATGGCGATCGAGATGACCGCCATGCCCGCCTCGGTACTGCCGCAGCCGCAAGCCATCGGCAATTCGCTGTACGAATACCTGGAAGGCATCGGCAAACCCATCGTTCGCGCCCTGCAACACATCCAGGCGATCAACGCCTCGGATGAATTCGCCAAGCTGGTGGGCATCGCCCCCGGCACCGCCATGCTGCTGATGACCCGGGTCGGCTACACCGCCGACAACACACCGATAGAAATCACCGACACCTACTGCCGCAACGACTACTACGACTTTGTCGCAGAGCTTCGCCGTTATGACTTTGCCGCCGAGTTGCGGCCTTAGAGAACTGCCCATGTCCGAAGACAATATCCTCACGCCCCACGGCTGGATGCGCGGCCGCCTGGTGCACCAGCACGGCAAGGTCATCGCCATTGAAGGCGAGCCTTGCGATCCGGCTGAAAACGACTTGCCGTACCTGCTGCCGGGTTTTATCGACCTGCACGTCCACGGTGGCGGCGGTAAAGACATCATGGAAGGCGCCGACGCCTTCGAGACCATCACCCGCACCCACGTGCGCTTCGGCACCACGTCGCTGCTGGCCACCACCATGACTGCCCCGGTGGAGGAAATCTCCAGCGTGCTGGGCCAACTCGGCCGCTTCTGCGAACAGCGTCCTGCAGGCAGCGCCCGGGTACTCGGCGTGCACCTGGAAGGCCCCTACATCAATCCGGGAAAACTCGGCGCGCAACCCAACTTCGCTCATACCGCATTGATGGCCGAAGTTGAAGCCTACCTGCGCCTGGCGCCGATCCGGGTAATTACCATCGCCCCGGAAATCGCCGGCCACGACGCCCTGATCCGCGCCCTCAGCGAGCGCGGCGTGCGTATGCAGATCGGCCACACCCTGGGCAGCTATGAAGAAGGCGTCGCCGCCCTCGCTGCCGGCGCCACCAGCTTCACCCATTTGTACAACGCCATGAGCCCGTTGCATCACCGCGAACCGGGCATCGTCGGCGCCGCGCTGGCCCACGCCCAGTACGCCGAGTTGATCCCGGATTTGCTCCACGTGCACCCCGGCGCCATGCGCGTGGCCCTGCGCGCGATCCCGTGCCTGTACTGCGTCACCGACTCCACCGCCGCCGCCGGCATGCCCGACGGCGAGTACAAGCTGGGCAGCCACACCGTGACCAAATGCCTGGGCGGCGTGCGCCTGGCCGACGGCACCCTGGCCGGCAGCACCCTGACCATGGATCAGGCGCTGCGCAACCTGGTGAAAATCGGCCTGCCCATCAGCGAAGCCTCACAACGCCTGTCGCAATTTCCGGCGGACTACCTGGGCCTGGAACAACGCGGTCGCCTGCAACCCGGCAGCTTCGCCGACTGCGTGCGCCTGGACCGCTCCCTGCACCTCACCGACGTCATGGTCGAAGGAGAAACCATTGTCTTCAAAGATGCTTGAAGAGGCCTTGGCCTCCTGTGACGCCGTCGCGGCGCAACTGCAACGCCTGGAACCGTTGCTGGAAGAAGTCGCCGGCCGCCTGCGCCGCCAGCCGCCACAAGTGGCGATGACCATTGCGCGGGGCAGCTCGGACCACGCCGCCAGCTACTTCGCCTACCTGGCCATGCAGCATGTCGGCATCCCGGTGGCGTCGTTACCGATGTCGGTGGTGACCTTGTTGCAAGCACCAATGAAAGTCAGCGGCCAGGTAGCGTTCGGTTTCTCCCAGTCGGGGCAAAGCCCGGACCTGGTCAACAGCCTGCGCCTGCTGCGCAAGCGTGGCGCCTTGAGCATCTCGCTGGTCAACGTCGAAGACTCACCGCTGGAAGCCGCCTGTGAATTCCATGTACCCCTGTGCGCCGGGCCGGAACTCAGCGTGGCCGCGACCAAGAGCTTTATCGCCACCCTCAGCGCCAGCGCGCTGCTGATCGGCCACTGGAACCAGGAGCCCGACTTGCTGCAAGCCTGCCAGGCCCTGCCCGCTGGCCTGCGTGAGGCCGCCGGGCAGGACTGGACGCACGCCATCGAGGCGCTGCGTGGCTGCCAGCAACTGATGGTGATCGGCCGTGGCGCCGGTTTTGCCATCGCCCAGGAAGCGGCGCTCAAGCTCAAGGAAACCTCGGCGATCCAGGCCGAAGCCTTCAGCAGCGCCGAGGTGCGCCACGGGCCGATGGCCTTGATCGGCGCGGACTACCCGCTGCTGGTCTTCGCACCACGGGGTGCCGAGCAAGCCGGCTTGTTGAGCCTGGCCGCCGATATGCGCCAGCGCGGCGCCCGCGTGCTGCTCGCCGCGCCGGACGATATCGCCGAACGCGACTTGACCCTGAGCCGCGCCGAACACCCGAGCCTGGATCCGATCCTGGCGATCCAGAGTTTCTACGTCATGGCGGCCGGCCTGGCGGTCGCTCGGGGCATGGACCCGGACCAGCCGCGCCACCTGAGCAAAGTTACCCGCACTCACTGAGTCGCGCTTTCCTGATGAGTACCGTGCCCATGTCCAACAACAATAATGAATTAACCCTCAACGCGCCCCTAAGCGGGCCGTTACTGGCCCTGGGCACCGTGCCTGATGACGTGTTCGCCAGCGGCGCCATGGGCGACGGCATCGCTATCGACCCGCTCAACGATTGCCTGCATGCGCCGTGTGATGGCGTAATCATCCATGTCGCCCGCACCGGCCACGCCTTGACGATTCGTTCCGACAATGGCGCCGAAGTGTTGCTGCACATCGGCATCGACACGGTCGAATTGAATGGCGAAGGGTTTGCCCTGCTGGTCAAGGAAGGCGCCCGGGTCCGCAATGGGCAGGCGCTGGTACGCTTTGACCTGGACCGTATCGCCCGCCAGTGCAAAAGCCTGATCAGCCTGATCATCCTCACCAATGGCGAACACTTTGAACTGCGCCCGCTTGCCGCGAAAACCGTCAAGCTGGGCGAACCGCTGTTGCAGGTCGTGCCACGCGCAACCGCGCCGCTGCAAACGGCTGTGGATAACGTCGTCGCCGAAGCCAGCGCCAGCGTGCGCGTGACTCACCGTGGCGGCCTGCACGCACGACCGGCGGCGTTAATCCGCAAGACCGCCCAGGGTTTCAGCAGCCAGGCAAAGGTGCACTTCGGCGCCAAGTCGGCCGCTTGCGACAGCCTGATCGGCCTGATGGGGCTGGGCATTGGCGAAGGCGACGAGGTGCGCGTGACCTGTCGCGGTAAGGACGCCGAGGCCGCGCTGCAGGCGCTGGTCGCGGCCTTGTCCGTCGCGGTTAAGCAAGAACACCACGCACCGGTCGTCGCCATGCCACGCCGGGCAACTACTGAGGCAGATGTGTTGCAGGGCGTGTGTGCGGCGCCGGGCCTGGTCTGCGGGCCGTTGTTCCGGCTGGCGGGTATCGAGTTGCCGTCAGACCCCGGCAATCACGGCACCGACGAACAACTGCAACGCCTGGACGCGGCCCTGGAGCAGGTGCGCGGTGAGATCCGCAGCACCCTGGACCAGGCTCGCCAACGCAAGGCCGCCGAAGAAGAAGAGATCTTCGCCGCCCACCTCGCCCTGCTCGAAGACCCGGCCCTGCTGGAGGCCGCCACCGACGCCATCGAACACGGCAGCGCCGCCACCCACGCCTGGCGCGATGCGATCCAGGCGCAGTGCGCGGTATTGCTGGCCCTGGGCAAGCCGCTGTTCGCCGAACGCGCCAACGACCTGCGCGATCTGCAACAACGGGTGCTGCGCGCACTGTTGGGCGAAGCCTGGCATTTCGAGTTGCCTGCGGGGGCGATTGTCAGTGCCCATGAACTGACCCCTTCGGATTTGCTGCAACTGAGCGCGCAACAGACTGCCGGGATCTGCATGGCCGAAGGCGGCGCCACCTCCCATGTGGCGATCCTGGCCCGGGGCAAGGGCTTGCCTTGCGTGGTCGCCCTGGGTGCTGAAGTGCTCGCTGTACCGCAAGGCCAGCGCGTGGTGCTCGACGCCGTCAACGGCCGCTTGGAGCTGGCCCCCAGCGAGGCGCGCCATGCCGAAGTTCACCAGATGCGTGACGCACAAAAACTGCGCCGCCAGCATCAACAGGCCCAGGCCCAATCGCCGGCCCTGACCCGCGATGGCGTGGGCATCGAAGTGGCCGCCAATGTCGCGTCGAGTGCCGAGGCGCACATAGCGTTTGAGAACGGCGCCGATGGCGTCGGCCTGCTGCGCACCGAATTCCTCTTCGTCGACCGCCGCACCGCGCCGGATGAGCAGGAACAATGCGACGCTTATCAAGCCGTGCTGGACGCCATGGGCGACAAGTCGGTGATCATCCGCACCATCGACGTCGGTGGCGACAAGCAGCTCGACTACCTGCCGCTGCCCGCCGAAGCCAACCCGGTGCTGGGCCTGCGCGGCATCCGCATGGCCCAGGTGCGTCCCGAACTGCTCGACCAGCAACTGCGCGCGCTGCTGCGAGTTTCGCCGTTGGCGCGCTGTCGCATCCTGCTGCCGATGGTCAGCGAAGTCGACGAACTGCTGCAGATTCGCCAGCGCCTGGATGAGTTGTGTGCAGAGCTGGAACTGACCCAACGCCCCGAGCTGGGGGTGATGATCGAAGTGCCCGCCGCGGCGCTGATGGCCGAGCAGTTGGCCGAGCACGCGGACTTCCTGTCCATCGGCACCAACGATCTGTCCCAGTACACCCTGGCCATGGACCGCGACCACGCCGGCCTCGCCGCACGTGTCGATGCGCTGCACCCGGCGCTGTTGCGGCTGATCGCCCAGACCTGTACCGGCGCGGCGAAACACGGGCGCTGGGTCGGCGTGTGCGGCGCCCTGGCGTCCGATCCGCTGGCCACGCCGGTGCTGGTCGGCCTGGGTGTCAGCGAACTGTCGGTGAGCCCGCCGCAGATCGCAGAAATCAAGGACCGCGTCCGTCACCTGGACGCGGCGCAATGCCGGCAACTCAGCCAGGGCCTGCTTGACCTGAGCAGCGCCAAGGCAGTTCGCCAAGCCTGTCAACACCACTGGCCGCTGAGCTGACAACAACAAGAAAAAGGAGACCCGCCATGCACCAATTATTTATCGAAGGGCTGCAACGCCTGGGCCGCGCGCTGATGCTGCCCATCGCCATCTTGCCGATTGCCGGCCTGCTGCTGCGATTGGGTGACACCGACCTGTTGAACATCGCGGTGATGCACGATGCCGGCCAGGCCATCTTCGCCAACCTGGCACTGATCTTCGCCATCGGCATCGCCGTGGGCTTTGCCCGCGACAACAACGGTACGGCCGGGCTGGCCGGTGCGATTGGCTACCTGGTGATGGTCTCCACACTCAAGGTGATGGACAGCAGCATCAACATGGGCATGCTCGCCGGTATCGCCAGCGGCCTGATGGCCGGTGCGCTGTATAACCGCTTCAAGGACATCAAGCTGCCGGAATACCTGGCGTTCTTCGGCGGGCGGCGGTTTGTGCCGATTGTCACCGGGTTCTCGGCCGTTGCGCTGGGGGTGATCTTTGGCCTGATCTGGCCGCCGATCCAGCACGGCATCAATAGCTTCGGCGTGTTGCTGATGGAAAGTGGCAGCTTCGGCGCGTTCGTGTTTGGCGTATTCAACCGCCTGCTGATCGTCACCGGTTTGCACCATATCCTCAACAATATGGCGTGGTTCGTATTCGGTACCTTCACCGACCCGGTCACCGGCGCCGTCGTCACCGGCGACCTGACCCGCTACTTTGCCGGCGACCCGAAAGGCGGCCAGTTCATGACCGGCATGTTCCCGGTGATGCTGTTCGGCCTGCCCGCCGCGTGCCTGGCGATGTACCGCAACACCCTGCCGGAGCGGCGCAAGGTGATGGGCGGGATCTTCCTGTCGATGGCGCTGACGTCGTTCCTGACCGGGGTGACCGAGCCGATTGAATTCGCGTTCATGTTCCTCGCACCGTTCCTGTACCTGATCCACGCGCTGCTCACCGGCCTGTCGATGGCGGTGACCAATATGTTGAATATCCACCTGGGCTTTACCTTCTCCGGTGGGTTTATCGACATGGTGCTGGGCTGGGGCAAGTCCACCAACGGCTGGTTGGTGATCCCGGTGGGCCTGGCGTATGCCGCGATCTACTACAGCGTCTTCAGTTACTGCATCCGCCGTTTCAACCTGAAAACCCCGGGCCGTGAGGATATCCAGGTGGCGAAGGCCGAAGCGATGAGTGATAACCAGCGCGCCACGGCTTACATCCGGGCCTTGGGCGGTGCGGCCAACTTGCTCAGTGTGGGCGCCTGCACCACGCGCCTGCGGTTGGACATGGTCGACCGCAACAAAGCCGTGGATGCCGAATTGAAAGCCCTGGGTGCGATGGCCGTGGTGCGGCCTGGCAATGGGGGGAGTTTGCAGGTGGTGGTCGGGCCGCTGGCGGACAGCATTGCCGATGAAATTCGGTTGGCGATGCCATCGTTTGTAGCCTCTGCCCCCGTAACGGCTGCGCCTGTGGATAAGTCGGCTGCGGTGAATGCGCAGGAGGCCGAACAATGGCTGGCCGCACTGGGCGGTCGAGGCAATGTGCGCCAGCTGGAAGCGGTGGCGATGACCCGGCTGCGGGTGGAGTTGGGCGATGATTCGGTGGTGTCCGAAGCTCAACTGACGGCGTTGGGTTGCCAGGGTGTGCGCCAACTGGACAGCGGGGTCTGGCACCTGGTGATGGGTGACAAGGCGTCGGGGTTGGGGGACGCACTGGAGCGCTTGGTCAGTGGCCGTGACGTAGGCGCCAGGGTATAGAGCTGCGGTGACCGTACTGACCAATCGCGGGCAAGCCCACTCCCACATTTTGATCGGTGCCCGACTTGGCAATACGGTCAAATGTGGGAGCGGGCTTGCTCGCGAATGGGCCTCATCGGCGCCGAATTACTACTGCGCAGGCACCTCGGATAAATCCAGTACTCGATCCACCATCAACTGGATCCCCTCCACCATCCGGTGAATGCCCAGCACCGCATCACGCTGCGAGCCGTCGATGTCAAACGCCAGATGGGCCGCCAGCGCCTGCACGGATGCCAGATCCTGGGATGCGTTGGCAAGCAAGGTTTCGCTGTTCAGATGGGGCAGTACGGTGAAGAGTTGGTCGGTGGGTTGAGAGGCGGATGGGGGGTTTGGACTGTCTTTGATCATGGTAAACCTCTGGTGTGAAGTAAGAGCTACCAGCGTCACTTGCAGTTGATGGGTGGCAGCTGTGTGCAGGCCTGCAAGACCGAGAATCACCAGTAAATCTCGGTAGACCCGAAGGTCTCCCGCACACAGCCGCCATAAATGACGACCATGAAAAAGCGCCGCAATTATAAAGGCGCTTGTGACTAACTGGTGAGGTTTCGGCGGGCTTGCAGTCCCGATCGCTGAATGAGCAGCGACTGGCGAAGGTTAGTGAGGTGAGTTCCGAGGGACAACCTGAACAGATTGTGGGAAATCTCCGAGCCACTCAGCGTTCAGGCTACCTCTCTGGCCCAGAACGCTGAGCAAATCACAGCAAGGGTATCTACACAACTTTTCAGACCCTGAAAAATCTCCCTGTGGCGAGCGGGCTTGTCCCGCGTTGGGCTGCGGAGCAGCCCCAAAACCAGCCGCTACAGAGTGTCTGATACACCGCATTCTTTTTGATGGGGCTGCTACGCAGCCCAACGCGGGACAAGCCCGCTCGCCACAACAGCCCTATCTGCGGGGCGTTCAGCGTTGATCCAAAGTTGTGTAGATTCCCATGCAAATCACAGTGAAGCGCCAGCACCTGACCGCGCGATCTATCTACCGCCCGGCGGACTGCGCGCCTGCGCATGCTGAGGGTTCTTACCCCCGCATGGAGAGCGTACCTGTGAGCACAACCCCCCAGACCTTTGAAGGTATCAAAGGCCACCTCAATCAGATCGGGCACCACCTGCTCCAGATCGAAAAGCCGCTAGTGCCCGAACACACACCGTCTACCGAACTGGCCTACCTGGAAAAAACCAACGGCATCCT
Organism: Pseudomonas sp. B14(2022); assembly: GCF_012030485.1. NCBI lineage: Bacteria > Pseudomonadati > Pseudomonadota > Gammaproteobacteria > Pseudomonadales > Pseudomonadaceae > Pseudomonas > Pseudomonas sp. B14(2022). The sequence goes on from NZ_JAAUVM010000003.1 coordinate 306,349, forward strand.
GACGCGTTACCGCCAGCAGTTCCTGGCCAAGAGCCGCGCCCTCTATCAGGACATCACCCAGAGCGATTTGCTCGCCCGAGTCGAAGCACTCAAGACCACCTTGAATACGTATCTGCTGGCACTTGATCGCAACGAGCAAATCGATGGCAAGCCCCGCAAATCCTTCATGACCTTTGAAGCCGGCTACACGGCCCTGGCCAACGAAACGGCGGTCAGTGCCCAGGACCGCCTGCTGCATCCGCAACAACAGGCCATGCTTGAGCGCGTACCGCTGGGCGCTACGTTGCGTCCAGGCCTGTATGCACTGACCTTTCGTTATCAGGAGCAGACGGTTGAACTGGCCGGTGCCTTTGTCCTGACCGAAAATTCCAGCCCTGTGGTCGCTGATCTAAGCGCTGCGCCGACGGTAGGTGAAGTGATGCTGTTCACGCCCTCACACGGGATCAAGTCCTTCGGCTCGCTGGCGCAACTCAATACGCACGTGCTGCAAGGCATGGAGGATGCCGAGCGGCGACGCGACTTCATGGCGCTGTTGCCCGTGCGTTATCGCGATGTGACGCCCGCCGCCATCTGGCCGCTGGAACTGACGCCCATCCAGGACAAGCCGCTGTTTGAGCACACCTACAACGCCTTGGTCGACAAGCGCACCCAGGACATCGAGCGCGCCTTGAGCCTGGTGGACAACCCCGCCCACGCGGCGGCTCAGTTGATCGACGCCCTGGACCGTGCCATAGCGCGGGGGTCGCCGGATTTCAGCGCACGCCTGCAATGGCGCAGCCGACGTCTATTGGAGCGGCACCTGCGCCACAGCGCTCCGGACTGGTATCGCAGCGCCACCGAAGCTCGCCGCGCCGCACTCGCCGCTCACCTGGCGAGCTATAACGAGGCCCGCCAGCAGCTTCTCGACGTGCTCGGCCCGGTCACCAGCCCTGAAGCCCTGGCCCATTATCGACTGCTGCAACACCTCAGCGATGAATTGGACATCCACGACCTGGCGCCGGAACACCTGGTGATCAACACGCGCCGCTACGTGGACCCCATCGGCGAATACGAACACGACCGCAACCTGGTTGAGCTGGCCCTGCGCGGGCTGCACGCCGGTGATGACGCGCCGGGTTCGGACTTCCTGACCAAAACCACGCTGACCTACCAGGAGGCACCGCTGCCCGAGGCCTACCAGGACCTGACTCCCGCCTGGCTGGCGCAGGTACTGACCACCTTGCAGCCGCGTATCGAGTTCGGTGAGTTGCAGCAACAGATACATGCCAAACCTGTGGTCAGCCGTGCGATCGAAGCAATGCTCGACCAGCGGATCAACGCACTGGCCTACACCGCGATGCTCCAGGGTCATCTCAGTGAAGAGGACTTTCAGTTGGTCCAGGACGTACGCCTGGGCACCAACACTCGCCTGAGCGCCGCCACCCTGTCATTGCACGAAGCCCAGTTGCAGGACATATGGGTACTGCGCCAACGCGACGCCAGCGGCGCGATCATCCGCCTGTTGCTGTGCACGCCCGAAGCGCCACGGGAGCAGCAGTTCCAGGCTTTCGACAGCGAGGTCGCGTGCCAGAATCACATCCTCGGCTGGAGCCTGGACAACGGCGAAAAAAAACCGCCGGGCACCCTCACCGATTACCTGATCAAACGGGTCGCCCTGCGTTTTCGCAGGGCCATGAAGCGCGTCCTGAGCGGCTTGAGCTTCAAGGTTCAGGACCGCGAGTACACAGCGATCAGCTTTGGCAATGTCGGCAGCCACGCCGACTGCCTCAAGGCCATGTCCGCCCATGTGCTGGCGACCCGCCTCGACGACTACGCGTTCAGCACCCCGACCTGGTACCGCGCGGCCCACCCCGACACCCGCCGCAAGTTGTTGAAACTGGCCGAGGACAGCGAAGGTGCGCTGCTCACCTACCAGGACTTTCCGCTGTCTGACGCGCAGTTTCCCAGCTTCGCTGACTACCTGCATGAACAGGCCAAAAAACGCCTTAACCTGCTGTTGGCACGCCCTCAGAACGATGTCGACCCCGACACCGTCTGGGCCTTTTCACCACCGGCGCTGCTCGGCTCATTAACCCCCGCGCCCATGACCTACACCCAGCTGTACCGCGACGGCTACGCCGACGGTGTGGGGTTTATCGACGAGAAGTTCTCGCGCGCCGCCCGGTTCAAAGGCCCCAAAGGGGTGGACCTGAGTGCGCTGACGGCAGAAAAAGTCGCCCGCTCGATCACCGGCACCTGGGTCGGCCAGCGTTACATCAACGAGGTCAGGCGCCGCCTGCTCAACGTTGGCAACGCGGACTATGACCTGCGGCGCAATGCGACGCTGAGCATCACCCAGCGCCAGATGCAGAGCGCCGCCCTGGAGTGCCGGCTTGAAGGCTACATCGCTGGTGTCGACTGGACCTGGTTGGAGCTCGCCATAGCCAGCATGGGTGACACCGCCACCGACACACGCAACACCTACGCCATTCATCGCCTGCTCATCGATGGCGAATGGGTGATGGGCAATTTCCTCTTCAGCCACGCCACTTTCCCGACGCTGCTCTACACCCCCAATGCCCCGGACGGCATCAGCTTTCGCGAGGCCAGGCAGTTCAACTACCTGCTGAAAAAGGTGCCCGGCATGGTCGGCTATTTCACCCTGCGGGTTGGCGCCCACTCCCAGGCCAAAGTGCGTACCTTTCTCGAAAATGCCAAGGCACAGCTGCCCGAGGACCTGAACAAAACCGACACCAGCCCGGCACGCTACGACACAATCCGTGCACAACCACCGCTGACGGATCTGCGTCGAGCACTGTACGACATGAAGCTGCAGCGCAAGATCGATGACGTTGAAGGCACCACGGCCAATCGCACCCAGATGATCACGGGCATCCTCTGGACCTGCGTGGAATGGGTCACTGCCATTGCTACCGCGCCGTTTCCCACCGTCAGCCTGAGCCTGGGCATGCTGCTGGCGTTCAAGGACGGCATGCTCGCCCTGAACGCGTATGAGCAAGGCGACACCGGAGCTGCCGTGGAACACTTGATCGGTTACGTGCTCAACAGCGCCGGCGCGGCTTTTACCGATCTGCGCCCGGCATTGGTTTCCCTTAGGCAACTGGCAAGACCGGCGCCGCGCGAGGCAGCCAAGAGCGCCGCCGCTGCCAGCGAGGCCGTGAAGCTGGTGCAACCCCTGCAAGCCCAGGCTCTTGCACCGGCAGACATGCAGGCGGTGCTGTTCGATGGCGAGTTGCTTTGGGCGAAGAACACCCCGGACCCGATCGGACGTTATTTGCTGTACCGACTCGATCCGCCTACCGGCAAATTGATCTCCACGACTCGCGTGGCTGCGCCTGATGCACAAGGGGTGTGGCGCCGCACCGGGGTCACGGGCGGCGCGCCCAAGTATGAAAAATTGCCGGACACACCGGAGCCGCTCAAGCCTTACGAGGTACCGGGGAAATACGCCGGCAAGCTGGAGTTGGCCCTTAACCCGCAGGTGCGAGCCGAAATCCTGTCACGTTCCGAATGGGAGTTCGGCACCACAAACGTCGGTCGGGGAAGTGGCATCAGCGACCTGCGATCCCTGCGCACGGCTTACCTGCAACAGGCCAAACGCTTGGCGACTGACGCCGAGGACTTTTTCAAGCACCTCGACCCGTTGCCGCCCCGTACCGCGCCCCCGGCCCTGGAGGCCAGCACATCGTTTGCACAGCTGATTGCCAGCGACGCCTTCAGCGGCAACAAGAACCTGGTCATTGGCGCACTACCGGGCTCCATCGCCAGCAAACAACTGTTGATCACCCAGATAGACGCCTTGATTGAGCGGGGCTTCAAACATGTGTACATCGAGTACCTGCCCACCGATGTATTCCGCCTAAAACTGGAAAAACTCAACAGCGGCAAATCCTGGCAGCATATCGAACGGCACCTCAGGGCCGTCGATAAAGCCCTCGGTTTCGCCGAGGATGCCGAGTACTCCTACGTAGCATTGGTGCGCAAAGCCCAGGAAAAGGGCATGCAGGTCAAAGCCCTGGACGCTTCCACGTCCTACCTGCTGGACGATGTGCTGCAAATGGGCGATACCCCACCAACCACGCCACGGGGTAACAGCGTCAGGAACTTCTACTCCCATAAAGTCATTGAGGCCGATGCCCTCAGCGAACAGGATGAACGTTGGATTGCCCTGGTGGATCACTCCCGCCTGCGTACCTTCGAGAAAACCCCTGGCCTGGCGGACCTGCAGGATGCGGTTGCGCTGCGCGTGGTGGATGTGGGCGCGGACCAACCGGCGGGCGTGTGGGTCGACGCCCCCGGCGCCCTGGCGGGTGACGCGCTGGCCAGGGGCGATTACCAGTTGGCCCTGCGAACCTCGTACAAAGCGCCCGAGCCGATAGCATCGTCCAGCGCAGTCACGGCGGCGGTGGCACATTACGACGAATACGACATTGCCCGCCCTCTCAGGGAAAGCATCGTCCGTCAGACCGATACCCGGCACGGGCTGGACACTCGCTACTTCCCACAGAACCCTGACCATACCGAGGCCTTCCTGGCGTTTCAAAACGCCAGGGCACGTCTGGTCACCGATGCAGATACCTACCTGGCCAGCCACGTACCACCCGCCAGGCCCGATCCCTCCGTCCTCGCCTCACCGAAAAGCCCGGAGGCGCTGCTGGAGAACGTCCGTCAAAGCGAGTTCTCGGGGCTGGTAATCGGTGAAGGACACAGCGCGCAGTCCAGCAAACGCTGGTTGCGCGACTACATGAAAAAACTCAAGGACCTGGAATTCAAGACCCTGTACATGGAGCACCTGCTGACCGATATCCACCAGGAAGAGCTGGATATTTTTCTGCGCACACAGCGGCTGCCGGACAACCTCAAGCGCTACCTCACCCAGTTGGATCGGGGCCATATGCCGGGCTACAAAGGTAACGATACCTACACTGAGGTGATCCAGGCGGCGGCCAAACAGGGCCTGCGCATCCGGGCCCTGGACTGCACCGCCAGTTATCACGTCAAGGGCCTGGGGGATGAGGACGTCTCGCGCAACCAGCTGTTCAGTTACTTCGCCAACCAGGTAATCACGGCCGACCAGGCGGCACAGGGGTCTCACAAGTGGGTTGCCTTCATTGGCAGCACCCACACCAATACGCACCTGGGCGTGCGAGGCCTGGCGGAACTGCAAGGTGCGGTCAGCCTGCATGTCCGGGACACCGCCCCCGCGCTGGCCCGGAATATTCGTCCGGGTGCCTGGGAGTCGTTTGCCGAAGGGATGAGTCCGTACAGGAAAGCCTTGCGCAGCGACTTCATCCTGGACGCCGGTGTTGCCGGTATCAACGCCCCCGCCCCGTTCGTTGCGGTGGACAGGGCACGACTGAACCGGCCCGGCCTGTTCCTGATCGAACGCTCGTCGCCGTCGCAGAGCAACTTGCTGCATCGCTCGCGCAGCGGGGAGATCGTGTCGACGCCGATCAAGGTCGACAACAACGGCCTGTTTTATGTCGAACGCTGGGAGCCGATACAGGGCAAGCGTTTCAGCTACGAAAACATCTTGATCGATGCGTTGAAGGCGGAAGTAGGGTTGGTTCCGGCCCCCTGAGCCTCTGAGGCTTTGACCCGGGGTTCGTGACCGTCAACAAAAAACCCGCTGGCCAAACTGGCCCAGCGGGTTTCTCGTCTTTACCGTCGGCGGATCAGAAGTCCGCCAACTGCCACACTTCATAAGCCGGTGTCTCATAGGGGTGGCTGAGCTTCAACGCGGCGACCACCGCGCTGATCAACTCATCGGCCACTACCAGCTCAACCTTCCATTCTTCCACCACTTCAACCTGGCCAACCTGCCCGATAAACGGCTGGCTGCCGTCCAAAGCGCGAAACTGGCCCTGGCCCAGCACTTGCCAGGCGCAGCTGTCGTAGTCGCCGATGCGTCCGCCGCCAACCGCGAAGACGGCGGTTTTCACCGCCTCCACATGGCTGTCGGGCACAAAGAAGGCAAGCTTGTACACGGCCTTAGTTCACCCATACGCGGGCGTTGCGGAACATGCGCATCCACGCACCGTCTTCGTTCCACTCTTCCGGGCGCCACGAGTTCTGCACGGCGCGGAATACACGCTCCGGGTGCGGCATCATGATGGTGACGCGACCGTCGCGGCTGGTAAGGCCGGTGATCCCGCGCGGCGAGCCGTTCGGGTTGGCCGGGTAGCTTTCGGTGACCTTGCCGTGGTTGTCGACGAAACGCATGGCCACGCAACCGGACAGGTCGGCTTCGAGCAATGCTTCTTCGCTTTCGAACTCGGCATGGCCTTCACCGTGGGCGATGGCGATCGGCATGCGCGAACCGGCCATGCCTTGCAGGAAGATCGAGTTGGATTCCTGCACCTGCACCATGGCGACACGGGCTTCGAACTGCTCGGAGCGGTTACGCACGAAGTGCGGCCAGAACTCGCTGCCCGGGATCAGTTCGTGGAGGTTGGACATCATCTGGCAACCGTTGCATACACCCAGGGTGAAACTGTCGTTGCGTTCGAAGAAGCCCTGGAACGCATCGCGGGCACGGCTGTTGAACAGGGCCGATTTGGCCCAGCCTTCGCCGGCACCGAGCACGTCGCCGTAGGAGAAACCACCGCAGGCCACCAGGCCTTTGAACGCGTCGAGGTCAACGCGACCGGCGAGGATGTCGCTCATGTGCACGTCGATCGCATTGAAGCCGGCGCGGTCGAACGCGGCCGCCATTTCCACCTGGCCGTTGACGCCCTGCTCACGCAGTACGGCAACTTGCGGGCGGATTCCTTTCTTGATGTACGGCGCGGCGATGTCCTGGTTGACGTCGAAGCTGAGCTTGGTGCTCAGGCCCGGGTTGTCTTCTTCAAGGATCACGTCGAATTCCTGCTCGGCGCAGTCGGCGTTGTCACGCAGGCGTTGGATCTGGTAGCTGGTCTCGGACCACTGGCGTTGCAGCAAGCGGCGCTGGCCGGCAAACACGGTGTCGCCGTTGAAGGAGATGTTGATTTCACCGTTGTTGATCGGCTGGCCGATCACCGCGACGCAGTCGTCCAGGCCAGCGGCGCTGAACTGTGCGAGTACGTCAGGGGTAGCGTCCTGGCGAACCTGGATCACGGCGCCCAACTCTTCGTTGAAGAGGATGCCGTTGATTTCCGAGGCGTCCTCGGCAACGCTGTCGAGCACGATGTTCAGGCCGCAGTGACCGGCAAACGCCATCTCGACCACGCTGGTCAGCAGACCACCGTCGGAACGGTCGTGGTAAGCCAGCAGGTGGCCGTCGGCGTTGAGGCCCTGGATCACGGCGAAGAAGGCTTTCAGGTCTTCGGCGTCATCCACGTCCGGCGCGTGCTTGCCGAGCTTGCCGTGGGTTTGCGCGAGGATCGAGGCGCCCATGCGGTTCTGGCCACGGCCCAGGTCGATCAGGATCAGGTCGGTGGTGCCCTTGTCCATGCGCAGTTGCGGGGTCAGGGTCTGGCGGATGTCGGTGACCGGCGCAAAGCCGGTGACGATCAGCGACAGCGGCGAGGTGACGCTCTTGTCCACGCCTTCATCGTTCCAACGGGTGGCCATGGACATGGAGTCCTTGCCCACCGGAATGGTGATGCCCAGCTCCGGGCACAGCTCCATGCCGACCGCTTTTACCGTGTCGTACAGACGCGCATCTTCACCTGGGTGACCGGCGGCGGACATCCAGTTGGCCGACAGCTTGATGTCGGACAATTTACCGATACGCGACGCGGCGATGTTGGTGAGGGTTTCACCAATGGCCATGCGGCCCGACGCAGGGGCGTCCAGCAGGGCCAGCGGCGTACGCTCGCCCATGGCCATGGCTTCACCGGTGTAGACGTCGAAGCTGGTGGCGGTGACGGCAACGTCAGCCACCGGTACCTGCCATGGGCCGACCATTTGGTCACGGGCCACCAGGCCGGTGATGGTGCGGTCGCCGATGGTGATCAGGAAGCTTTTGCTCGCCACGGCCGGGTGGTGCAGCACACGCTCGATGCTGTCGGCCAGTTCCAGGGCGCTTGGGTCGAAATCATCGCCCAATTCGGCTTCACGTACCGCCGAACGGTGCATGCGCGGGGCCTTGCCCAGCAGCACTTCGAGGGGCATGTCCACCGGGCTGTTGCCGAAGTGGCTGTCGGTGACCGTCAGTTGCGGCTCGGCAGTGGCTTCGCCGACCACGGCAAACGGGCAACGCTCGCGTTCGCAGATGGCCTGGAAGCGCGCGAAGTCTTCAGGGCCGACCGCCAGTACGTAACGTTCCTGGGATTCGTTGCTCCAGATTTCGTGCGGGGCCATGCCCGGCTCGTCGTTTGGAATGTTGCGCAGTTCGAAGCGGCCACCGCGGTCGCCATCGTTGACCAGCTCCGGGAAGGCGTTGGACAAACCGCCGGCGCCGACGTCGTGGATGAAGCTGATCGGGTTCTTGTCACCCAACTGCCAGCAACGGTCGATGACTTCCTGGCAGCGGCGTTCCATCTCAGGGTTTTCGCGCTGTACGGAGGCGAAGTCGAGGTCTGCCGAGCTGGTGCCGGTGGCCATGGAGGAAGCCGCGCCGCCGCCCAGGCCGATCAACATCGCCGGGCCGCCGAGGACGATCAGCTTGGAGCCGACCAGAATCTCGCCTTTCTTGACGTGTTCTTCACGGATGTTGCCCATGCCGCCAGCCAACATGATTGGCTTGTGGTAGCCGCGCACTTCATCGCCACGCGGGGTGGTGATGGACTGTTCGAAAGTACGGAAATAACCGGTCAGCGCCGGACGGCCGAACTCGTTGTTGAACGCGGCGCCGCCCAGCGGGCCTTCGATCATGATGTCCAGCGCAGTCACGATGCGCTCAGGCTTGCCGTACGGCACTTCCCATGGCTGTTCGAAGCCCGGGATCTGCAGGTTGGACACGGTGAAACCGGTCAGGCCAGCCTTTGGCTTGGCGCCACGGCCGGTGGCACCTTCGTCGCGGATCTCGCCGCCGGAACCGGTGGCGGCGCCCGGGAACGGGGCAATCGCGGTCGGGTGGTTGTGGGTCTCGACCTTCATCAGGATGTGCACCGGTTCCTGCACCGCGCCGTATTGGCGGGTTTCAGGGTCCGGGAAGAAACGGCCGGCAACCGAGCCGACGATCACCGAGGCGTTGTCCTTATAAGCCGACAGAACGCCTTCGCTGTGCATCACGTAGGTGTTCTTGATCATGCCGAACAGGCTTTTTTCCTGGCTCTCGCCGTCGATGTCCCAACTGGCGTTGAAGATCTTGTGACGGCAGTGCTCGGAGTTGGCCTGGGCGAACATCATCAGTTCGATGTCGTGGGGGTTGCGCTTGAGACCGGTGAAGGCGTTGACCAGGTAGTCGATTTCGTCTTCGGCCAGGGCCAGGCCCAGTTCGGTGTTGGCCTTCTCGAGGGCGGCGCGGCCACCGCCGAGCACGTCAATCGCGGTCAGCGGCTTGGGCTCGGCGTGGCTGAACAGACCGGCAGCCTGTTCCAGCTGGCTGACGATGATCTGGGTCATGCGGTCGTGCAGGCTGCTGGCGATCAGCTCGGCCTCGGCATCGCTGAACTGGCCGGCAACGTAGAAGGCGATACCGCGCTCCAGACGCTGGATTTTTTCCAGGCCGCAGTTGCGGGCGATATCGCTGGCCTTGCTCGACCAGGGCGAGATGGTGCCGAACCGTGGCAGAACCAGGAACAAGCGGCCAGTCGGCTCTTGAACGGGAACGCTTGGGCCGTACTTCAGAAGGCGTGCGAGCACTTGCTGTTCGTCGGCGGTCAAGACGCCGGTAACGTCGGCGAAGTGAGCAAATTCAGCATACAGGCCTGTAACCGCTGGAACCTTCTGGCTCAGTTGCTCAAGGAGTTTGCTGTGGCGAAAGGCAGAAAGGGCAGGAGCGCCGCGCAGGATCAACATCTTCGGGACAGCCTCGGGAAGGGGTGTGCTTTGAGGCCGTGCATTCTAGCGTAAACCTGCGCCAACGGCACCCGAAACGGCACCGCTGGCCGCTGCCGAACGTCAGTTGGCACGGTTTGCACGGTATCGGGGCGCTATCCAAGGCATTCCGCGCAGTTATTTTAACCGTCACAATCGGCCGCCAGGCCACGTTTCTGCGGGCTGCAGCACAGTTTTTCCGGCGCTAGCAGACAAGTCCGCCGCTGTCGAGATATGGCGCCGTGGGCCGTTTGCGTATACTGCGCAGATGTTCTCCCCAACTGCTTTGCGCCCGCGATGCGCCAGATGGCTCATCGTCACCGGACTCTTCCTGATGCTCAGCGCCTGTGTTGATAAACCCAGCACGCTCGAGCGAATCAAGGAGGATGGCGTATTGCGGGTGATTACCCGAAACAGCCCGGCGACTTATTTCCAGGACCGCAACGGTGAAACCGGTTTCGAATACGAACTGGTCAAGCGTTTTGCCGATGACCTGGGCGTGAAGCTGGAGATCGAGACCGCCGACAACCTCGACGACCTGTTCGGCCAGTTGGGCAAACCCAACGGCCCGGTGCTCGCCGCCGCCGGCCTGGTCAGCAGCGAGCAGCGCCAGCAACAGGTGCGATTCTCCCACCCTTATCTTGAAGTCACCCCGCAGATCATCTACCGCAACGGCCAGTCACGGCCGACGAACGCGGCAGACCTGGTGGGCAAGAAGATCATGGTGCTCAAGGGCAGCACCCACGCCGAACAACTGGCGGCGCTTAAAAAGCAGAACCCGGCCATCGAATACGAAGAATCCGACGCCGTTGAGGTGGTCGACCTGCTGCGCATGGTGGACGAGGGCCAAATCGACCTGACCCTGGTGGACTCCAACGAAGTGGCGATGAACCAGGTGTACTTCCCCAACGTACGGGTGGCGTTCGACCTCGGCAATGCCAGCAACCAGAGCTGGGCCGTGGCGGCCGGCGACGACAACAGCCTGCTCAACGAGATCAACAGCTACCTGGACAAGGTGGAAAAGAACGGCACCCTGCAACGCCTTAAAGACCGCTATTACGGGCATGTCGATGTCCTCGGCTATGTCGGCGCCTACACCTTCGCCCAGCATTTGCAGCAGCGACTGCCCAAATACGAGAAGCACTTTCGCGCCTACGCCAAGGAAGAAAAAGTCGACTGGCGCCTGCTCGCGGCGATCGGCTATCAGGAATCGCTGTGGCAACCGACGGTCACGTCAAAGACCGGCGTGCGCGGCCTGATGATGCTGACCCAGAACACCGCCCAGGCCATGGGCGTGTCCAATCGCCTGGATGCCAGGCAAAGCATCATGGGCGGCGCCAAGTACCTGGCCAAGATCAAGGACGAGCTGGACGACAAGATCGCCGAGCCCGACCGCACCTGGTTCGCCCTCGCCGCTTATAACGTCGGCACCGGCCATCTGGACGACGCGCGCATTCTGGCGAAGAAGGAAGGCCTGAACCCGAACAAGTGGCTGGACGTGAAGAAGATGCTGCCGCGCCTGTCGCAGAAGCAGTGGTACAGCAAGACCCGCTACGGCTACGCCCGAGGCGGCGAGCCGGTGCACTTTGTGGCGAACATCCGGCGTTATTACGACATCCTGACCTGGGTGACCCAGCCGCAGCTGGAAGGTAACCAGGTGGTGGAAGGTAATCTGCATGTGCCGGGTGTGGACAAGACCAAGCCGCCGGAAGACACCCCGCAGCTGTAAAACTGATCCTCCCAACACCGCCCCTCCCACATTTTGATCTCTACTTGGGTTAGAGGCCGGTGATCAGGTGGACCACTCCTCCCGCCAACACCATCACACCCGGCACACCCGCCGCTTTCAACGCCGCCTCATCCAGCCGGCCCGCATCCTGCAATTGCACCCTCACCCGCGTCAGCGCCACACGCTGTTGCGACTTGAGGTTATCCGCACCTCCCAACGCACTCAGCACCTCGGCCGACAACAGCCCCTGCGTCGGAGTCACCACCGTCTCGGCAATCAAATCCGGGGTCAGGGCTTTCCAGAACGCCCGCTGCAATTTCTCGAACATGCTCAGTGCTCCACGACAGGTGAGGTTTCAACGGTGGCCGCGTGGTACAGGCGCAAGGCCTCGCGCACCTGGGCGGCTTCTTCCAGGCCCAGTACCTGACGGGCGATGGTCTGGCAGTCGACCAGGTCCAGCTCGCGCACGGTGGCCTTGATGGTGGGAATCAGCGGCACACTGACAGACAGCTCATCCACGCCCAGCCCGATCAACACCGGCACCGCCAGCGCTTCGGAGGCCAGTGCACCGCATACGCCCACCCACTTGCCATGGGCGTGGGCGGCCGTGACGGTGGTGGCGATCAGGCGCAGCACCGCCGGGTGAAAGCTGTCGGCCTGGCTGGCCAGGCGCGGGTGATCGCGGTCCATGGCCAGGGTGTACTGGGTCAGGTCGTTGGTGCCTATGGAGAAGAAATCCACATGGGGCGCAAACACATCCGCCATCAAGGCTGCCGACGGCACCTCGATCATGATGCCCAGTTTGGGCAACTCGCTGATCCCGAGGGCCTGGGCTTCTTCTTCCAGAACCTTGCGCGCCAGATGCAGCTCCGACAGCAGGCTGACCATCGGCAACATGATATGCAGGCGCGCCAGCCCGGCACTCGCAAGGATCGCGCGCAACTGTTCACGCAACAGCTCCGGGCGCTCCAGGCACAGGCGTATGCCGCGCAGGCCCAGGAACGGGTTGGTTTCACTGTCCATCGGCACATACGCCAGCGGTTTATCGCCGCCGACATCCAGGGTGCGCACCACCAGATTGCGCTCGGTGCCCAGGGCACGGGCGATGGCGCTGTAGGTTGCGGCCTGCTCATCCACGCTTGGGGCGCGATTGCGATCCAGGTACAGGAACTCCGATCGCAGCAGGCCGACGCCTTCGCCTCCCAGGGCCAGGGATTGCTCCACCTCCTGCAACGACGCGACGTTGGCGGTCACCTCGACGTGATGGCCGTCGCGGGTGATCGCAGGCACGGAGGCCTGCGCCACGTCACGCTGGCGTCGTAGTATTTGCTGTTGGCGCGCAGCCTCCAATTGTTCGATCTCGGCCAGGTTGGGGTCCAGGTGCAACTCGCCCTTGTCGGCGTCGAGCAGGACCTGTTTGCCGTTGGCCAGCGCCAGCACTTCAGGCCCGACCCCACACATGGCAGGCACGCCCAGGGCACGCGCCAGGATCGCGACATGGCTGGTTGCCCCACCGCCGACGGTGACAAACCCCAGCACCTTTTGGGTGTCGAGGCTGGCGGTTTGCGAAGGCGTCAGTTGCTCGGCGACCAGGATCGCGCGGTCGGGCAGGTCCCAGGCGCGGTCTTGAATACCGAGGATCAGTTTCAGCACGCGCTGACCGACATCCGCCAGGTCCGCCGCACGTTCGGCCAACAGGGCATTGCCCAGGCCCTGGAACAGTTGGGCGGTGGCGACCGTGGCGCTGTTCCAGGCAAACGCGGCGCTCTTGCCTTCGGCCAGCAAGCCGTGGGCTTGTTCCAGCAGCGTCGGGTCTTCGAGCAATTCCTGATGGGCACGGAAAATCTCCGCCTGGGCACTGCCTGCCGCCTGGGTTTGCAAGGCTTGCAGCGCTTCGTTTGCAGCCAACAGGCCACGCGCCAACGCAGCGCGTTCGAGGGTTTCTCCCGCCCCCTGTTCAGTCACCTTCAACTCGGGCTCAGCGACCTGAACCACTTGGCCAAACGCCGACCCCGGCGATGCGCAAACGCCTCGCAGCAGCGTCGTCGACGATACCGGCACGCGCGCTTCGAGCTGTGCAGCCGGCGCCGCAATGGCCTCGCCGCAGCCTTCAGCCAACAGCGCAACCAGCGCATTGATTGCTGCCTCGGCATCCTCCCCGGCTGCGCTGACTTGCAAGGTATCGCCCTGTACGGTTTGCAGCGCCATGATCGCCACCAGCGACTTGGCGTTGGCACTCTGGGTTTGCTTGTGCAGGTAAATGCTCGCGTTAAAACCTTTCGCCGCCTGGGCAAATACCGCTGCCGGGCGCGCGTGCAAGCCATTGGCGTTGGGCAAGGTCAACGGCTTGGAGAAGCGTGCATCGCCCTCCTCCTCATCGGCCTCCTCTACCCGGTTGCCGGGCACTACCTGCAACACCGGTTGGCCCCGTTCCACCAGGCCGCTTGCCAACGGCGTGAACGGCTCGCCGCTGACCACCAGCATCAAGGTCAGCAAACTGCGCGCGTTGAGCGCCACGTAGTCGGCATCGAATTCGATCAGTGCTTGCCCGGCTTCCACCCGCTGGCCTTCCTCGACCAGGCGGGTGAAGCCCTTGCCCGCCAGGCTCACGGTGTCCAGGCCGATATGCATCAGCACCTGCACGCCGTTGTCGTCGGTGACGCTGACCGCATGCCCACTGTCCTGGATATTACTGATCACTCCGGCCAGCGGCGCACACAGGGTCTGCGAAGTGGGATCGATGCACAGGCCGTCGCCAATCATGCGGCTGGCGAACACCGGGTCAGGCACCTGGTCCAGTGCCAGCAGCACGCCGGATAAAGGCGCGAGCAATTCCAGGGGTTGAGTTGCGGTCATGACGTCACCTGCTGTTTTGTTCTGTAAAAATCCTTGGGTGGATGCCTATCCCACGGATGACTTATTTCCACCAGTATTCAACCTGCACGCCAACGTTCGACCCATGCCGCGCGGTGCCATAGGCGCCGGTGTCGGACAACGCCGAGCCCGCCGCCAGTTCATTCGCTGCACGCTTGGCCGCTTCGTTCCAGGTCGCATAGGTGTAGTACAACCGCACTTCCGGCCGCGCCCAGAAATCCGGCCCCTTGGGCGACCAGGTCGGGGCGAAGGTAAATTTGCTCAGTTTGCGCGTGCCGCCTGTGGCATCGACCTGATCGTGCCCGAGTTCGGTGACCAGTTTGAATTGTTCGCTGATCGCATACGCAGGGCGAACACCGATGGACATCCAGGTCTGGTCCTGGCTGCCGGGGCGAATATCCTTCTGGTACACCGCTTCGATCTGCCCACCAAAGCGCGGGGTCACTTGCCAGTCGAAGAACTCCACGGCGCGATAACTTTTGCTGCTGTTGTCCAGGAAGGTATTGCCGGTGTAGCCCAGGCCGGTGCCGGGACCTTCGCCGTACTGCAGGGCGAATTTGTTCTTGCCGCCCAGAAAGGGTTTTTGCACATGCTGCGCGGTGAGCGCCCAACCGCTGTTGGTATCGCGCCCGCCGGCCTTTTCGATGTAGCTCAAGCCCAGCTCCAGTTCGCCGCCGGGGTTGGTCTTGAAGCCCGCCACGTTGAAGTCGTGACGGGTGGCGTATTCCTTCTGGTACAGGTTGTCCTTGCGCGAGAGGGCGTAGCTGTATTTCAGGTCGCCGATCAGCACGTCCTCAATACCGCCACCGGTGGCGCTCTGGTTCCAGTAGTAGAAGTCGGAAATATGGATGTCATTGCGTTTGTAGTAACGCCGACCGGCCCACAGGGAACCGCCATTGAGGGCCGGCAGGTTCGACCACTGCGCATACATCTGCGGCATGCGCGCCGAGCCGTTGTCTTCGCCCTGGAATTTAAGGGCGCGGTCGTATTTGTTGTAGAGGGATGCCATGGCGTCGACGCTGAGCACTGAGCCATCGTCGAGGGTCAGCAGGTCCTGACGCAGTTCCAGTTCGGCGTACTGCTCGCATTCGTTGCCCAGTCGGTATTTGGTTTGCGCCCCCGGCAGTTGGAAACATTGCTGCTTGCCACTGCCCGTTGAAGTCCCCGCACCGCTGCGTAAGTAACCTGCAAATTCCAGGGCCTGCGCACCGAATGGCAGGCTCAGGCAGGAGGCAACGAGGCCCAGCTTTATTGTTGTTTTCATGAAGCACTCCGATATTTTTATTATGTTTTTTTTGAAGCACCCTGCGCCCGGGGTTTAGTCCTTCAGATACAGCACGAACGATTCGTAGGGACGCAAGACGACCGTGGCCGTGCGTTGCGGGCAGTCGGGGTAATTGCTGATCAGCAGGCGTTGCTCGGTCGCCGCGCCGATCACGTCGTCAGGCAGTTGGATCTCACAGGGCTGGCGGTAGAAATTATTCAGCACCAGCAAGCGCTCGCCGTGGCCTTCACGCAGGTACGCCCAGACCTGCAGATGGTCTTGCAGCAGTTGGCGGTAAACACCCGCTTGAATCAGCGGTTCATGACGACGCAAGGCGATCAGCGCACGGTAGTGATGCAGCACGGAGTCGGGATCATCGAGTTGGTGTTCAACGTTGATCTGCGCGGCATTCGCCGGGATGCCGATCCAGGGCTCACCGGTGCTGAAGCCCGCATTGGGTTGCGCGTTCCACTGCATCGGCGTGCGGCCGTTGTCGCGCGACTTCTGCATGATCGCCGCCATGCTCGCCGCTTCGGATTCACCGGCATCGCGCTTGAGGCGGAAGATGTTCAGGGTCTCCACATCGCGGTACTGATCGATGCTGGCGAAGCCCGGATTGGTCATGCCCAGCTCTTCGCCCTGATACACAAACGGCGTGCCCTGGAGGAAGTGCAATGCGGTGGCGAGCATCTTGGCCGAGACCACCCGGTACTCACCGTCGTCACCAAACCGCGAGACCACCCGGGGCTGATCGTGGTTACACCAGAACAGCGCATTCCAGCCGCCACCGGCTTGCATACCCAGTTGCCAGTCGGAAAAAATCTGCTTGAGTTGCAGGAAGTCGAAGTCGGCCTTCACCCACTTTTGCAGGTTCGGGTAATCAACTTTCAGGTGATGAAAGTTGAAGGTCATCGACAGCTCTTTCGACTCCGGCCGCGAGTAGCGAATGCAATGCTCCAGGCTGGTGGACGACATCTCGCCGACGTTGATCAGGTCATGGCCTTCAAAGACTTCGCGGTGCATCTCCTGCAGGTATTCATGCACGTTCGGGCCGTCGGTGTAGAAGCGGCGGCCGTCACTGTTGTCTTCGGGGAAATCGGCGGGCTTGGAGATCAGGTTGATCACATCCAGACGGAAACCGCCCACGCCCTTGTCACGCCAGAAGCGCATCAACTTGAATACTTCGGCACGCACCTGGGGGTTGTCCCAATTGAGGTCAGCCTGGGTGTGGTCGAACAAGTGCAGGAAGTACTGGCCGGTTTGCGCCTCGTATTCCCAGGCCGAACCGCCGAACTTGGATTCCCAGTTGTTGGGCTGGTCGCGCCAGATGTAGAAGTCGCGGTAGGGGTTGTCGAGGCTGCTGCGCGCCTGCTGGAACCACTCATGCTCGATGGACGTGTGGTTGACCACAATGTCGAGCATCAGCTTGATGCCGCGCTTGGCCGCTTCGCTGATCAGCAGGTCGCAGTCGGCCATGGTTCCGTAGCTGGGGTCGATGGCGTAGTAGTCGCTGATGTCGTAGCCGTTGTCCCGTTGCGGCGAGCGCAGGAACGGCGTGATCCACAGGCAATCCACGCCCAGCCACTTGAGGTAGTCGAGTTTGTCCACGATACCCAGCAGGTCACCGGTGGCGTTACCCGCGTGGCTGTAGAAGCTTTTGGGGTAGATCTGGTAGATCACCGAGTGTTGCCAGTCTTGCATGGTGGGTTCCTTCAATTAATGGTGCAACGGTTCAACTTGCCCCCGATAGCGGTAGATCAGGCAACGCGATAACCGGGCCGAACAATCTTCATGCTCAACGCACAGGTCAGTACGAACGGCACGACAATCGCGATGACCATCCCGATCACAAACATCGAGATGGATTGCGGCACGATCGAGATAAACCCAGGCAAGCCCCCCACCCCAATGGCCGAGGCCTGCACCTTGTTCAGCGACAGGAAAATGCTGCCCAGCGCCGAGCCCACCAGGGCCGCATAAAACGGAAACTTGAAGCGCAGGTTCACCCCGAACATCGCCGGTTCAGTGATGCCGAAGTAAGCGGAAATCGCTGAGGTCGAGGCCATGCTTTTATCCCGCGCATTGCGGGTGGTGTAGAACACCGCGAGCGCGGCGCTGCCCTGGGCCAGGTTGGACATGACGATCATCGGCCAGATAAACGTGCCGCCTTGGGTGGAGATCAGTTGCAGGTCGACGGCGAGGAACATGTGGTGCATGCCGGTGATCACCAGCGGTGCGTACAGCAGGCCGAAAATCGCTCCGCCAACCATCGGCGCCAGGTCAAACAGGGTGACCACGCCTTCGGTGATCAGGATGCCGAGGTGACGGGTCACCGGGCCGATGATCGCCAACGCCAGCACGCCGGTGACGACGATGGTAGTGATCGGCACGACCAGCAGTTGAATGGCGTTGGGCACGCGAGCGCGCAGCCATTTCTCGATGACGCTCATCACATACGCCGCCATCAGGATCGGCAGGATCTGCCCCTGGTAGCCGACTTTCTCGATCTTGAACCAGCCGAAAATATCGAAGTACGGCAGGCTCTGGCCGTCGAGCCCGGCGACCGCCTTGCCGTAGTTCCAGGCGTTGAGCAGATCGGGATGCACCAGCATCAGGCCGAGCACAATGCCGAGGATTTCACTGCCGCCAAAACGCTTGGCCGCCGACCAGCCCACCAACGCCGGCAGGAACACGAATGAGGTATTGGCCATCAGGTTGATCAGGCTCCACAGGCCATCCAGGTTCGGATACGCCTCCAGCAGCGTCTGGCCCTCGATGAACATGCCCTTGGCGCCCATCAGGTTGTTGATGCCCATCAGCAGGCCAGCAATGATCAGCGCGGGCAGGATCGGCATGAACACATCGGAGAACACCCGCACCAGGCGCTGCATGGCATTGGTCTTGTCGGCGCCCTTCTTCTTCACATCGGCGATGGTGGCGGCGGCGAGGCCGGTCTGTTCGCGCAGGGCGGCGTAGACCTTTTCCACTTCGCCGGGGCCGATCACCACCTGGAACAAACCGCCGGTGAAGAATGAGCCCTTGACCAGATCGACCTGGTTCAACGCGCTGTTGTTGACCAGGCTCGGATCCTTGAGCGCCAGGCGCAGGCGGGTCACGCAATGGGCAGCTTGCTCAAGGTTGTCGCTGCCCCCGAGGTGCTCGAGGATCTCGCGGGCAATGTTCGAATAGTCGTGGCTCATGCTTGGTTTCCACTTTGATTTTTTTTATTGGGGGCAGTCATTGGCAGCACGCCGAAGCCAAAAGTACTCGTACAGACGAGTTAAAGCAACAACTCGTCTGTACGAGTTTGGATTTGTTTATTCCGTGCAGGACATCCCGTCGCTGCAAGCCGCACAAATCCAAGGGTCTAATGGACAAAGCCCCTCTCTGCCTCTAAGGTTCCTGCCTTGAACGCCAACGCGGCATAGAGCCCTATCCATGAGCAAATACAACCAGATCTATACCGATCTGCTTGCCAGCATCACCACCGAACGCCTGCAACGCGGCACGCGCCTGCCCTCCGAAACCGAATTGATGGACAGCTACCAGGCCAGCCGAGGCACCGTGCGTCGGGCCATCGAGCAGTTGCAGGAACGTGGGTTTGCGCAAAAGATCCACGGCAAGGGCACCTTCGTGCTCTCGCCCAACCCGATTGAGTTCCAACTCGGCGGCATCGTCAGCTTCCACGAAACCCACGCCGACCTGGGCGATGACGTACGCACCGAAGTGGTCGAATTCACTCAACTCCCACTGGAAGGCCCGCTGTTGCAACACATCGAGGCCGAACCCGGCAGCCTCATCACACGCATCAAACGGGTACGGCGCATCGGCGGCAAACGGGTGATCCTCGACATCAACCACTTCGTCGCCGACCTGATCCCCGGCCTGGACCAGGCGATTGCCGAACAGTCGATATACGCCTTCATCGAACAGACCCTGCAACTGCAAATCAGCTACGCCCAGCGCACCATCGAAGCCCTGCCCCGCAGCAAGGATGACCAGACCCACCTCGACCTTGATGGCCAAAGCCATGTGATCGTGGTGAGCAACCAGACGTTTCTGCAGGATGGGCGGCAGTTCGAGTACACCGAGTCACGGCATACGTTGGATAAGTTTTACTTCTCCGATATCGCCAGGCGCTAACTATCTACCCACCGCCCCTCTAAACGGCTTGGCATGCTCGGCTCTTCCCCCTTAAGGAGAGCAGCATGCCGCTGACCGACACATCCCCCGCAGCCCAGCAAAAACTTCGCGCCCTGGCCCCGGTGGTGCTGGATGCCTGCCCGAATATGCAGACGATGGCCATTGAGGCCGCCCGTGAAATTCTCGCCAGGCACGGCCTGGAGGGCCTGGATCCCGATCAGGTGTACTGGCACCGCTTCAACGGTGGTGTCGGTGACCCGGCAACCTTTACGGGCTGGAGCCACAATGAAAAACCCCAGGAGTCGATGACGCTGACGCAGTTGGTCATTCACCGCTTCGAGGTGCACGACCAGGACAATGCCGACCTGCTCGACGGTGATGGTGGTTTTTATCGCGAGGGTGCCGAGGCGCGGTTGTTCGATCAGCATAACCAAGTGCAGTTGTCCGCCAGCGCGGTGCTCAAGGACTTCTGGGCGATCAATTTCAGCGACCGCTACACCACACACATGGAGACATTCTGGAGCGTTCACTTCGACGACTTCCGCACCCTGGCCAAGGTCAACTGCCTGGCCCAGGCCCTGCAAGCGCGACAGGCCGGGCATCTCACCGAGTCGCAGTTGCACACAGTGCTTCAGGCCCTAGCCAGCAATCTGTCCTGGCCCCCAACCCTGTCCAACCTGCAAGCCGAGGTCACTTCAGCCAGCGGGCTGCGCGTGGCGGCGCTGGATATCGGCGGACATATCGCCACGGATATCCTGCGCATCGTCGACGGCGATGGACGGCAAATCCTTTATGTACCGGGCGAATCTCAGGCCTTCCACTGCTTCGAGACCCCGGCCGACCTGCATTTCTGGCTGCTGAACCAGACCAGCCACCCGGATAACCGCGCCCGCTTCATGGCTCACTTCCCGCTGTCCGCGCAGATCCAGCAGGACGATACCGACGCCGTAACCTGGAAGCAGATGCTGCTCACCCCCGTGCTGATCTATCGCACCGCCCAGGCCCTGGCGGGTACCCTGCCGCCGGACTGGGTGGACAAGGGCCTGGGCCACCAGCTCGACCAGCTGTTTATCGACTGGGGCACCTGGGATCACCACCTGATCAATCAAACCGACCAAACCATCGAACACGACGCCTTTAGGTGGCTGGCACAATCAAGCCATGCACGCATGCACAACGATGCAGACTTCTCCCTGCGCAGCAATGGCGACCTGCGCAAGAAACTCTGGATCGGCTACCTGAACGCCTTTGGCAAAACCTTCGGCCCGATGGCGGTGGCGGGCTGGCCGGTGGCCTTGGTGGTGGTAGGCGCCAGCGTGGCCAATCTGGGCCTGAATATCGACCAGGCCATCAACGGCAAAACCCTGGCCGAACGCCGTGCCGGGGAGCTGGATGCGATTCTGAGTGCCATCGACACACTGTTTAACCTCGCACTGTTGAAAGCCGACGGGGTCGTGCCCGATATCGCCGAAGCGGCCGACACCGTCGCGGTGGAACCCATTGGGTCAATGCCGGCCACAGAGCCCACCAGCGCAGCGCCGATGCCTGCGCCGGCGGTACCCGCCGCCTACCAGACCAACCTGATACTGGAAGGAGAACACCTGGATACCGCCCCCGGAAAGTTCCAGCAGGTCTATAGCCTGCGGACTTCCGACGGCATGCCACAGCAAGCCATCCTGATGAATGATCAAGCCTATTACGTGCGCTACGAAGCCAACCCCAACGGCCGTGGTTATTGGACGATTGTCGACCCGAACAACCCTCATGGCTTTTCCGGCGCGCTGCCGGTGCGCCTGAACGAGTTCAACGAATGGGAGCGTGTGACCGACAGCAACGGCTTGAAAGGCGGCGGGGGAAACTCCAGCAAAAGCGCCCGCAGGCCGGCACCCTCGCAAGTCCCACCACCGCCGCAAGCGATGGCCACGCCATCTCACGCACTGCGCAGGGTGACCACCCCCTTCGATACCCCGCCATCAACCCGCCCGGAAGTGAAACGCTGGGCAATGGGCCTCACTGAAACCCATGTTCACAGCCGCTTCGGCCGCATTGACCGCTTCACCTACTACTTCGGCGAAACGCACCGCAAACTGCTGCAATCGGCGCAAGACTTCTACAAGGAACTGTCCTGGACCCGCCTGCCTCCTCGTCCGGACATTCCCGCGTTTGAACCGACAACGGCCTTCGAAGACGTCCTCGAACGCCTGCCCGAAGACCTACCGGGCTACGTCATCGGCGAAACCCTGGACCGCATCACCAGCACCCGCCTGGTGATCCACAACATGCCGCTCTTTGCGCGCAAGGGCGTGAAAACCCTGTATATGCGTCGCCTGCTCAACGACTTCGCACAGGATGATCTGAACCACTATTTCCAGACCGGCGAAATGTCCGACGACCTGGAAAGCTACCTTGGCAAGCTGGGCACCGATCCATCCGGGCAATTCAACGAACTGGAACTGGTCAAGACCGCCAGGGCCAACGGCATACGCGTGCAGGCTATCGACTGCGCAGCCCATTACAAATACCCCAACCCCATCGCCGATCTTACCGAGCAAGTGACGAGCAATTACCTCGCGCACACCCTTATCCAAGCCGATAGAACCTTGAACGGCGGCGGTAAATGGCTGGTCCTGACCAACGCGAGAAACATCAACACCTTCAATGGCTTCGCGGGTGTCAGTGAACTGGAAGGTGGCATCGGGCTGCGTATCGAAGAGGTGCTTCCCGGGCAAGGTAACGACGTGCGCCTTGACCCCGGCATCGACATTGATCGCGACAATGCCCCCTCCCCTGAAAGCGTCGGGGATAGCTTCGACACCTTGCATGCCGACCTGCGAGTACAAGTGGAAGCGCCGCCGGTGCTCAGGACGCTGGAGCAACAGCAGCGACTGCTGTTTCGCAAAGGCATGTACTTGATCGACGAGAACCAGGGCAACTACACCTTGCGGCATCACAGCAGAGACAGGGGCATCGTTGCGACACCCATCCATCGGCTGGCCGATGGCAGCTTTTACATCGACCGACCGGCCTGGGCAGGCGTGCATGACATAGGGTTCCCCACGCTGGAAAAGCTGTCCAGCGCCCTTACCAATATGGGCATGAGTCTGCAAAGCCGGCTTCCAGCTTGATAAGTCTGGCGAAGCAGCTTGTTACCGTTGAGCTACGCAGCGACCTGACAAACAGATTCAACCTTACGTAGAATGCCCCCCGTGGCTATGGAACACCTTCCTTCTAACCTCTGATGACCTAGGGGTTTCGCTCTCCACACCGCGCCTGCTTCTTGCAGGCGTTTTTACATCAGTTGTAGAACAATGCAGCAGCTCGTCCAAGACAGCGGCCCAGGGAGAAAATCAAGCATGAATCAGGCGCTGTTCCTGCGTCGCCGTAGCAAAGTTCACGTCCCGATGGGCACTGGCGGTGCCACGCGCGCTCAGGTCGCGTCGGCTGTTCGTGAAGTCACGGCGTTCCGATGCGTACTGTCAGAGCCTTTGATTGAACAAATCGGCCTGTTGTCAGCGACAGAGCTCAAGTACTGGCTGCGCGAAATTGTCGGAGTCCTTCGGCGGGAAACTGGCGCTCATGTACACCACAGGCCGTTTTATCCTGACTTTCCAGAACAGGTTCTGACGGCATCAGAAGCGGAGTTGTACCTTAACGCCGTCAGGCACTACCTCACGCTTCGGCGTTTACCACCGACTGATCACCCTCGACCTGCGATGCTTGAAGGCAACTTCATATCCCGCGTTATCGAACCGGGAAGCATCTCTGAGTTCGAGTCACTGCTCGAACCGCTGGTTTCATCGCGCACCTCGCTCTCTGAGGAGGAAACTGCCGACGTCGTCTGGTTTATCCGAAACTACAAAAGCGATGTGTTCCGTCTGCTGCCTGAGACCGTCCCGTTCCGGGAGATCCGTGCACAGGTTGGCGGCGCACTTATCCTGCATGTAGCCGGCGATGCTCGGGTGGACGCATTCCTGGAGCGAAACGTCGAAACGGCGACTGACGTGCTGCGACTCGCGGTCGCGCTGACGGGGGGAGACGTGTCACTGACGACAGCGTCGACACGTTTCACCGCGATGAAGCGCTCAATGCGCCGCCTGCTGTTGCGCCTGCTCGACCACATACCCAACGCTGCAGAAGACGTGATGCGGCATGCTGAGCGATGGAAACGCCTGGCTGAAGTACTTCATCCGGGCGACTACGCCGATAAGTACCCACGAGCGCTGGCCGCCATCACGGCAGCACGTCGCAACGAAGCGCCTGACTCATTTGGATCACGTGTCGAAACATTACTTGCCCAGCGTCACATCGCCACGCTTACGCCCATACTGCAGGGCCATCCTGGTGAATTCGCACGACGGCTGGACGCGACGCTGCGGCGCGCCACTGAACCAGAATCGGTTCTTGACGCGTTCGAGGCGGTAGCGACACAGGTGTCGTCACCCGTCCTGCTGCAGCTGCTGGCCCAGGTACGTGCGCCGCGCCCCCTCCCCCTGCGAGCCTTCACACCGAAAGGTGCATTCGCCAAAATCTATGGCATCAAGGATCGACGCGAACCTCTCGCTCACGACGTACTGACTCGTGCAGCCAGAATCTGCGAGGGCGCACTCGTAACGCGTTTTGCGTCGCTACCACCACTAGGCCGCTGTTTCATCGATCCAGCATTACGCGAATACAGAGTGCCGCTGGCACAGCGTGCCTCATCGAAGTCGCTACGTACGCTGGTGCGGGGCAGTCGCTTGCCGATGCCTGACACACGTTTCATTCGCCTGTTCCTGTGGTGGAAGAACGGCCGTGAACGCACGGACATCGACTTGTCCGCAGCATTTTTCGACGCCAACTTCGTTTTCAAACAAACGGTCGCGTACTACAACTTGAAGGGTTTCGGCGGCTACCACAGTGGCGACATCGTAGACGCGCCCGAAGGGGCTTCGGAGTTCATCGACCTAGACCTCGATGTCCTTGTCGAGAAGGGTGTGCGCTATATCGTCACCTCTATCAACTCATTCACCCAGCAACCGTACTGTGATCTTCCAGAATGCTTCGCCGGCTGGATGGCCCGCGTCGACGTGGCGTCGGGTGAAGTATTCGAGCCGCGCTCCGTATTCGACCGTATCGATATCGCATCCAACACAGGGATCTGCCTGCCTTTCGTGATGGACTTGCAGGAACGACGCATGATTTGGGCCGATCTGGGGCTCACTTCAGTTCCTCGGTGGAACAACGTCCAGAACAACCTCAGTGGCGTATCGTTGATGCTGCGAGCTTTGGTACATACACCAAGGCCGGATCTGGAGACTCTGTTCGATTTACATGTTCGAGCACGGGGAGAACGAGTGACCTCACCGCAGCAGGCACAGGCGGTGTTTGCGCCTGATCAAGGGATAACACCGTTCGATACGGATTTGATTCGATCACAGTTTCTCTAATACCTATGCCAGCCTTTGCCGTTCATTGAAAACGACAGCTCTTGCTTCGAAACTTTCTACCCAAAAACAATTTGCCAGTCAGCATACTGATAAACAACCTACCGACGCCTCCATTGCCAAGCTGTGTTATGACACATGATGAGTAGACACTTTCCCTGTCGTCGGATATTGGCCGGCTTCTATAAAGCCTGCATGGTGATGATCAGTGCGCTTCTCATCGCCTGCCAATCGCCACGCGAGGCACTGCAACAACTGGCTGAAGAGCACGGCCGACAATTGGTGGTCCTGCCGGGACACGCCTTCCCCCTCGTCATACTTGCGCCGCGCACTGCAGACAAGATGACTCGACTGCGTATCTACCTGGAAGGCGATGGCCATTCCTGGGCGACGGCCACTCAACCCAGCCTGGATCCGAGCCCGCACAATCTGTTAGTGCCACGGCTGGCGGTCGATGATCCGACACCGAATGCGTACCTGGCACGCCCCTGCCAGTTCATCATGACCGCAGCCTGTCAATCAGCACTCTGGACCAATCGACGATTCTCTCAGGAAGTGGTCACCCGCCTCGGCCAGGCGCTGGACCAATTAAAACAGCGATATGGCAATAGTGAGTTCGAACTGGTGGGGTATTCGGGAGGAGCCGCTCTCGCATTATTGTTAGCGGCGCAGCGCAATGATGTTACCCAGGTGCAAACCCTTGCTGGCAATCTCAGTCCACGTCTGTGGGCGAAGATGAAAGGACTGTCGCCACTCGACGGTTCACTGGATCCGCTGGACTATCGTAATCGACTCGCCTTATTACCCCAGCGTCATCTCATCGGAGAAGCAGACCTGATTATTCCAGGTGGATTAGCTGATAGGTACCAACAGGCACTTGGCTCGCCTCTCTCTCGATGTGTCCATGTACCAGGAGTGAGCCATGATAGGGGGTGGGAAGCGATATGGAGCCGATGGGTTAAAACACCGCTGGCACATTAGAACCCTGAAATTCAGGGCGGGCAGGTCCGTTTAAAAACATCCACATACTATCCCCCCTAGTGACTGATCCGGGCGTGACCGCAACGGCACCCCTAAAGTTCCGCTTATTGCTGAATAATCGAAAAAACCCTCAAAAAACGTCTGTAACGTCGCATTTTTTAGCTTTTTTTTCGTCATTGGTTCTTTTTATGATGAATTGCCCTACAAGCATCGTGTAGATTTGCACGCGCTTGAATCAGCACTTCACTGACAAGCTGGCAGGGATGCCTAAAACAGACGCTGACGCGTGGGTTGCTCCCTGTCAGTTTCTGCCCTGTAAGGATACTGCCTTGAACATTTCCCACCTGCGCCGCTCGTTGTTGGCGCTGTCCGTCGCGGCTACCACTGCCACGGTCCATGCCGCACCCGCCCCCGATCTGAATCACGACCTGAGCACAGGGGCATACAGCAGCTCCGGTGATGTTTTCAATAACGCCACCTTCACCGGGACGTCGCAAAACGCAGGTATAGATCTGATGAATGTGACCCTGGCGGGCAACCTGATCAACCAGGGCAACATCAACCTGACAGCTGCGACCCCCACCGACTTCCCGTCCGGTATCGCCATGACCCTCAGTTCCAACGTCGGTGGCGACTTGGTAAATAATGGCGACATTACGGTGAGCGGCAACGCCGCCCTCGGGCTGGACCTGTATCTGGCAAATATCGCAGGTGAAGTGAACAACAACGGCAACATCACCGTGACTGGCGCAAATTCCGAAGGCATGCTGATCACCTCGACCCAGGCGCGCATCAATAACTCGGGCACTATCACCGCACGTGGCATCGACTCTGTGGGTATCGACATCGAGAAGGCACGCTTTACGGGTCAGATGACAGGCGCTCCCTTCAAGAGTGATATCAACAACAGCGGGACTATCTCCGCTGACGGGGTCGGTATCCGCTTTCGCAGCCTCGACACCTCCGGCGGTTTCGACACCCTCTCCATCAGGCAAACAGGTGGCCTGATCGAAGGCGGCACCGCAGCCATTCTGGCGGACGACAATGCCTCCCCTTCGTATTTCTACTGGCAGGGTGGTCAGGTCAAGGGTGACCTGCTGGGCCTGAGTGGTGTGCTGGTGCAAGGGGATGCGATGTTCGATGGCTCGACCATCCGCGCCGGTTACGTCGATATCGACGGTGGCCGCCTGACTCTGCTTCGCCCGCAGACCACGATCTTGGGCGACCTCGACATGGACAGCGACACTGCGCGCCTGCGCCTGCTGCTGGATAACAACACGCAGCCCAACACGCCGATCCTGAAAGTCACCGGCAATACCTTCTTCTCTCCAGGCAGCCAGATCGAACTGCAGGCTCGCTCCGACGACTTCCGCACGTCGACCCAGGGCACCCGCTACACCCTCATTAACTCTGGCACGTGGGAAGACCCGCAGAACCTGTCCGTGGTTTCCTCCTCGGCGCTGCTTGAGGTAAGGAACTTCGGCATCGAAGGCCAGGACGTGAAAGCCCTGGTTGCCACCCGCAGTGATGAGGTGATCACGCAAGACCTGCTGGGTGCCCGCGGTTCGCGCAACGCGGTGAACGCCATCACGCCGCTCAAGAACACGGTCCTGGGCCAGATGGACGAAAGCGACCCGGTATTCCAGCGTTTCGCCAACGCCGCCACCAGTGAAGAGCTGGCCAAGCTTGCCGAAACCCTGACCCCGGACGTCAGCCGTGGGGCGATCAACGCCGCCACCAACAGCCAAAACCTGGTCGCAAGTGCCATCAACCGCCGTGCCAGCAAAGCGCGTAGCGGTCTGTCCTCCGGTGACGTCCTGGCAGAACAAGGCGTATGGCTGCAAGCGCTGTCCAGCGATGCCAACCAAGACAGCCGCCACGGTATCGACGGCTACGACGCCAACACCAATGGCATCGCCGTGGGTGCCGACGGCAAACTCAACACCGATACCACCGTGGGCCTGGCTTACAGCTACCTGACCAGCGACGTCAAATCCGACCTGGGCAACAAAACCGACGTCAGCGGCCATGCACTGACCCTGTACGGCAACTGGACCCGTGACAACTTCTTTGTCGACACCTCGCTGATGTATGGCTGGAACGACAACCAGTCCAAACGCTATATCGCCGGCACCCGCGCCAAGGCCGACTACGACAGTGAGATCTTCGGCGTCAACGCACTGGCAGGCTACACGTTCCAGCTCGACAAGCAGTGGTTGCTGGAACCACAGGTCGGTGCGCGCTATGCCAACGTATCGATTGATTCGTACCGTGAAAAAGGCAGCTCAGCCGCCCTCAACGTCGGCAGCCAGCGTTATGAAATCGGCGAAATGGGCCTGGGCGCTCGCCTGGCGGCCGCTTTTGACGTAGGTGCGGGCAGCCTGGAACCGGAAGCCAAGCTGATGGCCTGGCACGATTTCATCGGCGACAAGGCCGGTACCACCTCCACCTTCGTGCTCGGCGGTACCCCGTTCACCACCACCGGCGCGACACCGGCGCGCGACAGCTACGAGCTGGGACTGGGCGCGAACTACCGCGTGGGCGCGTGGAGCGTGGGAGGGATGTACAACTACCTGACCAGCAGTGGTTTCGACGCCGACACCTTCACCGCGAATGTGCGTTACGACTTCTGATCAACGTGTTCGTCTGAAACAACAAAGCCCGCTAATGCGGGCTTTGTTGTTTGAGGCTGATGGTAAAACCAATAAGCGTCTGGCGATGTCACCTGACTAACTGAATATCACCAATACCATTGATGACGTGGAAAAGTCGCAAACACTCTGAATTTTTTAAAACAGATAGTTGCGGACCAATCCTACTCCCACTCAATCATCAATAAGTCGCCTGAACCCGCATGGCTAAAGGAATTGGCTGTGATCGACAAGGCGCCTTACCGTCGCTTTTACCGTCAACCATACAGAGCTTTTGTGGACGTATGGAGATGGAGCGATTTGCGGGGCGGCGGTGATTTTGAGCACCTTATCAACTAGATCACATCTTAGCTCGTTCTTGCTCGTCAAGAAACAACCAAGGTCTACTTTCCGGGCGCCATCCAGTCCAGTGCTTCCTATGACCATCCAGACTCTGACTCACCGTAGCGCAGAGCTTTTTCAAAAGACCTGAACGATCTTCGTAAACTTCCTCCATCTCATCGAAAACTCCGGCTTGAACCTATCTGTCGTTCGTCGCAGTTCGACCTTCGCGAAAATCTTTAAAGAGTTGCACGCTGAAAAATCCTGTAGCAAAGTGGTATTTACCTCAAGCAGACTCCCTGACGACCTAGGCTCATGAAGCCGTCGCTCTTGGTCGAAGGCGCTTTGCCACTCGATCACCCGGCCCAAAGCAGCGTCGTTCAAATCGCCCGAACCATATTGATCCTGAAAGCAGGCTACTGGGATCGCGTCATCCCACAGGGACGACAGTGCGGCAATTTCACCTGTCCTACGGCCTCGGAATTGCCTGCGTGATACGGCAACGAGAGAGACAAGCGCCCCCTTCTGCGGAATCGCCTTTCGCACAATTTCAGTCCGGTAGCAGTTCCGAAAGCTGTTGCCCAACCTATCACTTAGCGAAAGCAGGTCCGTCTCAACCACCATCTCGCCATTTTGACTCACGCCAAAGAGCTCGATTCGAGCAATACAGCACCTTGCAAACCGATCATTATTACGACCGGCACCGCGCTGCTCGGTGTATTCGAACAGCCTGGTAAAACCATCCACTGACTCCAGTGCACTGGCAACGGCCTGATCCGAATCGCGAAAGTTTAAAAAATCTTCCTCCGACTCAGCGAATGAGAGCCACTCAGTCCGCTTCGGTCTGGACACGGTACGAACCAAGCTATCAGTTGGATCGCGCAACCTGAGCACATCCGCATTCTGCATAGCGTATGCGTAATTGAACTCATGGGCGTCGATGAGATTTAAGATGCCCCGGTTGACTGCCTCCCGACACGCTTCGGTGAATGCCGGAGATATCTCCAGGCTGTCGAAATTAGTATTAATGTTGTGTCGGCGGTGGATGACAAGGTCGTTCTCCAATCCCATTGGTACATCGGGATAGCGCTCGTGCAATAGGCGCGCAATCTCGTCCTCGTAGATCTGCTCGTCCCTCGCTCCTTCACTAAAGAGCTCTACCAACCATCCCGGATAAGGGGGAAGACTTATGCCATCCTGCTGAACTCCCAATAGCGCCGGTGTGAGAGGCCGCAGCACACGGGGCACTGTTAAAGCACATTTCGCCTGCTCGCAGATTGAACCCACAGTTCCGCAATCGCATACGGCAGAAGCTACAGCGAGCCTGATGTTGAGATGCGCCTCCGACTCGGTGGCCTGTACCAACCAGCTTGCCCATTCATCACTCAGATCTGGACGAATGGTATTGAATGAGTGGAAGACCGACACCAGGTGTTCACGCGTGCCGGCATCTGAGAACTCAAGCCACTGCTCTCGGATCCTCGGGATGAGGTTCGGTCGTGCTACTAGGAGCCAAACGACCGCCTCCACACTCAGCAGCCTGATATCTACTTCCGGATACTGAAACAATGAGAGGAGATACCGGAGTACTTCGCCATCTAGATCGTCCTCGGGGGCATCTAGCCAACGGATATCGGTCTCTTTGGATACGAGGCCAGCAGTCAACCGCCGGTTGTGCATCGCCCAGGCTCTGTATAGCTCGACCCCATCGAGCCCTTCTTCACCCATCAATGTAATCAAGCGCGGAAGCCTAAAGATCAACGTCGTCGGATAGCGGCTGAGATGGTGAATGAACCCATTTAGAACCATCTTGCGACCAGCGAGAGGCTCTAGAGCAATGGCCAGATGAGCGATCTCCTGGCTGAGTTCGGTGTACTCGAAGAAAAAATCCGCGATGCAGACGCGAGCCTCCTCAACCAGTGTAAAGGCTTCCGTAGGCCGAGAAACCTTCTTCCGCTTGGCCAATTCGACAAATAGCCTAGCTAAAACCTCCGACGAAAGCCGCGATCGGCCAAATTCCAGCCATGAGTTCAGATCCTTGTAGGCTGCATTGCGAATCCATCCCGGCAGCAACTGCTTCAGCTCTCTCTCGACTTCAAAACCAACTCCGCCAAATCGCTGAAGTTGCTCGAACCACACATCAACATCGAATGCCTCTTCGACATTTCGATCAGAATTACTTCGGCCAACAGCTATTGCGAATTCGGCGACAGTGGTTTGGAGCTGATTATCGATCCGCTCCCTCTGACCCTCATCATTACCGTCCAAGATCTCCAGCACACGTTGGTCGAGCGTATCTAAAAGATCATCGACCAACGCTTGATTTTGCGCAGGAACGGCCTCCATCGAGACGGTCACCAGAAGCGCTCTCAGCAAGTCACTCCGACCATGACGCAACTCTCTTGAATTTCGGTCGCGCCTCTCGCTAGCTGCCAGCGTATCCAGCATTGAGTTTAGTTCGCGCAGATCTGGCGAGGCCTGATCAGAGAACTTAGAAGCCAAGACACCTTCATGTTCTTTTGCCATGACCTCAGTTGTGACGACCGGCTTGGAAAATCCATTTTTGTCGGTAGTTATAACTTCCGGTGTCGAAGGAGTCACCCACAGGCTCGCCCATTGACCCACAAGATGAGGCATGTCCTTTTCGACAAGGAAAACATGCCGCGCAAAACGGTACGTTTCTAAAGCAACCTCTACATTTCCTTGCTTCAGCAGGGCGACGAAGAATTCCCTCATAGCGGGCTCGGTTTCGTCATTGAAATGCCGGTAGTCCTCCCACCGACTCAATGTCTTCAGAACGGCCAACAGAAGTCGCCTTTCGATATTTCGGTCTTCAACTAAGGCTCCAAGCACGCTTCGCAAAGCCCGCTCTCGAGCGATATAAGGGTCCTCAGCGACCAATCCATGGAAGACCTTAGTCGGATACCAACGAGCGACTAATTCCAGAAGCCCCTCAAGGGCAATCGCCACTTGCTTGTCAGCACCGGTACCCTCCAACTGATGACTGAGTTCGAGTTGCTCTCTAATGCGCTGGAGACTCCCAGCTGGATCCGTTCGATGCGCAAGCTTAAGAGGGAACAATATTTCGCTGAACTGGTAGTCCTTGCGCGAGTAGACGCCGCATGCCACTAACGCTACTTCGTTCCAGAGCCTGATTCCTTCAGCGCTGAACCCGCACACGCCCCAGGCACGTGCAATGCCCAAGAGCTCTGTAGAAAGCGTCGCAGTTTCCTCCTCCAATCGGGCCGAAGCCTCGACATGCATGAGCAACTCACGGCGTATGGCGACCGCGTCGCTGGAATGAATCATCGACAACGATATCGCGAGTCCGCGGGTCGCAGCGGGGAACTTGCGGCTTCGATCGCTACGTAGCCAAAAGCGCGCGAGCGCTATGTGCGCGTCGGGTGACAGTAGCTCCTTTGCGCAATCCCAGACATGCTGAAACAGCAGGTGCACCGACGTTAAGTAAACGTATCGATCATGGTCGAGGCCGCCGTCGCCGTTCTCGTACTTGAGCGGTGCTGCTAGCCGACTACAAATCTCCTGCAAACGCAGAAAGTCTTCTGACTTCCCGTCAAGCCTGCTTTGGCTCACCCAGAAGTCGGCAAGAGAGATTAACGCAGAAACCAAGTCGGCCACGGTGCCCTGCAATGCAATGGCAGCCGAGCGCAAAACCTTTAGAGCGTCTGGCCGATTGAGCATGAACACCCGAAAATGAACGAAGGCACCTTCCAGTTCGCTGTTGAAACGATGATTCTTTTGCAAGAGTGATGGAATTTTGGGCAGTTCGACTGTCCCGACCGGGCTAAACGGCACTCGCAGAGACATCAACTCGACCTGAACCCAGCCCAGGTATTCTTGTGGAAGATCAGACAACCCATACGTGGAAAGGACCTGGGTCGCTTCCGCAGCGGCATCGGCACGTGCGAGTGCAATCGAGAGTGCTGCGTTCGCAGCAGCGTGCAGAGTTACCGGTAGTGCTGAGGCTTCGATCATTCGATAGATTTGATCGAGCGCTCCCCTGCAGGCCAAGTGCTTGAATATCTCAAGCAGAAGCGAACTGTTCAACCGATCATTCTCAATGTCGTTTGAGTTGTGAATCGAGAGCCCACGTTCAGATTTAGACTGCCACCTCAGTTCCTTAATCTCATCTAACAATACTTCCGGATCCACCACCTCACTACGTACCCGAAAAATAGAAACCAAGGCGTCGTAGTTCCCGCTAGACCGATGAGCAAGTGCCTCCCGCATCATGGCAACCGGTAGGGAACGACCGAGCCGTGCAACATGGTGTTCGGCGAAGGCAGCGAACTTCTCTCTCGAAACTAACAGTCGCTCACCGTCCCACACCATGTTGAGAGCAACATCGGAGAGCCCGAGGTCTAGCAAAACAATCGGGACGTCAACAGCCTCGAAATCCACGTTCTGTTCAATGAGCCCCGCTTGCTGAATCAGAAAGCCAATTCGGGAAAATGAAAGCAGATCATTTGCCTCGACGCTCGCCTGCCATACAGTCTTCAAGTTTTCTTGTATTTCAGCTAGGGGGCGGTAGCACGCCCATGCACGGGTTACCCATTCATCACCGCATGCACCCAATGCGTTATCGAAATGACCAAGTTCGAAGAGCAGGCGCAAACGGTTTCGCCAAGCCTCGTCCGTTTCCGGATTACTTTCGTACCAGGCTAGAATCGCCTGGGATATTTCTCGTCGATGCAGGCTGGTTCGTTCACTAACGAATTCGGCCAGGCTTGCGTGATGAATCGCATATCCTTTCGCCTCAGATACCCTCAAAACGTATCGCAGCGACTTCAGAACTCCTGCAATTTCGCCAAGGGACTGAGGTCGCCCCACTGAATGAAGTAATGTCTGCAGCACCTCAAGTGAGGTGTACTCCTCTCGAACAGCGAGGATGGCGAGCACATACGTTGCGTTTATGTTTGACGCCCATTCGTCCCACATACGCTGGTGGAACACGTCGATCTTCCCGTCACGCAATGTTGGCGCATTAGCCAGATAGTTTTCCCTCTCCCGATTGCTCATGGGGAGAAGCATCCCCGAAAGATACTCGAGGTAGATCGGCACCCCCGCCGAAACTCGAAACACTTTCTGAGAAAGGGAATCCGTCAAGCTGACGCCCCGCAGACGCATGAATTTTTCCACCTGAACCTCGTCGAATCGCTTGACCTTGATAATACGAGCAGGGTCATGCTGCAGGTGCGAAGCAATCGTCGGTGGAATCGCATCTTCATAGCGTGTTGTAAGCACAATCAGGACATTGTCTGGCACCTGACCGTCCAACACTCTAGTGAGTGGTTGGGAGAGTAAAGATAGACGCGATTGCCGATCTACATGATCGATGCCATCCACAAGGAAAACAAGGCGCTCCTTGCTGTCCGATAATGCATGAAGCCAAGAGTTCAGCAAGTCGACCGATGGACGCGCGTAGGTAGTAGGGAAATTGAAATCAGGGAACGCATCTCTCAAGCGAGAACATATTGATCTGACAAATGCTTCCTCTTGAAGCCTTTCATTGCCCAATGTTTTTTCATCGGGAATAAAACAATAGTAGCCAAATGTGATGTTCCTGCTTGCATGCAAATATTGCGTTAATGCTGTTGACTTGCCGGCCCCAGGTTCACCGATAACTGCTACAAAGCCACCGGGCAAATTCTGAAGCGCATTGTCTAGCGCAGCGAAGAGCCCCGGTGTTTCGACCCACAGTTTCTCATCGACCGGAAAGCGGTGACTTAGTCTCTCCGCAAAGCGATCTTCGAGTCCCAGTTTTTTTAGGATGTCTTTCGCGATAACCGGCTCACCGGAGATAGACCACTTCACACATTCATTAAGCAGCGTGCCGAACTGCTGCTGCTCAATTCCCAGCTGTTTAAGTCGAGCTTTCACCCGTGTGGCGAGCACGTCACGATCGTCATGAGCCAGCGTAAATCGCAACGCTTTGAGAAACTCGGCAAATTCATCCTCCCCATCAAATCCCGCCTCCTTATGTAACCTCGCCAAGGTATTTTTGTAATCGGGATACGACGCAACTGCGCACAAATCTTGATTGTCTAAACGTACAAAAGGATCGTGGTACTCGTTAATAAACTGCTGAAGACTATGTGGGAAACCTGACGCGGTTTGCTTGTTGACACCTGCCCGTCGCGTAGAAAGGAGTTCTACTATCTTGATACCGCTCTCGATTCGGATTTGGCGATATCCGCGCGCCAACTTCGCCCAAAGCGATACTCCATCCTCTTCCGCGAGAAGGCTGGCCAAGGTGAACGACGCATCAGCGTCTTCTGCCCACTTGACCTGAATGAAAGTGGTTCCCGAATTGGAATCGACAATAATGTCGTCGATGTGCTTGGCACGATCTGGGTTTTCAAGCGTTACTTGAACTGTATCGGAGCCCACATCGAGAAGATCCAGAAGGCGCAATGCGCCAACCAAATTCTGATAATAAAATCCTGCCTGCGCTTCGGCTCCAGCCATATGTTTCTTCCCTCACCAGATGCACGCAGAATTCCTGACGCTATGCTCGAAGCCGCTGCGTATTCGACCCGTCCATACAGCGTCATTGTGACTTCTGGAACGCTGCTGTTCAAACGATACAAAACATCGGCCTCCATGGAGATAGTGAAGCGACAATGGCTACGCTCTAGAGAGTGTCATGGACTTTACTCCTCAGACGAAAAGCCGAAAAAACGCTTACAGCCTAGTTGATCGCCAGAGCCCTTGCCCTTCAGCTTGGCCCTGGCGAGACCTTGCTGCTCCCTCCCCTCTTAAACCCACGGTCTCCCGCCATGAACGCCTCCAGCATGTGCGGAATCAGCACGGCGGCGTCGACCGCCTCGCCATACGCCTGCGAGTGCAGCACGGCGTAGCGGTCAAGGTCGGCTTTCAGGCTGGTCGGGCAAACGAAAGTCAGCTTGATGCTCTCGATCTTCGGCAGCGGGCCGAGCCGCAGCTTCTTGGTCGTGCTCATCGTGAAGTCCCCCGGTTGAAGAAAAGCGGCTGGTACGGCCGCAACACCAGATCGCGGTTGACGATGATGCGTACCGGCAAGCCGGGGCGCTGGGTCAAGGTGGGCTGGATGTTGAGGTTGCGCCGGGTCATCTCCTGGCCGACCTGATTGACGCTGTCCTGCGCGCTGTCGCGCCCGGCAATGATGATGCGGTCGCCATCCTGGCGGTTCTCGGGCGCAGCCAACTCGGCACCGACGCCCAGCAGCGTGGTCAACGCCGCGCCGGCGAAGATGCGGCCCCAGTGGTAGTCCACGTCGTCTTCCAGCCCGGCGTAGCCAGCCGGGTCGGCTCCGACAAGGTTGTCGAGCGTGAGCGAAGACGTGTCCGGCAGGATGATCCGGTTCCACACCACTTGCACGCGGCTCTGCCCGTAGCTGACCTGGCTGTTGTATTTGCCCAGGATGCGGGAACCCTGCGGGATCAGCAGGAACTTGCCGGTGGCCGTGTCATAGACCGGCTCCGTCACCGTGGCGATCACGTCGCCCGGCAAGTCCGACTTGATGCCTGTCACCAGCGCCCCGGCGACCACCGTTCCGGCCATGACCTGATACGGCGAAGCCGGCAGGGTCAGATTGCCGGAATTACGGGTTTCCGTGGTTCCGGCTTTCTGGAAAGCCTCTTTCTGGTCTTGCCGGTTCTGTACGGCGGTCGGGTCGGCAGGCTGGTCCGCCGTCGAGGCCGGGCCAGCCGCCAGTGGGTCGAACGCCGCATTGGCGGCGAAGCCCGGCGCAGCGGCCACCTGCGTCTGCGCTACCGACGCGGCCTTCTGCGAACCCGAGCGGAAGAACACCGACGATGCCGCCGCCGATTCGGCTTCCTTGCGCAGCGCGTCGTTCGGGTCGTGGCCGGGAGCCGCGTAGGCGGCCGTCACCGGCTGCTGCGACTTCACGATGGCCGGGCCAAGATCGCCAGGCAACGGCGGCCCCAGCTCCGGCACGGATGCTGGCAATGGCGGCGGCAACTTCGAGTAGTCGGCTGGCAGCGCGTCCAGCCCTTCGGACTTCGACACGCGATCGACGTTGTAAAGCTCGGTCTGCTCGTTGGCCCCGCGCCGCTGCGGTTGCAGCGACCACATCAGCGCGCCGAGCACGGCGACCGACAGGGTGCCTGCGAGGACGGCCAGCGTGCGCCGGTTCAGGCGCGTGACCGGGCGCGGCTGCGCGCGCAACGCCACCGCTTCGGGTGCTACCTTGCCCGCCTGCGGCGTGGCGAGGTCGGGAGTGTCGTCCTGGCTCATAGTCAGTTCCTCCCAGTCCTTGATACGACGCCATCCGTGCGCTCGATCCGCACCACGTCGCCGCCATCACCGCCCAGGCGCAGTTCGGCCGCGCCGAACAGCCGATCGACGATGTAGTACGGCGAGCGGAAACGGTAGTTCACCAGTTGCCCGTCGCCCTGCGCGCCGATGACGAACAGCGGCGGCAGTTCGCCTTGCGCTATGCCCGGCGGAAACTGGATATAAACCTTCTCGCCGTCATCGAAGGCGCGCTGCGGCTTCCACGGCGGATTGCTGCCGCTGACCGCATAGCGGAAGCGGATCTTCTCCAGCGACAAGCCGGTATCGACTGGCGCGGCGGCGCTGGCCGCCTGCGCCTGGCGCTGCAAGGCCAGCATCCGGTCTTTCGGGTAGTCCCAGGACACCGAAGCCATCCATGCTTTTTCCGTCGAGGTCAGCTCCAGCAGGTAAGTTCGGCGGCTGGTGGTGATGACCAAGTTCGTCTTGAGGCCCGAACGGATGGGCTTCACCAGCACATTGACGCGCAGGTCGGCGCCGCTGCCGCTGGACGTGTCGCCGACGATCCACCGGACGGTATCGCCGGCGGCGACAGTGACAAGTTCCTCGCCGGGCTGGAGCGAAACCACCGTCACGCGCCCCGGCGCGGCATAGACCTGGTAGAGCGCGCCATCGGTGAAGGGCCACACCTGAATCGCATTGACGTAACCCTCGCGGGTCGGCGCGATGCGCGCCTCGGCGTTCGCACGCGAGACGCGCACCTTCTCGTCGGCAGGCTCCGGCGTAGCCGGCGCCGGGTCTGCTTCGGGCAGCGGCTTCAACTGCGCCGGCAGCGCCAGCGGCTCGCGCACGGTAACGACTTCCACCGGCGCGGGCGGCTCGGGCAATGGCTGCGCCTGCACCGGCTCATCGAGCGAGATGGACGGCGGTGGCTTGCCCTGCGATGCGCAGCCCGAGAACAGGACAGTCGATGCAAGCAGGATCAACGGCAAAACGGATTTACGGAAAAGTGCATTCATGGCTTGGCTCCTTCGGAAGAATCCAGTTCGCGGCTCCACGACAGGCCATTGACGTAGATCCCCAGCGGGTTCTTGCGCAGGCGCTGTTCGGTGCGAGGGGTTTGCAGGACGGTAGAAAGCACGGCGTTCCAGCGGTCGGTGCCAGCGGGGGCACCGTTGACGAATCGCTGTTCCGTCCAGCGCACGTTGAAAGACGTGTCGCTGGCGCGGGTCACGCTGGTGATCTGCACCGTCACCGACTCCTTGCCGATGCGGGCGAATGGGTCGTTCTTGCTGGCGTAGTCGTTGAGCACGGCCGCGCCCTTGTCGGTGGTGTAGTCATAGGCATCCAGCCAGTTCTGCCGCACTACGATGGGGTCGATGGACAGGGAGCGCACCAGCGTCACGAAGCGCGCCAGGTGGTGCGCGATCTGCGCATCGGCGGGCCGGTACGGTGTGGCCGCTTCGCCCACGGCGCGCACCTGCCCCGATTGATCGACCTCGATGACGTAAGGCGTGACGATGGACTGCGCCGAACGCCACACCAGGCCGCCGGCCGTCAGCAGCGCCAGCACCAGGCAGCCGAAGGCCATGAATCGCCAGTTCTTGGCTTGGACGCGGGCCGAACCGATGCGGTCGTCCCACACCTGGGCAGCGGATTGATAAGGGGTGGCAGGCTGCGGCGTATCGGCATAGCGCACCTGCGGTCGTTTGAATCGCATGGGTGTTCTCCTTGAGGGTCAGGTATCGGAATCGCGCAGGCTCGGGCCTTGCCCCGAGCCACCGCCGTCGCCACCGCGCAGCGTGTGGGCGGCGGTGGTCGCGGCATGCGTGATCTGCTGTCGGCGGTGCATCCGCTTGGCCCAGGCGGGTTGCTCCTGCTTCGGTGCGCTGGCGGCGCTGTCTGCGCCTTCGCCTGCGGCGGCCTGGCCGGAACCGGTTGTGCCGACATCCGTGCCGTTCCATCCGGCCCGGAAGGAATCGGCCACCTTCTGCCCGGCAGCGGAAGCGCCGGACGCAGC
The DNA here is from genome assembly GCF_012030485.1 of Pseudomonas sp. B14(2022). Classification (NCBI taxonomy): domain Bacteria; kingdom Pseudomonadati; phylum Pseudomonadota; class Gammaproteobacteria; order Pseudomonadales; family Pseudomonadaceae; genus Pseudomonas; species Pseudomonas sp. B14(2022). Next base: position 345,917 of record NZ_JAAUVM010000003.1, read on the forward strand.
TCGGCGGCCTGCCGCCTGCGCGCCGGTCTTGGCGACGTTGCCCAGGCCCGCAGCCGCGCCCCTGGCCCCGCTGCCCGAGGCGGCGGAACCGGCTTGGAATGCCGACTTGGCGCTGCTGGCCGCCGATGTGGCGGCGCGTGCGCCGCTACCGGCCAGCTTGGCGGCGGCCGGGGCCATGCGCGCGCCCGCCATGACCGCACCGCCCACGCCAGTCGCTGCGGCACCAATGGCAACGCCCGTGCCGACCGCGCCGACCGCAGCGCCGGCCATCGCGCCCGCACCAAGCTGCGGCGCACCGGACACCAGACCGGTTGCGATGCCGGGGCCGAAGATGCCCAGCGCCAGCAGCGCGAGCGAGGCCAGCATCACGACCAGCGCATGGTCGATGGAAGGCTCGTCGGGATGAACCTGGAACTCCGCGAACAGGCCCGAGCCAATGCCGACGATGACGGCCAGTACCAAGACCTTGATGCCCGACGACACCACGTTGCCGAGCACCTTTTCCGCGAGGAAAGAGGTCTTGTTCCAGAGTGCGAACGGAATCAAGACGAAGCCGGCGAGCGTGGTCAGCTTGAACTCGATCAGGGTGATGAAAAGCTGGATCGCCAGTACGAAGAAGCAGAGCACCACGACCAGCCAGGCGATGAACAGCACCACGATGGGATCGAGATTCACGAACACTTCGGGGAAGCCGGCCATGTCGCCGATCTGGTCGAGGATCGGCGCAGCCGCGTCGATGCCCGTCTTCGCCAGCCGGCCCGGCTGCAAGAAGTTCTCCATCGTCATGGTCGAGCCGGTGGCGGTGATGCCCAGACCGGCGAATGACCGGAACACGATGCTGGCCAGCCAGTTGAAGTTGCCGATGATGTAGGCGAAAGCACCGACGTACAGCACCTTGCGCAGCAGCTTGGCAATCACGTCCTCGCCCTGGCCGGTCGCATGGCTCATGGCCCAATACAGGCCGGCGATGGTCATGTCGATGACGATCAGCGTGGCCGTCAGGAACGCCACTTCGCCTTGCAACAGCCCGAAACCCGAGTCGATGTAGCGCGAGAACGTGTCGAGGAAGCGGTCGATGATGGTCACGTCGTTCATGGCGTGTCCTCCGGGGCGGCGAGCGACGCATCGCCTTCCGGCGCGTCGTCGGTGGGCGTGTCGAAGCTCGCCGGAATCGGTGGCAGCTCGGCCAGCGTCCGGTATTCGTCCGGCCCGGCATGGCCGGAGAAGAAGCGCCGCCGGAAGGCGTCGGCGGCGGCGCGGCAGTCGTCTTCGCCCACGGCCCGCCGGTCGGCCGCGCACTGCGCACGCAACGCCTTGAGCCGCACGGGATCGGCAACCAATGCGTCGGCCAAGTTCTCGGCTGGCTGCTGGCCGCACGCGGTCAGCAGCAGGGCCAGCAGCGAAACCGACAAGACGGAAGCGCATCGCATGGCCGCCTCCGTCAGTTGTTGTAGAAATTGACGGACTGCGGCGTGTACGGCGTGCCGCTGCCGAGGAAGCGCCGCCGCACTTCGCGGGCGCGCTCGGTCGCCGCCGCCTGCCGCGCCAGTTCCAGCGAGGCCGCCCGGTCTTGCGTGATCCGGAGCTGCTGGGACTGGATCGACTGCTTGGCCTGCAAGGCAAGAAGCTGGTTGGTCGCCTGCTGCGCCTGCAAAGCGCCGGTGGCCGATTGGCTCTGGCCCACGAGGTCGGCCAGCGCGCTTTCGTCTTGGGCCAGGTTATGCGACACCTGCGCCTGCATCCGCATCGCGGTATGCAAGCCATCGAGCGTGTTCTTCCAGCGTTCGCGAGCGTCCTGCGCCATGCGGTGGCCGCTGATGGTCGCGGCGTACTGCTCGGGGTAGAGACGGGCAAACGTGGCATCCATGCTCTGCACGTCATAGGCCAGCCCTTGGGCCTCGGCGATCAGGCGCTCGGTGGTGGCTAGCGTCGAGCGCAGGCGGTTGACGATGTTGAAGTCCAGGCTCGCGAGATTGCGCGCCTGGTTCATCAACATCTGCGCTTCGTTCTGAAGCTGATTGATCTGGTTGTTGATCTGCTCCAGCGTGCGGATGGCGGTGAGCGTGTTCTGCACAAGGTTGGCGGGGTCGATGAACGTGAGCGCCGATGCGGGCTGCGCGGTCAGCAGCGTCACCGACAGCACGGCGGCCAGGGATACAGAAAGAGCACGGGTCTTCATGGCGAAACCTCCAGCGGTTGAGAAGCGAGGAACGAAGCCGCCGCCGGCGAGGACGGCAGCAGGTCGGCGGCCCAGTCGAGGCCGCGATGGCGCAGCCACGCCCCGGCGAAGCCGGGAGCGCCGGCCTGCGTCAGTACGCGGTCAATGTCGCGTTGGTCTTGCGGTGTGGACACGCCCGCGAAGGCAAGCGCCGCCGGCCTTAGGTCGAGGTCGAACAGGCGATTGCCAAGGCGCGATTGGTAGTAGTAGTCGCGCTTGGGCTGGGCGGTGGCGACGATTTCGATCTGCCGGCTGTTGAGGCCGAACCCCTCGTAGATCGTGCGAATCTGCGGTTCGGTCGCCTGCGGGTTGGGCAAGAAAATCCGACTCGGGCAGCTCTCGATAATCGCGGGCGCAATGCTCGAATCCTTGATGTCGGCGAGCGACTGCGTGGCGAAGATCACCGACACGTTTTTCTTGCGCAGCGTCTTCAACCATTGGCGAATGCGCGCGGCAAAAGACGGCTCGTCGAGGAACAGCCACGCCTCATCGAGAATCAGCAGCGTGGGCGCACCGTCGAAACGTTCATCGAAGCGGGCGAACAGGTAGCGCAGCACCGCTTGCACGGCGGCGGAGCTGTGCATCAGTTCTTCCATCTCGAAGCCCTGCACGTCGCCGCTGCCGAGCCGGTCGCGGTCGGCGTCCAGCAGCTTGCCGTGCGCGCCGCCGAGCACATAGGGCGACAGGGCTTGGCGCAGCGCATTCGATTGCAGCAACACCGAAAACCCAGTCATCGTGCGCTGTTCCATCGGCGCACCGGCAAGGCTTCCCAGCGCCGACCAGATAGCGGCCTTCTCGTCGGGGCCGACGGTCACGCCTTCGTGCAGCAAGCGGCCTTCGATCCATTCGGCCGCCCAGGTGCGGTAGCCTTCGCCGTCGATGCGCGCGAGTGGCTGGAAGGCAATGCCGCCGTCCGCGCCCAGGTCGTAGTGTTCGCCGCCCAGGCCCAGCACCGTCGCCCGCATGGATCGCCCCATGTCAAAGGCGAAGATGCGCGAACCGAAGTAGCGGCGGAACTGCAAGGCCAGCATCGCCAACAGCACGGACTTGCCCATGCCGGTCGGGCCGGCGACCAGCGTGTGGCCCACGTCGCCGATGTGCGTCACCAGCCGGAACGGCGTCGCGCCGTCGGTGCGCGTGACGATCAGCGGCGGGCCATCGAGGTGGGCATTCTTTTCCGGCCCGGCCCACACGGCGGACACCGGCATCATGTGCGCCAGGTTCAGCGTCGAGACGATGGGCTGGCGCACGTTGGCGTAAGCGTTGCCGGGAATGGACGACAGCCACGCATCCACGGCATTCAGCGTTTCGGGGATAGTCACGAAACCCCGGCCCTGGATGACGCGCTCCACCATGCGCAGCTTTTCGTCGGCTGCGGCCGGATCGGCATCGAGCACCGTCACCGTTGCAGTGAAGTGACCGAAGGCAACCTGATCGCCACCCAGCTCCTGCATCGCGGCATCCGCGTCGGCCGCCTTGTTGCTGGCGTCGGTATCAACCAGCGGGCTTTCCTGCTGGAAGATGGTTTCGCGCAGCAGCGCGATGACGTTCTTGCGCTTGGCGAACCATTGGCGGCGCAGGCGGCCGAGTTCCTTTTCCGCCTCGGCTTTGTCCAGGCAGAGAAAGCGCGTGCTCCAGCGGTAGGCGAAGCCCAGGCGGTTGAGGTCGTCCAGCAGGCCCGGCCAGGTCGAGGTCGGAAAGCCCCGCACCGACACCACGCGCAGGTGCTGGTCGCCCAGCGTGGGCGCCAGGCCGCCGACCAGCGCGGAGTCGGCCAGCAGCGCGTCGATGTGAAACGGCACCTCCGGCACGGCCACCGGATAGCGCCGCGTGGACACCGTGGCGTGCAGGTAGGTCAGCGTCTGGGCGTCATCGAGCCAGGCGATTTCCGGCATCACGCCATCGAGCAAGTCGAAGACACGATCGGTTTCCGCCACGAAGGCATCGAGCCGGCCGCGCCAGTCCACGCCATCGCCGGGCGCGTTCTCGTAGAGCAGCTTGGCCGCGCGGGCGCGCGATTCCTCGGGCGGCAGGTAAGCCAATGTCAGGTGATAGCCGCTCTCGAAGTGATGCCCCGATTCCTCGAAGGCCGCGCGGCGTTCCTCGTCCACGAGCCAGGACAGCGGTTCGGGAAAGTCGGAGTGTGGGTAGTCCGCCGCCGGCCGGCGCTCGGCCTCAATGAACAAGGCCCAGCCCGAACCCAGCCGGCGCAGAGCGTTGTTGAGCCGCGCCGAAGTGGCGATCAGTTCGCCTTGCGTGGCACTGTCCAGATCAGGCCCGCGAAAGCGCGCGGTGCGCTGGAAACTGCCGTCCTTGTTCAAGACGACGCCCGGCGCGATCAGCCCGGCCCACGGAAGCCAGTCGGCGAGCAAGGCCGGGCGCTGGCGGTATTCGGCAAGGTTCAGCATGGCGGCGTCCCCCCTACACGTCCAGCAGCGGTTTGTGCTTGATGTGCCGGGCGAAGACCTGCATGAACTGCGGATCGACGCGCGCGCCCCAGACCGCCAGCGAATGGCCGACGATCCAGAGCACCGCACCGGGAATCCACAGTTGCAGGCCCAGCCCGACGGCAGCGGCCAGCGTGCCGTTGGCGATCGCCACGGTGCGCGGGGCACCGCCGAGCAGGATCGGCTCGGTCAGTGAGCGATGCAGCGGCACCTCGAAGCCTGCCGCAAAGGCATCCGGGGCGCTCATACGACCGCCCCGCCGGAGAATGAAAAGAACGACAGGAAGAACGAGGACGCCGCGAACGCGATGGACAGGCCGAACACGATCTGGATCAGCTTGCGGAAGCCGCCGCTGGTATCGCCGAAGGCCAGCGCCAGGCCGGTGGAAATGATGATGATGACCGCGACGATGCGCGCCACCGGCCCCTGGATGGATTCGAGGATCGAGGTCAGCGGGCCTTCCCAGGGCATCGAGGAACCGGAGGCTTTCGCCGTGCCGGCCGTCATCAGCATGATGGCGGCCAGCAGCAGGCCATGCTGCGCCGGCGCGGCCAGGCGCCGCAGGCACGCAAAGGCCGAAGCCGGATTTACGGAAATGCGGAAAGCAAGAATGTGCATCTGCGTCATAGCAGTTCTCCAGAGGGTTTAGGGGACGGGGAAGAAACTGGCGGCAGCTCGGGAAACGGTGTTCCCAGCGCATCCGCCATGCGATAGCCCACGCCGTCGAAGCCGACGACGCGGGCGATGCTTTCGACGTGGCGCTTGCGGCCACGCCCGGCAATGTGGATGACGACGTTAATGGCCTCGGCGATCAACGCGCGCGGCGGATTCACCGCCACTTCAAGGATCAATTGCTCCAGGCGCAGCAGTGCGCCCAAGGCGGAACCGGCGTGGATGGTGGCGATGCCGCCGGGGTGGCCGGTGCCCCACACCTTGATGAGATCCAGCGCCTCGCCCCCGCGCACCTCGCCGACGATCACGCGATCAGGGCGCAGGCGCATCGTGGCGCGCACCAGCTCCTGCATCGACACGACGCCTGCGCGCGTGCGCAGCGGCACATGGTCGCGAGCGGCGCATTGCAGCTCGATGGTGTCTTCGAGCACCAGCACGCGGTCGCCTGTGGCAGCGATTTCCGCGAGCAAGGCATTGGCGAGCGTGGTCTTGCCGGTACTGGTGCCGCCGGCGATCAGGATGTTCTGGCGCTCGCGCACGGCGCGGCGCAGGAAGTCGGCCTGGCCGGCAGTCAGGATGCCGTCGGCCACATAACGATCCAGGCCGATGATGCTCACGGCGCGCTTGCGCAGTGCGAACGCTGGCCCCGGCGCGGCCGGCGGCAAGATGCCCTCGAAACGCTCGCCCGTCTCGGGCAATTCGGCGGTCAAGAGCGGCTGACCGCGATGCACCTCTGCACCGACGTGGGCGGCGACCAGGCGAATGATGCGTTCGCCATCGGCTTCGGACAGTTCGACGCCCAGCGGCGCGCGACCCGACGACAGCCGATCGACCCACAGGGTGCGATCAGGGTTGAGCATGATTTCCACCACGTCCGGGTCTTCCAGCGCGGCGGCGATCAGCGGCCCCATTGCCGTGCGCAGCATCTGGATGCGGCGATCCTGTGAAGTAGTGGCCGACGAGCGTGGTTCGGGTGGGATCTGTGGAACAGCGCTCATGAGGCACGCTCCGCAGCACGTTCATGGGCTTCGGCCAGCGCCGCCGCGTCATCCATGCGCACGGTGTCCGGGTGCAGTTCTTCCACCACGTCGCGCACCAGACTGCGGCCGCGCAGCAGGTGCCTGCCGAGCTGTTCGATGAACTGCTCGAAACGCGCCTTGCCCTGGGCACGGGCCGCGTCCTGATGCGCTTCGGGCACCGGCGTGCTGACGGTCAGGAAGTAGCGGATGAATAGCGCCAGCGTTTCGATCTGGATGTTCTGGTCGCGCTCCAGGCGTTCGGCCTGCCGCGACAGGCGATCCAGGCGCTTGGCAATGGCGGCTTCGCGCTGGTCGCCCGCGTCAGGCGACAGCCAAGACGCGAGCGCCGCCGCGACGATGCTGGATTTCGAGACGCCTTTCTTGGCGGCGAGCTCTTCCAGCCGCTTGGCGTGCTCGTGTTGGATAAAAAGATTGAGGCGGTATTGGCTCATAGGTCGATTCCGTCGTTGGGGTCGAGGGAGGCCAGCCGCGCCGTGCGCTGCATGGCCGGGTCAAGCTGGCCTGGGAGCGGCAGCGGCAGGTCGTCGTCATCGAGCAGTGCCAGGTCATCGGGCGCATCCAGCTCGGGGTCGTAAGCGACGGATTCGGGGAGTTCGGGTTGGCGGCGCGGGCCGCCGTCATCGGTGCCGCCCAGCTCATAGGCGGATGCCGTGGCTGATGCGGCGGGCACGACGGGGATCGCCAGGCCACTCCAATCGTCGGCGCGGGCCGGTGGCACGTCGGCGTACTGCCCGGCCGCTAGCGCGGGGGGTGGCAGCACGCGCTGCTTGAAATTGGCGTCGGCGTAGTAGCGCAGCTTCTTCGCCTTGATCGGCGCGACGCTGGACACCATCACCACGGATTCATCGGGCGGGAGTTGCATCACCTCGCCCGGCGTCAGCAGCGGCCGGGCCGTCTCCTGCCGCGACACCATGAGATGCCCGAGCCACGGCGCAAGCCGGTGGCCGGCGTAGTTGCGCTGCGCGCGCAGTTCGGTCGCCGTACCCAAGGTCTCTGAAATGCGTTTGGCGGTGCGTTCGTCGTTGGTGGCGAAGGTCACCCGCACATGGCAGTTGTCCAGAATCGAATGGTTCTGGCCGTAGGCTTTGTCGATCTGGTTGAGCGACTGCGCGATGAGGAAACTGCGGATGCCGTAGCCGGCCATGAAGGCGAGCGCCGTCTCGAAGAAGTCGAGCCGGCCCAGCGCCGGAAACTCATCGAGCATCAGCAACAGCTTGTGGCGGCGCTCGATGCCGTCGCTACCATCGAGCGATTCGGTGAGGCGTCGCCCGATCTGGTTCAAGATGAGCCGGATCAACGGCTTGGTGCGGCTGATGTCCGAAGGTGGCACCATCAGGTACAGCGAAACGGGATGCTCGGACGCAATCAGGTCGGCGATGCGCCAGTCGCAGCGTGATGTGACCTCGGCCACCGTGGGGTCGCGGTACAAGCCCAAGAAGCTCATCGCGGTGGAGAGCACGCCCGACCGCTCGTTGTCCGACTTGTTGAGCACTTCACGCGCGGCGGATGCGACAACCGGGTGCGGTGCATCGCCCAGGTGCTTCGTCGTCATCATCCGATGCAGCGTCAGCTCGAACGGGCACGCCGGATCGGACAGGAAGTTGGCGACGCCGCGCAGCGTCTTGTCCTCGCCGGCGTAGAGCACATGCAGGATGGCGCCGACCAGCAGCGCATGGCTGGTCTTCTCCCAGTGATTGCGCTTCTCCAGCGCGCCTTCGGGGTCAACGAGAATGTCGGCGATGTTCTGTACGTCGCGCACTTCATGCGCGCCGAGCCGCACTTCCAGCAGCGGGTTGTACGCGGCCGACTGCGGATCGGTGGGGTTGAACAGCAGGCAATGCGAGAAACGCGAGCGCCAGCCAGCAGTGATCTGCCAGTTCTCGCCCTTGATGTCGTGGATCACTGCCGATGCAGGCCAGGACAGCAAAGTCGGCACCACCAGGCCCACGCCTTTACCCGAGCGCGTGGGCGCGAACGTCAGGACGTGTTCCGGGCCTTCATGGCGCAGGTACTGTCCGTCATGCAGGCCGAGAAAGACGCCGGCAGACTGCCTCAGCCCGGCCTTGCGAATGTCTGCGGTGTTGGCCCAGCGTGCCGAGCCGTAGGTCGTGACCAGGCGCGATTGCCGCGAGCGCCATACCGACATGGCGATGGCGACCACCACGGCGACCAGACCGCTGCCGCCTGCGATCGCGCCGCCTATGTCGAAGACATGCGGCGCGTAGGCATCGAAGAAGAACCACCACTCGAACAGCCGCCAGGGGTGATAGACCGGCGTACCGAAGAAGTCGAACCAGGGCGAGCCAAGGCGTGGTTGGTAGGCCAGAGCGGCGGCTGTCCATTGGGTTGCACTCCACACACCGGCGATCACGATGCTGAAAACAACCGCGATCTGCCCGAACAGCACGCCCTGAGCTTGCATTGACTGGCCTCCGATTTCCTCTGCGCTGATTCCTCGTTCACACGCGGCACAAGGACGTGTCGCATAGCGCGAGGATCAGTGCCGGGTCGGTGCCGGTCAAAGACCGTTATCGGGAGAAAGGTCTAGAAAAAAGGAAGAATTAGCGCAGCGTCGAGCCAAAGAAAAACGCCGCAAGCGCAGGCGCATTGCGGCGTGTATGGCGAGAAAACGGAATATGTTGTTGAATCGACCGCGATCAGAACTTAGGCGGTTCCTTCGGCGGTGTGTATGGGGTCTTGCCATCGCCGTAGAACCGCTTGCGCGTAGCCTCGGCGACTCGATTGCAGAGCACGCCGCCAAGCCTGGCGCGATCAGTCTTGCACTGCTGGCGCAGCACCTTCAGTAGGGCCGGATCGGCGGCTAATTCCTCCACGGTCGGCACGTCGACTTGCTTGGGTGTCTCCGGTTGGCCGCAGGCGGTCAGTACCGCGACCAGCAGGAAAGTGATGGTCTTGTTCATGGCTCTCGTTCCTCCACGGTGTCGGCATCGAGCCCCGGCATGGGTCTACTGCCTTCAGGTGATTCGATGGCTCGCACGCGGTCGATGAAGCGGGCGAGCATTTCCGAAGGCTCGCCTTCCGGACGCAGCAAGTAGGTCGTCAGCAGCGGCGAGCGGCCTGTCAGTGGCCGCGCCACTACGCCAGGTTCCTGGCTGGTCAGGATATGCGCGCAGCCCGTCAACCCGAGCGCGATGCCTGCGGAAACCAACGCCATCATCAGGTCGCAAGACGCCACTCGTTCAGCCACCAGCGGCTCCATGTCCACGCGGCGCAGCACACGGTCAACTTGCCGTGCATGGCCTTCGCAGGCCTGCGGATCGCATAGCACCAGCGGATAGCGCAACAGTTCTTCCAAAGGAATGCGCTTGTAGGCCAGCAGGGGATGCCGTGCCGGAACGGCCACCATCATCGGATCGTTCCAGACGGGCAAGGTGACGATGCCATCGCCGACTTCATCGGCGCGGGCAAAGCCCACGTCATACAGGTCGTAATGCAACCCCTTGATCTGTTGCGCCAGCGGCACCTCGAAGAAGCGGATTTCGACCTCGGGTTCTTCCTGCCGGCAGAGCGCCAGCAAAGCCGGCAGACGCGAGGGCGTCATGCCGTCGGACAGGGCAATGCGCAATTGACTGTGGAAGCCGTTGGCTGCGGCCTTCACGCTGTCGCGCGCTTGCTGCAAGGCCGAGAAGACTCGCGGCACATGCTCAAAGAACAGCTTGCCCGCACGGGTCAGGCGCGTGCTGCGCGTGGTGCGTGCGAACAGCACCACACCAAGTTCTTCTTCCAGTTCCTTGATCGCTCGCGACAGCGGCGATTGCTCAATGTGCAGCTTCTCCGCCGCACGGGCGAAATGGAGCTCTTCGGCTACGGCCAGGAAGCAGCGAAGATGCCGAAGCTCCATCATTCACCTATCCATGAAGTCTTGCGCCCAGGAACGCGGGGCGTCGCATCTGCCAGAGCATCCAGGCAATTCCCAGCCCCACGGCCACCGCACCGACCCAGGCGGTACTGGTCAGGCCCATCATCTCCAGACTGGCACCCCCCAGCAGCGAACCCAGCGCGATACCACCATTGAAGCCGGCGATGTTCAGACCTGCGGCCACTGCTGGCGCTTGCGGCGCGTGGATATGCGACAGTCCGATCACCCGTGCTTGCAAGGCTGGCACCGCCGCATAGGTCAACGCACCCAGCAGGCCCGTCAGCAGCACCATCAACGGCAACGACGGCGCCGATGCCCAAATCGCCAGCAGCACCACGGCCAGGCCGACCAGTACGATCATCACGGCGAAGTCCGCACCCTTGCGGTCGGTCAGGCGTCCGCCCCAGATGTTGCCAATGGCGGCCATCACGCCATAGCCCAGCATCAACAGGCTGGCCGTGCTTTCGCTGACGTTCGTCACTTGCAGCAGGATCGGCGAAATGTAGGTGTAGAGCGCGAACGACCCGGCATACGCCAGCACGGTGATGCCGGCTCCAGCCAGCAGGCGCGGATTGAACATCGCTTTCAGGCCATCCATCGCGTTGGCCTGCACTGAGGCGTCGTCCCGATCCGTCGGCATCAAGGCCAGTAAGCCGAGGAAGCCAATCGCGCCGCTCGCGGCTACCGCCATGAAGATGACCTGCCAGCTCAACACGCTGCCCAGGTAGGTGCCGAGCGGAACGCCCAGCGCCAGGGCCAGAGTCAAGCCACCAAATACCACGGCAACCGCCGCACCGGCCCGATGCCGGCCCGCCAGTTGGGTTGCCACGCTGGAGGCCACGGCAAGAAATACGCCATGTCCCAGGCCCGACGCGAAACGGGCCACCAACATAGGCGTCAGTGCATCGGACAGGCTGACCACCGCATTGCCCAGCGTGAACAGGCCCATCGCCACCAGCAGCAGCCGCTTGCGCGGCCAGCGCGTGGCGAGCGCCGTCAGGCCCGGCGCACCGATAACAGCGCCCAGCGCATAAGCTGTGACCGCCGTGCCGACCTGCGCGACGCTGGCATGCAGGTGAGCGGAAATGGTGGACACCAGCCCGATGGTGACGAACTCGGTAAAGCCCAGGGCAAACGCGCAAAGCGCGAAGACGTAGATGACGAAAGGCATGCGCTCTCTCATGGCTTAGGCCCGATCCACGGACGCTGCCACCAGCAGCGGCAGCATCGCTTCGCCTACACCTTTGGCCGAAGCCGGGTTCTGGCCCGTCACCAGCCGCTCGCTCACGACCACCTGCGCCTGGAAGTTCGGCGCGGGCACATGCCGGGCACCACGTTCCTGCAGGGCGTCGGCCAGCAGGAACGGGACCGTGTCGTACAGACTAACCGCGCATTCCTCGTCATTGGTGAAGGCCGATACCTCCTTGCCTGCGACCAGATAGCGACCGTCGGACAACTTGACATTCACCAGCCCGGCCGGGCCGTGGCAGACGGCCGCGACCACGCCGCCACGCTCGTAGATGCGCGCCGCGATGGCCGACAGTTCGGCGTTATCGGGGAAGTCCCACATCGTCGCGTGGCCGCCGGCGTAGAAGATCGCGGCGTAGGCATCGGGATCGACCTGCGCGGGTGCCAAGGTGTTCTCGGTGGCACCGCACAGCGCCGCGTCGTTCCAGAACGCGGCATTGATCGGATCGTCCAGGTCGAGTCCATCGACGTGCGTCTTGCCGCCCTTGGGGCTGACGAAATCGACCGCATGGCCGGCGTCGGCCAGCACCCGATGCGGATGCGTGACCTCGGACAGATAGAAACCGCTGGGCGCGGCGTCGGCGGCGCCCGCCGGTCCCTTGCGGTCGTGGCTGGTCAAGACGAAAAGAATGCGTTGGGTCATCGGAGGCTCCTGCAAGCGAGTCGAGCACACCGCCGAGCGCCTCCGGCGGAGGCGTGCGCGTTGCGGCATGCGAAGTAAGGAACCTCATTCTGGTGAATCCGGTATATCCTTTAAATGACCAAAATAGACAAACACTTTCCCCGGAATGACCCAAATGTCCCTGCGCAACCTCGATGACTTGGCGGTGTTCGTGCATGTGGTGGAGCGCCAGAGCTTTTCCGCCGCCGCACGCGACCTGCATCTCGCACCCAAGACGGTCAGCAAGCAGATTGCCCGGCTGGAGCAGGCCTTGGGCACCACGCTGTTCGAGCGCAACACCCGCAACCTGCGCATCACCGGCGAAGGCCGCGCCATTGCCGAACGGGCGCGGGTCGCCCTGGCAGTGCTGGAAGAAGTGCAGGAGCTGGCGACCGGTGGCAGCCAGGAACTGAGCGGCACCATTCGTCTCACGGCCCCCACACCGTTCGGCCGCAAATTCGTGGCTCCGGCGATCCACGATTTCTGCCGCCAACATCCCAAGGTCGGTTTCGACCTGCGTCTGTCCGACCAAGTGCAGGATCTGTATAGCGGCGACTTGGACTTGGCGATCCGCATGGGTGAGTTGGCTGACTCGCGACTGGTGGCGCGGCGCGTGGCCGACAACCGGCGCATCCTGGCGGCATCTCCCGCCTACCTGAAGGCGCAGGGGCATCCCGAGCAGCCGGAAGAACTGGAACGGCACAACTGCCTGGTGTTCGCCTATCCGGGCCTGCTGCAAAGCACCTGGCCGCTGCGCAAAAACCGCCGGGAGAAACCCGTCGCGATCAGCGGCACGTTGTGCAGCGATAGCGGTGACGTGCTACACGCATGGTGTCTGGCCGGGCTGGGCATCTCGCTGCGTGAAACCTGGGACATTCACGAGGAACTGCGCGACGGGCGGCTGGTGCGCGTGCTGCCGGACTGGGAAGCCACGCCCTCGAAGATCAGCATTGTGCGGGCACGGCGTGAGCCCGTGCCGCGCCGGCTGACGGCGTTCAGCGACTTTCTGTTTGATCGCTGGCAGCAAGCACCGTGGGATCATTGATCTCATTACACACTGCTGGCTAATCCCAGGCATCACTATCGGCCGCTAAGCTTCGTAGAAAATCTCGTAGCCCATACCTTTGCGCTTAATGTGCGCAAATCCGAGTTCGCCCAGGTGCATCCCAGCGATCAGAAGTTTGTCCGAGCTAACAACATCCAACAGTTTGGATCGTGTTTCGGCGGAGAGAATCGGATCTTGGTCGAATGCAATGGACACGCCGGGACGAGCAATCTGGATCTGGGGGAAATGAACGATATCCCCCCAAACCAGCAGACTACGATCATGGGATTCGATGCGATAACCGGAATGACCTGCGGTATGTCCCAGAAGGGGCATCGCACTGATACCAGGGAGAACTTCGCTATCAACAAACGTGCGCGTCTTCTCCCGATACTGATCGAACACCTTCCTGGCAAACAGAAAGTTTCCGCGAGCGCGCTCACTCGCTCGGCTGAGATTGCTATCGTCCTCCCAGAAAGAGACCTCATGCTGGTGGACCACCAACTCTGCATCGGGAAAGGCTGCTTCCCCTGACGAGTCAAGCAGCCCCCCAACATGGTCGGGATGTGCATGGGTCAGAAGAATGGTGTCAATGTCAGAGGGCTGCACACCAGCAAGTGCGAGATTCGCTATCAACTTTCCACCCCATTGCTTGAACCCACCAGCTCCCGCGTCGATGAGGATCGTGCGACCCCTTCCACGCACCAGGTAACAGTTGATGTGGATCGAGGATGGGTCGCTCACGCCTGCGTCCTGCTGCAACTTGGACGCCTCCATAGGATTGATATTGGAGAGAAGATCTAGACTTGCGGAAAGGTATCCGTCACTGATGGCCGTGATCGAAAACTCGCCGATCTGCTGGCCTGGAAATTTCACTCTGTTCATTGCGGTGCTCCTTGCGCGTAATCAGTTCCGCGCATAGATGGCGGGGGCCGGATAGCCGAAGCAACGGATGCGCGCCGTTAGCCCCGTATGGCGCTTTATGGCCTCATCCAGTCGCGCCATGAAGGCGTCCATGACCGATGGCGTTCTGAGCGGTTCGAGGCGGTACTTGATTTCCGCGTAAGCAGGATGCCCGCGCCCCTGGCGAGCAGCGACATAGATGACATGCACGTTGTCCAGCGCAGCCTGGAGGACGTCAGTGCAAAGCCGAGTGCATCGTTCGGTGAGTTCCGCCAGATTCGCTTCGGGCGGCATCATTTCCGCCTGGATGAAGATCGTCAGGTTAGGCATGTCGGTTCTGTCCCTGCGTCTGGGGCACTGCGTCATTGCCACTCGTCAATTGCGCGGTCATCGGGGCATAGAGGTGTACGTCCTTCGGAAGGGTTTCCACACTGAGACTGATGGAGCTATCCAGCTTCGCCAACCACCTGTTTTCAGGAAATTTCTCCAATGCGACGGCCCGCATCAGATCAGGCTTGAGCCCCATCTCGATGAGCGGCTCGGGACCGACTGCGCTCACGATCAGATGGTCTCCTTCACCGATGGCAGACGCGCGTTCCAGGCCGCCATAAAGATTGCGGTGCCAATCGGTGATGTGCTGCTGCCAACGAGCGAAATTGCCGCCACCCTTCTGGCGGTACTCATCGCCCTCAAGCACGGCCAGACCGTCGATCGAGTGCATGGCCAGGTAGACGGGGCAGCCAGGGCTCAACGCCTTGAAGCGTTGCGAAGTATGGAATCCGCTCACTGAAATGAGCGCGGGCAGCTTTTCCAGGCTGTAGAAATCATTCCACTCTGCTTCGCTGGCTGGGTTGGCAAAGCTGCATTCGACGGTATAGATCATGGATCACTCGCTACCGGACTTCTTGTGCATCCGGCCCTCTTTGTTGATGTTCCATCACGATATGTCCCGGATATCGACGCATAAATCGATTTTTCGGTATGCTTCAGTGATAAAAAATCAAGCTATACCGATCACTAGCTCCAGTATCAGGAACGCTCATGCGAAGGAAGATCCCCAGCAGCACGGCACTGATGGCATTCGAAGTGGCTGCGCGCCACGGCAGCTTCGCGCGCGCGGCAGAGGAACTGTCTCTGACTGAAGGAGCCATCAGTCGCCAGATTGGCAGGCTGGAAGCCTTCCTCGGGGTCACGCTGTTCGAGCGGGTCGGCAATCGTGTGCGCCTCCTGCCCAACGGAGAGCGTTACGCGGCCCAAGTCCGCGAATCGCTTGACCGCCTGGATCGGGACAGCCAGTACTTGATGGGGCAGCCGAGCGATGGCGCGAGCCTGGACATTGCCACTATCCCGACGTTCGCGATGCGATGGCTCATTCCTCGCTTGTCAAGATTCCAGCAGAAGCATCCGAACATCACTGTGCATCTTGCCGAGCGCATGGACCCCTTCGTCCTAGCCGGGAGCGGATTTGATGCCGCCATCCATTTCGAGCACCCAGCGTGGACGGGAATGCGGACTCACCAGCTTTTGCATGAAGTGCTGGTTCCGGTTTGCCATCCTGAACTTCTGACAGGACGCAAACGAAAAACCGCACTGGACGAATTACCGCGCCTGCACCGACGACAGAACCCGGAAGCTTGGCTTCAGTACTCCCAGGAGACGGGAACCCCGCTGACCAATCCTGCAATTGGTGCACGCTATGACCTCCATGGAATGTTGATAGAAGCCGCATTGGCCGGCCTCGGTGTTGCGCTAGTACCGCGCCTCTACGTAGAAACCGAACTTGCGCTAGGAAATCTGGTGGCCCCGTGGCCAGAGGGGAAAACCATTTCCAAAACCTTCTGCCTCATCCTCCCCGAGCCCATCGGATTGAGCAGAGAGCCAATACAAGCGTTTGCTCAATGGCTGCTCGACGAAGCGAAAAAGGGAACAACGGTTGACTCGTAGGAAATATTTTTCCTCCATTGTTATCAGATAGACGGGCCACGTTGCCGCCCAATCTCCCAAGACACACCGCCGCCGCGCACCGTGGCGGCAAGCTGCTGCCCCAGCCGCTGCTCGATCACCGGGTGCCACGGCACCAGGCTGAATCCCATGCCGTCATCAAGCATCGCGTAGCGCCCGCTCGCCAGCATGACGGAGCGCCGGTAGATGCCGGCCACGCGTTGCCCGTCCGTGGCAGGCCGATGCTCCAGGCCGGTTTCGGCGGCAATGTCCTGTGCGGCCTTCGCCAGATCGCGCCCGCGCAGCGTCGCCAGCAGGTTGCGGGCGAGGATCACGCGCTGCCCGCGTCGCTCGGCTAACCCCTGTTCGGCCAAGAAGTCGGCGCGCTGCAGCAAAGCGTCCTTGGCCTCCCCGCCAAAGCCCAGGTCGCCCAGTCCCTTGCCGCCGCTGATTAACTGCTGATCCAGCCAGGTCGCGCCGATCACCCGCGCCTGCCGCTCGATCGGCAGGGGCGATTTCAGCTCCACGGCGACACCACCCAGTCGTTGCACGTCGTATTGGCGGCCACGCTCGGGCAGGTCGTCCGGCACCTTCCATAGCCCTTCGGCCACGCGCTCGACGATGCCAGCCCGCCGTAGGGCTTCCAGCCGACGAACATGGGCGGCGACCACTTCCTGCGGGTCACGTCCGGGCTTTGCTCGGCCTTGCTCGATCGCCAGGTGATGATCGGTGCGGTACAGGCCATTGCTGGCCAGCGCGGCGATGTTCTTGTCGGCCGCCCGTACCTCGGCGGAACCGCGTACCTCCACTACGGCTCCGGTGGGATAGTTCGCCAACTCGTCGCGGGCGTTGAGCGCAACGTAGTGGGCCTTGCCGTCCACGCCGTCGATGACCAGATAACCCCGGTCGTGCAATTCGTTGGCCAGCCCCTTGGCAGCCACGCGACCGACGATGCTGCGGCCGCTTCCATCTGCATCTTGGCCCGGTTCGAACACCGCCAGCTCACGCGGTCGGCCGCTCATGGCCCGCTGCATGGTGCGGATGATGTCGCCACGCTGGCCCAGGGCGCGCAAGGTCTTCTCGGCATCTGCGTGGACGGCCCAGGTGCCCGGCTGCATCTCGTCAGCCAGGCCCAGGCGCTGCAAGCGTTGCAGGCGACCGATCAGCAGCAGGCGCTGGCGTTGCAGCCGGGGTTCGTTGAAGCGTTCGATCTGCACCCGGCCATCCTCGCCGGCCTCTCGTTGCAGGGTGCGGTCGAGGCTCGTCCACCGCTCTTGCTCCACCTCGCGCTGCAAGGTCTGCTGGATCTCCAGTTCGGTGCGTGGCCCCAGCCATTCCGTCGCCAGTTCGGCGGCGCGATGGCGAAAGCCGTGGGCGATGTAGTCGCCCGCGATGATGAGATCTTTGCCGGTGTCGTCGCGCCCGCGCACGATGAGGTGCGTATGCGGGTTGTAGGTGTTCCAGTGATCGACCGCCACCCAATCCAGCCGCGTCCCCAAGTCGGCTTCCATCCGGTTCACCAGATGCCGGGTATAGGTGCGCAGGTCGTCCAGCTCGGCGCCGTCTTCCGGTGAGACGATGAAGCGGAAATGATGCCGGTCGTCGGCGGCCCTCTCCTTGAAAGCGTCAAGGTCGGATTCGTCGGTCTGGGGCCCGTAGGCCCGCCCAGGTTCGCCATCGCGGCCGGCGCCGTCGCGCTCAATGTAGCGCAGATGCTTGGCGAGCGATTGCGGGCTGGCATTGCGTTGATTGACCAGCAGGGTCTTGATCGTCACGCGCCGAGACATGGGCGTCAGCTTCGCCCCGGCGAAGCGCGCCGCCGTATGGCCGCGCCCCAGGCGCGAGCCGGGACGCTGGCCAGCGCGTGCGCCGCTGCCACCGGCTACGGAATGGCGTATCGAGGACTTGCCGCCGCTGGCCTTGCCAGCCTGCTTGAGCACCTTGGAAACGAAGCTCTGGCCCTGGCCTTTGCCCCGGTTCTTCGGGGCGCTGGGGCGCACCCGGAAATCGTCGTCGCGGCGATCGGTCATGGCTGCGTTCCCCGCAAGCTCTGGCGTGTCCTGTCGTGCGAAGCACGCGGGCATGCCTGCATTGGCGCGGGCCTCGCGCCCCACGCGGCACGACGGCGAAGCCGCTCCGTGCCGCGCCACCCCCATGTGCAGACTGGCTTTGCGGGCGGCAGAGTGCCGAACCCTTTTGTCTTGCCTTCCGCCTTTGCCTTCCACTGTCGCTCCAGGCACCGGCGTTCCGGCGGGATTGCTGCGCGAGCAGCCAGCGCGCCGGCGACCGCGCCAACGGCCGCATGCCGGGCGCGTTCAAGGCAAGACGCCTGCACGTTGGAAGGCTTTGCCGAAGGCAACGCAACGTGCGATGCAAATGTACTTGCACGGCAGGCGCGGCGACACAGCAGCAGCCATTGGAACGACACGCCCATTGGCACACCGGAGCGCAGCGAATCGGTGGCCATCATGGGCGCGTCTCCAGCCAGATCGGGCGCGCAACGCCGATCACGGTAGATGCGCTGACCGGGCCGAAGTAGCGGCTGTCGAACGATGCCCGATTGGTCACGCTCAACAGGAACAGTTCGCCCGGTTCGAGGCGGCGGCAAAGCGGCAAGGACGGCAGCGGCCGGCCGATCCGGTCGGCAAGCAGCACGGCGGCCATTGGCACGCCGTCGATGCGTACCTGACCGGCGACGATGCAAACGTGTTGCGGCGCGACTGCACCCACACGTTTGAGCAGCGGAATACGCGTTGGCAGGTAGCCGCGCTGCGCAGCCAGCGCGGCGGCCGTAGCCGGCAGTGGCACCAGCACGATGCTGTCCACGGACAAAGGGCGTGACAGCGAGGCGGCGCGACCGTCGAACGGGTCGATGCGATACCAGCCGACCGCCACGCTGTCGGACGGGTTGTAGGTCAGACGCGGTAGCGGTGAAACAAAAGCCGCCCAGGCCAGCGCAGCAAAGCCGATGGCGGCCAGTGTCCCCACGACGATGCGAGTGCCCAGGCGCGTGCGGGGACGCGGTGCGGTGCCTGCTGTGCCGGCCGTGCTGGTTGGGGCGTTCATGGCAGCACCTTCCCGGCCAGCCAGGCGGCGTGTCGCTCGGCGGTGTACTCGGGCAACGCAAGGCGAGCCGCAAGACGGTTGCCCAACGTGCGCCAGTACGCGGACGACACATCGATGGCGGCGATGCCCAGCGCCTCGATGCCGTCGATGCGCTCCAGCACGGCGCGCACGTTGGCGTCGCCCTCGGCGTGCAGCAGCAGGCGCGCGCCAGGCCGCACACCGGGGACGCGCTGCGCCGCGTCAAGTGGCGTGCAAGCCTGCATCACCATGAGCTGCCAGCGCACGGTGCCGTAGTCGTTGGCCTGCCAGCGGATGCGGCAGAACATCGCGCTCGGCAGAAAAAACGCGCAGCGCCGCCAGCGGTCAAGCTGGAGCGTGCGCATCGGTTCGCCGAAGCGCAGATAGAGTTTGAAGCGGTGTTCGAGGTAGGCCAGCGAAACGCGGGTCAGCGGCACGTTGCCAGCCTGGTTGGCGAGCGCTGAAAGCGCAGGCAGTTGCGCAGCCGTTGCCGCATTCGCGGCAGGCAAAGCGAATGTATTCATGGCGTGTTCTCCCGGCGGTGTTCTGGAAACTCCCGCTCCAGCAGGCCGCGCAGCAGGTCGGCCACGGTCATGCCGCGCGTGAAGGCCGATACTTTGATGCGCGCCCGCAATGCGGGCGTGATGTCGAGTGTCAGGCGCGCGGTGTAGAGATCGCCTTTGCCCAGCGCATCGGCATCGCCCTGGCGAATCCACGCCTCGGCGTGTGGATCCGCAGGCGGACGCGCGCCGATGCCGACGCGCTTGCCCAAGCGTTTGTTGTCGGATGGCTGCTTCGCTGTCATGTCGGCCACCGCAGCAGTTCGTCCACCAGGGCCGTGATTTCTCGGGCGGCGGCGCTGGCCGGTGCTGTCTCGCGGGCGAGCCGGCCAGCGGCCACGCTGTCGGCGAACACGATGCGCTGATGCACTTCCGAGCGCAGCGCAGGCAGCGGCTGTTCGGCGAGCGATTGTCGCGCCTCGCGGCCGATGATGGTGGTGCTGACTCGCCGGTTGATGACGAAGGCCGCGCGCAGCGCAGGCCTGAACACCTGCGCCTCGCGGATCAGCGAAACCATTTCCGAGCTGGCCCAAAGGTCATAGGGGCTGGGCTGCACCGGGATCATCACGCGATCGGCTGCCAGCAGCGCGGAGCGCGCCAAAGCGGCGATGCGCGGCGGGCCGTCGATGATGACGTGATCGGCCCGCCTGGCGAGTTCTGGCGCTTCCTGATGCAGCGTCTCGCGTGCTAGGCCCACGGCGCTGAACAGCCTTGGCAAACCTTGCTGGCTTCTGCGCTGCGTCCAGTCCAGCGAGGAACCCTGTGGGTCGGCATCGAGCAGGACGACATGCTGGCCGCGCAGCGCCAGTTCGCCCGCGATGTGGGTTGCGAGTGTCGTCTTGCCAACACCGCCTTTCTGGTTGAGCAGAGCGAGGATCATGGCGCGACCCTCCGTGTTGGAAAGCCGGTCTTCCGCTCCTGCGTTTGGTGCCGTTGGGTGGTTGTCCACCGAACCGGCGCGCTTCTACTAAAAGTTATGTATTTCTTGTTAGGTAAGTTAGAGGGGCCGCAACCCCGCGCCGTTGTTGGCTTTCCGGCGTTTTCGTACTCCTGATAGCACGATAGGCGTACTCCCGATAGCACGATACCCGATACTCCTGATAGCACGAGGCCGTCCACACCTTTTCCCCGAGTTATCCCCGTGCCGTTTTCAGCACGGGCCGGAACGTCAGTAGCTCCATTCCGTCGTCCGGCATCCGCTCGATGCCCAGGACGTAGCCAGGCAGCGATTGCCGCACCACCAGGGCGCGCAGGTCGTAGGCGAAGTCGGAGAAGCGCGCCGCGCTGCCCGACTTCCGGTGCAGATGCCGGAAGTCGAATTGCCAACCGTCCGGCTGCTTGCCGCCGTGCTTGCGCACCAGGCGGTACAGCCAGCGTTCGATGCCGCCCTTCAAGCGGAAATACGCCGGGTCGATGGTCAACACCAGGGCGGCATCGAGCACGCCAGCGTAGAACCAGTCTGGCAGGATCATTTCGATGCCCAACGGCACGCCGCTGGCATCGGCCAGTTCCTTCCACTCGTTGATCCACGAGAAGCGATGCAATCGCCTTCCCGTGGTTTCGCGGATGGACGTGGCCACTGTGGTCGATTGCAGCCGGTCGAGCGCCGCTTTCAGCCGCAGGTAGTCGTTGAGGGACGTGCCGCGCCCAATGAATCGCAGGATCTCGTAGGGCGTGGCGCGTATCCAGCGGGACGGGCGAATGCCCGCGTCGCGCGCCTCCACGATCTGCGAAGCGGCCCATATCAGCACGTCGGCATCCCATATCGTTGCGATGCCGTGTTGCTGCGTACCTTCCACGCGGATGGTGATGCCGCCGGCGCGGAAGTCGATCGGCGCGGTGCGCCGCGACTTGGCGAGCGAGAAGAACGGAAAGGCCATCAAGTCCTGGCTGTCGCGGGGTGCCATGTCGCCCGGCAGCGCGCGGAACAGGTCGAGCTGTTCGCGTTGCAAGGCTTGCCCTGGTGGGTTGGACATGGCGACGGCCACCCACGCGCCACCGATCAGCGCGCACGGCTGTCCGCCGAGTGGTGCTCGGCGTACTCGGGATCGGAAGTTGTCTCGAAACTGCGGTCGGCCGCCCAAGTATCGAGGTCGGCCACGGCGTACATGACGCGCCGGCCAAACTTGCGAAAACGTGGGCCACCGCCGATCACGCGCTGCTTCTCCAGCGTGCGCGGCGACAAGCGCAGGTACTCGGCGGCTTCGTCGTTGGTGAGATACCGCTGCGGCTGCGCGGCAGCAGTCGAGACAGTGGCGGCAGGCCGCAAGGGAGCTGGTCGCATGGGATGAACCTCTATCAAGCCCGGCCACACCACGCGGCCGGATAGAGGCACTTTCAAGAAAGCAAGGCTGCTTGCTAAGGGACGATCTGCGGAGGACGCAAAACGTCCCCCCTACTGCAACGGCAGCAGAGGAAGCTGTGCCAGGCAGCGATAGCCGCCGCGCATCAGCGCCTCGCCGCGTCGCACCAGCCGCCGCACGCGGGCGCGCAACGCGCTGTCCTTGTGCCAGTCGGCCGCGACGGCATCCACGCCGAATAGCCCTTCGGCGACTTCGCGCAAAGACGCACCCGCCATGGTCGCGTCGAGCGCCTGCAAGGTGTGCAGTTCCAGCACCGCAGCGGACGTAGGCCGGGATCGGGCCGCCGCCGCAGGCGCGGCAACTGTAGCGGCGGCCAGGGCGTCCAGCTCTGCCGCGACGTTGCGATAGCGCCCGCAGGGCGTCGCGCAGGCGCGGGTGGCGTAGAGATAGGCCATGCCGTCTTCCAGACTGGGCGCAAGGGCAAGCCGCAGGCAGCAGCCTGGCCAGTGCGAGACCAGCACCAGACGCCTGCCGTCGTGGATCAGCTGCTTACGGCCAGGAACACGCCAGAACTCGAAGGCATGGGCTTCGGGCGGCGGGTCGGCATCCGGATAGAGCTGCACCACGGCATCGTGGTCAGGGAACCAAGCCGGGTGTGCATCGCGCGCATCCAGGGCCGGGTCTTCCAGCAGGCGCAAGCCCCAGGATTGGGACGCGTTCGGTCGTCGGCGATGGCGCTGCCAATCGCGGCGGTAGTCGGGATTTCGGCGCAGGTACTCCCAAGCCAGCGCAGGGCCGTCAAGGTGTAGAACGTACAGATAAGCCGCTGTCGGATACCAGTGTTCGACGCTGCGATCAGTCATGGCGAAACCTCCCTGTACTTGAGGTGCGTCGCCAGAATTTCCGTTATGCGGGAGCTATCGAAATGCCATCATATCGTCGTGAGAAGAGGCTAAGCTGAACTGTGGGTGTCGAGACCCTTTGGCTCCTGCGCATTGCGGGAATCGTCTAAATGCGACGGCTGCGCCACCCGGAAATGGTGCGCAGCAACGGATACCGTGCCGCAGGCCATGTCAAAGATCATGACTGTTTGCAGCAGGGTCGCACCGCTTCGGTGCAAAGACGCCGATTCAGACCGCGCAGGTCTTGACCAAGACTGAAATAGTCACAATGCGCCCCGGCAGGCAGGACTGAGCTGGCTTTCATCAGTCCAGGATCGCGCCGTTCTCGTGCGCCAGCCTTACGTACTCCGACAGCGGTCGCACCGCCTGGAAATAGCGATCACGTCGCACCGGCAGCTTGCGCGGGTCGACGATGCTGGCCAATTCGGAGAGCTTGACCGTCCCCAGCGCAGGCATCCCGGTACCGAGGTCGATCAGCCCATAGGCCGTGTCGCCATCCGAAGGCTCGAGCGACACGAGCAGCCAGGTCGCGTGCGCGTCCGGCGTGTACAGCCGCACCGCGGGCATCGGATCGATGGCTTGGCCTGCAGCGCGCGCCGCCCCGTTGGCGAGCAGCCGGGCGCGTTCATCAGCGGTGACACGCGGTAGGGTCATGGACAGCTTCCCCACGAAACCGAGGATGCGCGGATGTGCTTTGGTGCCGAAGCGCAGAACCGCCGAACCGCATCCGTGCATTCATGTGGAAGCACGGATGCGCAAGCCATCGCATCCGTAGAAGAACGGAAGCGCCGAAGCGTAATTGTCGAAAGCCGGAAAGACACGGATGCGATTCCCCGG
The DNA here is from genome assembly GCF_012030485.1 of Pseudomonas sp. B14(2022). Lineage (NCBI taxonomy): Bacteria > Pseudomonadati > Pseudomonadota > Gammaproteobacteria > Pseudomonadales > Pseudomonadaceae > Pseudomonas > Pseudomonas sp. B14(2022). The sequence goes on from NZ_JAAUVM010000003.1 coordinate 369,658, forward strand.
TTCTGTCGGATTCCGTACAAACGGATTTCCGTAAAAGCACGAAAGCGGGCCTTTCAGCCATGAATGAACACTATAGATTGTAGCCCTATAGGTCGCAAAAGGCTGTCATCTTGGTTTTTGTGGGGAAACCAAGTTAGTGGCAGCGAAACATTCATTAGCAGCGGCAATACGAACAGTCAGGAAGGCGCGAGGCTTGAGCCAGGAGGCGTTCTCCGACGTGTCCAGCCGCACCTATATGAGTACGCTGGAGCGCGATCTGAAAAGTCCGACGCTGAACAAGCTGACCGAGCTGTGCGAGGTCATGGAGGTGCATCCGTTGACGTTGCTGACGCTAGCGTATGCCGGCGACGACACGCACAAGGCCGACGAGCTGCTGGCGCGGGTGCGCCAGGAGTTCGGGGCCGTACTGAAAGAGCGCGACGCGCCCTAGCGCGTCTGAATGCCAGCAAGCGGAGCGCGCAGGCCGACAGGCACTAAGGCTTGAGGGATTGGCACCGAGTGGCCGTGACTGCATGCGCACTTCGCCAACATGCTGCAAGAAAAGCGAACCCTTATTTTGAGTCCATCTCAATAAGCGCTTTTATCTTCGTGAGCGAATCATAGATTTTCTCAAAAAGACTGTCGTAAATTACTTCGTGAGACGCATTCGACGCTTCAATGGAAAGCCTTTCGTTTATCGTCTTGGTTTTTGTCATTACTGTTTCTTGAGACTGTAAGTGGCAAACATTTATCCTGTAGTCATAAAGCACAAAGAATGGCGACATTATTGCTCGCGCTCCAGACTGGTCAGATAAGTTTTCAATAGCGCTTTCCAGCAACTTCAGCCCGCGCGCTCCGGATGCAATTTTGATGTCGCGGGAGTTAAGAAAATTTTTTAGGAAATTTTCGTTAAGTGATTCAATGAAAATTCGATTGAGAGACTCGACAACTGGCGCAACATGTCGATCCTCCCAAAAAATCGGCTTCTGCAAGCCTGCAATAGTTAACCCGATCTCATCGGGAAGTTTATAGAGGCTATGTCCATAAAGGCTTTTCACCTTATCGGAAATTTGCCCTCTTAGATTCAGGCATTTGTTCTCAATGGCCCCCTCTGACCACTGATTTTCAATTTGCGCATCGAAAAAATCAGAGTGAATGTCAAATGCAGAGGGAATATTTTCCGAAAGCAAATATTGCTGCTCCTTGACTGGGAGTTCGTTAATGTCTCCAAGCCACATAATCACTTGCTTATTGGCGTTGACACCAAATGATATCTGCCACTCATCACCTTGGGCGATGCTGCCATATGTCCCTGAAAATATATCAATTCTATATTTGGGGTTTTGAGTGTATTTATTTAAGACTTCATTGTTGAAATATACAGGGACAAGAAACCCGTTGCTACTGAATTCGCTGCCAAGCCCAGGTATGGAAAGATATTCAATGTTGGAGTATTCAAATTGAACAAAAGGGCAAAGGCCGTCAAATCGCTTGTCTTTTATATGAGCTGGAGGCGCGACTCCATCAATAGATGATTGCCCGTTCTTTCTGGCAATTTCAGCAAGCATTTCTAGCGCGACATCAGTAAATGGAGTTTTATACAGCTTGTTGTCGCGGCGATCACGCAAAAACGGCATCCCATTTGTTCTGACAATAATTCCGTTTAAATTGTCCTCCACCTCGTCAAATGTCAATTCCAACTTTTGGCCATCGTCAGTTTTATAAGAGTGAATTCGTTCTATCATGCTTTGAAGTCCGTTCAATAGGCTGTTGAAGGTGGCTGACTTGCCGTCCAGTACCTTGGCGCATCATTTGAGGGGTTTGGCTCGACACGATTACTTTACAGTCTGTTCTCGCACCCAGCAGCAAGAATAGGAGGCGGCAGGGGGCCTGCCCCTGCCGCATTGGAGTTCAGGCTTTCAACTGGCGCAGGCCATCGGCCAGCATCCAGAGGGCGCGATTGAGGCGCACATCGGAATCAATGCCCTGCACCGGGCGGGTCTGCTGACGGCGTCCGTTGGCGCTGCGGCCATGCAATCCGCCTTTGGTCAGGTTTTCTTGGGTGCGGTTGAACACGCTCCACAAGTCCGGGCGGCGGTCATCGAACCGGCGCGGCATCAGGATTTGCGATTCCGTGATGGGCGCGGGCTTGTTGTCGGTGGGGTCGTACTTCAAGGCCAGCGCGGAACGGGCGAACACTTCGGCTTCGCCTTCGTCCAGCGTGATGGCGCGCATCGCGTCGCGGGAATCCTTCACCCGGTCGAAGCCGCGCAAGACTTCGTAAGCGCCTTCGATGACATGCCCGGAAACGTCGCCTTTGTGGGGCACGCGCACATCGGCCACGGTGTCGCCGCACACAAGGCCATTGCTGCAAACGAACCGGAACATTCCCGCCAGCATCTGATAACTGCTTGTCCCGTCATGGGAGTTCAGCAGCACGATTTCATTGGCTTCCGCGCCGTTGATCTGGCTGGCGTGGCGCAGGCGCAGCATGTGTTTGGTGTGCTCGCGCTTGCCTTCATCGCGCACGCGGGTCTGGCAAACCATGAAGGGTTGGAAACCTTCCTTGCGAAGCTCGGTCAGCACGGCGGCGGTGGGGATATAGGCGTACCGCTGCGAACGGCTTTCATGCGGCGCGTCCGCGAAGATGGACGGCGCTACGCGGTGAATCTGGTCATCGGTCAGCGGGTAGTCGCTGCGCAGCGAGGGGGAACGGGAAGCGAAACGGGATGCGAGTTGCATGGTTTTTCTCCTGACGAAAAGGGTTTGCTGTTCAAGCCGCACACCGGATTCCTAGATTCGGAGCCCAGCTTTTCGGCTGTTCGGTGCGGTTGGCACGAGGAACCCGGTTGGCCCTGTTGCCACCGTCTTTCCTGAGTTCATCGCCCGCGACGGTCAGGAGCGCGCGGACGGGGGCCGTCAAGGAGGCAAGCGCAGGGTTGGTGCGGCCCGCAGGCGCAGCCGAGGACACGGCCCTGCGCGCCTTGATGGCACACGGACGCGGGCTACAGTCGCGTGCAAGGTGATGAAGTCAGGGGAGACGGCTGGACATGGCAATGGCCGCCGAGATGTGCTGAACCGCATGCAAGCGCAAGCGCGCAGGCCCGGATCTGGAAGCCGGGCCGTAGGCGTCAGCCGAGCGGAGCGAGGGAACGATGGAAGCCCGGAGGGGGCGAAACCCCGAAGGGGGTTCGATGCGCAGCACGACAGCGCGACCGGCCATGCTTCTGGGCCGGGGACGCCCATGAATCAACGGATCAGCAGGCTTTTGGCACACTGTGATCAAACAGTCGTTCTTCCAACTTCAACGGGACATTGATGTTCAGCAGAGATGGCAGGAAGACACCAAAGGCCGCCAGTCCCAGGAAAGGCGCAGACGCGCCCGCCCCTTAACACTAGGTCGAGCGCGCGTTCAGAATGCGCTATACATCCGAAGACGAATCACTCCAGGGACAGCATCGAAACATGACCACCGTCTATATTGATGAAAGCGGCCACAGCGGGGACATGATCAACAGCGGCAATGCTTACGACTTCAAGGGCCAACCCTACTTTGCCCTAGCCGGCATTGGCCTTGAGGACGGTCATGACTGGGAAGATCGCATCAATGAGCTGCGAAGCCGTCACCGCATTCCTGCTGGCGAACTCAAGTCCAAGTCGCTGACAGCCAAGCCAAGATTCTCGGCCGAAGTCATCCATGGATTGCTCGATCAACGCGCTCCGCTTTTCATTGAGGTGGTCGACAAGCGCTTCTTTATCTGCACCAGCATCACCTCGTTCCAACTCTTGCCAGCATGCCTTGGCTATACCGAATCGGTGAAGCTCCACTTCGTCAAGAACACGGTGGCAGACTTCCTGTACTTTCACGCGTCAGAACGCGTCCTCGATACGTTCGTCGCCTCGTGCCTGGCGCCTGGTGACAAGACGCTTCGCGCCTCATTCGCCGTGCTGCGCGACATGGCTACGGATCTGAGCTATACCGGATCGGCTGTTCAAATCGCGGAAGGCATTGCCCACATGGTGCAGGAGGCTGAAACCGAATACGGCGAGCAAAGTGATAACGGTGGCGAAGCTTGGTCGCGGTTTCTTCCGCCCCCCGACCTTAACAAACATGCGAAACAGGTCTGGATGTTGCCGAACCTGACGTCATTCACGAGCATCTACGCCAGGCTGAATCGCTATTACAGCAGGCGCTTGGCCGGCATCGGCTTGGTACACGACCAGCAATTGGAGGTGGAGAACATTCTGCGCCAGGGAAAAATGACGGCCGAAAACCTGAGCCACTCCGTGCATCTGCCCTACACCCCGCAGTCTGACTACCGGTTTGAGGAAGAAGCCAGCATCGAGTTTGCGCAGTCGCATGAGGCCATCGGCGTGCAGTTGGCCGACATCGTCGCGGGCACCGTGATGCGCTACTTTCGCGACACGGACGCCGGCACACCCGTATCGAGCGAACTGCGCGAAGCCATGATGCGGCTCATTGACGAGAGCGATGAACGAAGGGGCTATGGCCTTAATCAAGTCGTAGCCACTGCCAACGTCCGGCATGCCGAATAATTGAATCAGCCGCGATGACCGCACCCGTGCGGCGAAGCGTCAAGGCAGCGAGGCGTCCAGCGCAGTTTTGAAGGTGGACGCGTTGTCCCGCAGAACGTGATCCAGATTCCCGAATACATTACTAAGCTCCTGCCGGTAAGCGTCCTTTGTAGGCAAATCCGACCCGACGATCACGGCCTTCAGGAATGACGCTGCTACATCGGCCATCCTCGGATCGCTCTGTAGCTTTACATAGCAGCGAATGGCGATTTCCAGCAGATGTGTCTTAAATGACACCGACAGCTTCTCACTCGGAATGATGCCTTGCAGCATCGCTCCGATTACCTTGGTGGCTTGCTTGGAGATGTAGTGGCGATCGAAATTCACGGCACAACGGGTTGCATGCGGTATTTCGGAATCATCTATGCGCGCGCACTGCTCGGCCCAATCCGTAGCGACGCCAATCAGGCGGCCGAGAAGGTAGTGAAATGGCGTTGGCCACTCCTGATAGGCCTCTTCGTCGGGGACGCCAGGCATCTGTTTGAGGATCTTCTCGGCGAAGTGCCCGAAGTAGTGCAGCCACATATGGTCTTGCAACCCCTGGTGGATGCCTTCGTGCACCATGATTTCAAAGAGTGTGATGCCTGAATTGATCGGACAGCGAAACCGCCCCACCTCTTGGTAGGAGCCCAGCGGTTCGTTGAGTTTTCTGGCCAAATGCTTGTCTTCGTCCAATCGGCGGCATAATGCCTCGCCTATGGCAGCTTCCAGGCCGTTCTTCACCGCCGTCGCTGCATCTGCAAAGAAGAAGCGAAGCAACCGATTGCTTTCCGGCAGGTAAAGACGGCTTCCGCCATTGAGGTTCTGATTATTCTTCAGCTCAACGTAGAGGCGGCTTCCCGTGGCGTCCAGCAGCGCGTCGATGTACTGCGCAATAAAGTCAGAACGTATCGCTTCGTCCGCTTCCAGAAGCTTGAGGCAGAAATGTGGGTGCGCTTGCGCCAAGTGAATGGTCAACTCAGGCGAGGTGACTAGATTCAATAGGATCTCCCGGGCTTGTAAGCTGGCCTGGTCTCGCTCCGCATATCTGGATTTCAATGTGTGCAGAAATCGGCGCCACTGCTTGCTCCACGCTGAAACAGGTTTGGGGGGCTCCCCGCGCAAGAGCGCCGCCAGTTCCTCCGTGGGATTTCCCCGGTTTTCTATCCAGCGCACCAGCCAAGACTGTTGCCGGGTTAGGGAAATAAGAGTGGGCAGTTGGGGTTCGACCAGCAGTACCAGCTCGTCATAGCGCTTGGTGAGGTGCAAGTTTTCGATTAATTCACGAAAGACGTGCACTCGCCCTCGGGCCAGCTTCGGAAAGCGTGTTCGCCAAAAGAAGTACAGTGCCACCGAGAGCAACAGCAGATACACCGCACTGGAACTGTCAACCCCCCATTTCCAAGGTCCCAAGCTGTAGTACAGCCCAAGTTGCTCCAAGACCGGGGCGTACATCAGGTAGTGGACAAGAAAAAACACCGATCCACCCACGACCCAATCCACCCATGTCGTGCAGAAGCGAAGCCGGAGCCGATTAGTGGGAGAGATGAGCGCCCACACAGCGGCGATGACTCCCAATATGGTGAGCAGGCCAGTAGTGTCTATAGGAGCGGAGGCCGTCATCGGGGCTATTGCATCCTTCCGTTGGTCAATGGGATCGCACTCAAGTGCAATTTGCGTCCATACCGGCGCAAGGAATCCAGGTGAGAAAAACCGATGTTCGTTCCCAAACATCGGGCAATCAATCTACGCGTCGAGCGTTCAATGCTGCCGCAGTTAGCGATCCAGCCTAACCCTCAATCGACGTGCGCGTTCGCGGAAGGCATCTTCGCCACCCTCCAGAATGTCGCAAACCGCCTTGCGAATAGCAGTGTTCTCAAGGCCGCCAGATGTGTATTTGAGTGGGGGCAACCCACCAGCAGGATGAGGGCCAGCGTCGGCGACAATGATCTGGTCCGCATCGGTGTTGATGACGAGATTGGCATTGTGCGTGACCATGATTACCTGGCGTTTGGCCTTAGCCGCGATAAACAGGGCGACCAACTCCTCGAACACAGATTTGGGGTCCAAGTTCTCCTCTGGCTGATCGATGATAAGTGGCCGATCGTCAGCATCGTCCAGTGCCAAGTAGAGAAGAAGAAGTACGATGCCCCGTGTTCCAGGCGACAGCTTTCGGATATCCATTCCGTCATAGACTATTTCGTATCGCACCGAAATGTGATCGGTGGCGAAAAGCCAGTGAGCGAACTGCTTCAACCAGCCACGAAACTCTGCTTGTTGATTCTGGCCAAAGGGAGCCTGGCTCAGAAGGTCGCGCATGTATTGCGAAATGAAATTCGTCATCGCTGCCTGCACGTCGGCAGCCGAACCTGTTTCCCATGCTGATCGTAGGGTTGTGTCCGCCAGAGCAATTAACGCGCCGCGGCCTTGGAATGGCCCTGCCTTCCGTCGGTCGAGAAGGTCTTCTTCAGCAACAGCCCCCCAGGCGGCAACGTCAACGACGCGGCGAACCGAGAACCCGAGCTTGCGAAGGGTGCCGGTGGACGCATTTAAGCGCGCCATCAGGGGTTCATAAAGATCGGCGAGCGAATTCTGCTCGTTGATGATCGCCTGAAATACTCGGCCATAAGCCGCTTCCCGCTCGCTCTGGAGTTCCTTACGACGCGCGCTAGCGCCTTGAGCGTCGGTTAGGCGTGTTTGAAGGCTAGTGAGCGCGGCGTTCTCTTGGGCGATGCGCTTTGACAGGGTGGAGTACTGGCCGCGAATGACATTGTCGGCGCTTACCAGCACCTCCAGCCGGGCCATTTCAGCCAAGAGGGTATTGAGGGTTAATTTAGAGAGGTCAGCATTGTCAGGGAAGAGCGGCGTGTTCGGGTCGCTGGCCGAAATGGCCGGACCTGTGAGTGCTGCGATTTGCTGATCGCACCATGTGACATAGCCGGTCAAACTCGTATCGACATCGCCTTTATAGATCAGCAGGAACTCATCCCATTGCTGCTGATTGAGGCCACTGTGAACGTGTCGTTCCTTGGCTTGGCGCAGCAGCTCGGGGGCCTTGGTATTGCGAGTGCTTACCACCTCATCCTGCAGCGCAACGAATGTCCGGCGCTGATTGCCGTAGGCTTGGATCGTTCCGCGCAGCGTCTGCACGGCCTGTCCGAGCTGGGTGTGGCGATTGGCCTGAGCCTCAGTTCCCTTCACGACAAGCTTGGCGAGATCTTCGTTGTAGCTTTTGATCTGGCCGGTCTTTTGCGTGACTTGCAGCGCTAGGCCTGTGGCAGCAGCTTCCTTTTCAATCTCCGTGGCAATACGCTCGGATAAATCGGCGATTGCCTCAGCCTCCCGTTCTCGGGCTTGCTGGAAACGGGCGGTGCGGAAATCCCTCAATTCGGCAAAGTCGATAGCGCCGTCAAGATCATCTTGTGGATGGGCATCAAAGATCACACGCTCTATCTCCGCGATGAGTCCATCGGAGACGCCAGCAGAGGAGCAAAGCTCCTCTACAAATTGCTGAGACAAGTAGCGCGCTCGGGGAAAGGCTAGATGACCGTTTGCATCGCGCCCGTCGAGGAAGCGTGTGACTGAAGCACCTCCACCCCATGTCAGCGTAGCAGTCGCCTGGCCAAGCAACTGGCGGGCACGGACGAGAAATGATGGACTGATGTTTGCGCTCGCATTCCAAGCGGCTGGAGTGATTGCGTCACAGCCGGCGGCAATCATGTCAGCAAGCGCGGTCTTGCCTGAGCCGCGCGCGCCGATGATCGCGACGAGCCCAGGATTAAGTGGCATGTTCGGAGTTGATGCCCAACTGGCATCTCCGATAGTTATGTTCGAGATTACTTGGGAAGGCATGGCCGTGGACGGCGATTCGCTTCCGACATAAGCGCGACCTTCGGGGTCGATACAAGCCTGGCGCAGGGCGTCGAACTCTAGCCCGCCCTTGATCCACGAGTAACGCTCTTCAACCGGCTCGCCTACGGTTTTCTGGTCGTGGGCATCGCTGCCGTGGAGACAGGGCTTGCAGCCGCCATAACGCTCCTTGAGTTGGTCTAGCGTTACACCCTTGCGACCAGACCAGAATTCGCGCTGTGCTGTACTACTTGAGAATATGATGTGGGCGAACTTTTCGATCTCCTGACGCATGGTTGCGTCCGCGGCTTGGCGTAACCCCGAAGTTCCGTCGCCCGTCGCGCCTGCAACCGCGATGAGGATGTTGGTCTTCGCCCAATCGCTCTCTCGCATAACTCGGCGGAGCTGGTCAAAATTCACCTTGAACTGCGTGGCACCGTGCGAAAGCGCAGCGCGGTCATCGAGGATGCTAGTGTCGGCTTTTCTGCCGAGGGAAATCAGATCCAGGCGGGTGCAGTTGAAGGTATCGCCATGCGCCTGGAACTGAAGGCGCTGAAGGATGCGGTGCAGTTCTGCGACGTGGTTCGGATCTTCAGGGCTGACTAGGAGATGCACGTTGACAAAGCCAGACTTTGCTGCGACATCTAAACGCAATTCGACGTTGGGAAAAATGAGTTGTACATCTTGCAAACGGCCAGCCGCCTTTTGCCTTACCACCTCTTCGTACGTTTCAGTAAGGTAATAGTCAGTCACCGCCAACGCCTCAATTTTCGGCGTAACTGTCTCAATCTTTTTGAGATAGGCATCCCAAGGGGAGTCGCTGCCAAACTGATTATTTAGAACGGTTCCTGGCGCATGGATGTGCGGTTCCCAGCGACGCCATTCAGATCCACGACCAATCATTTGCTCATCCTTTGCGGCCATAGGCCGTCCTTGTGACCATCCTGGAAGACTTGCTCGGCGTGACCGAAGCAAGCGTGTTTGTAACACTTTATAAGATTTCTGGAAGGATGAGCACTCAACTACACAAAGTGACGCCGGCTCAACAGGAGCTAGAGCCTGTTATGAACCACTGGCAGAAGCCAGCAGTCGTGCGGCATTGGGCAGCATAAGCACGACAAAGACGAGGAAGTGCAGTCCGCTGAGCACTTCGGGCAGCCGTTCATAGTTCCGAGACAGTCGTCGAAAGCGCGCCAGCCAACCAAAGCTACGCTAGATCACCCAGCACCTTGGCAGCAGATCATGGCGGCGCTGCGGCGCAACTTCTTCCATCAGCGTCAGATAAGGGCGAGCGAAGCTCCATTCTTCGTCTCTGACGTCCGTCGGGTAGGGCTTCCGGGGCTCTAGCTGCTGAACTTTTTAAGCAAGGAGAAAGCCCCCAGCGCGAACCGCATTAGCTTGGTACAGCGCTTGGGAGATCAGGCTATTCGTGTGTAAGTTTTTCCATCCAAGACTCGTTTCACTTGGCCCACGTCTTTCGCCCCGATGCGAATGGAGATTTCCTCGGGGGTATGGTTTTTGGCGAGCTCGCGTATTGCCTTGACTTGGACTACGGATAAGCGCCCGTCCCGCCCGCAAATTTGCGCTATCGCCCAGTCGTTGTCCTTCCACTTTTCGGCGACCCATGGTGCCGGTAAACCCAAGCGGGGGTGATCATTCAGCCACTTGTGCAGAATCTTGTAGCGGTCATCGGGCAGAGGAACGACGCCTTTCGAAAGAAATCCGTTTTCGCGCAGGTAGCGCAGGCCGCTCTTTCCGCCCGGCACCATGTTGAGCCGGCGTTCGTCATCCCAATGCCCTTCCACCAGGAACTCTTCCGCCTCGTAGAGTTGCTCCAGATCGTCGGTGATAGCCATCACCTTGTGGTGCACGTACGTGAGACGCCCACCTTCTTGCTCTTCTCGAAATCGGCGATGGAAAAGCAATGGACTGCCCGTCTCAATCGCGCGACGGTGCTCGGACCAGCGCTTTTGCCAGCTACGGGTGGATACACCCACATAAAAGGACCCGTCGTCGGGGTACGACGCACCAGCACCGAAGATGTGCTGGTAGAGGACATATGCGCGTTCGGGGTAGTGCTTGGGCGATAGCAGGAAGTGCGCAGGCACCGAGAATATAAGGCTGGGGCTCCTGATGGTGCTTTCGTCAATCTGCGTAACTCCGCGCATGGCCGCAGCCAAGTACGTGGGATCAGTAACGACTTCCACCGAAATCGTAGGCTGGATAGCTAACTCGCCTTCGCCCAGGGCGCCGAGACCATACTCTGGCTTACGGTCCACCGTTCTGTGCCCATCCATGAGCTTCCGGAACGGAGAGATGAACCCTGGGCGGTCGCCCATGAAAATCATACGCACCACGGGTATCACTTGGCCTGGCTTGAGTCTAAACACGCCGTTGGGGTTCGCAGCCGCCCGCGCCCATTCCCGCGCGTAGTCCGAGGACCGCACGAAGTCTTCAAGCAGCTGCTCAACCTCGCGCCGCCGTCCAATCATAGACTTCGGCGCCAGATGCTCCCACCAAGCTTTGTTTAGCTTCATCGCGTCACCTCATGTCCTTCAAAAGCCGGCCGGCCAAGCCCATCTTTGGCGTGCCGTTCGGTGGTCCAAACCACCTAAGTCGCGGCCATGCTTATAGGCAAGCTGAAGCATGTCGCCCAGAACCTTTCGAAAGTCGGAATACCTCTCAGCATCGACGTCTCCTCCGCTCTTTTGGTAGCTATCTATTCTCGGATATGCCTGACTGCGCTCCAGCGAGTTTTGCCGATAGCCAATGAAAGTCACCATTGCTTCATCGTCTGCCGCAACAACGCTTATGGAGTGCGATATGGACAATACATCGTTACCCAAAATGGGCGGAGCCCAAGAATCCACCAGCGTCGTAGCCGCTCCGATACCCGGCTCGGCTGCCTACGGTGAACTCCCGCAGTTTCCGAAATCCAGCGTTTTGCCCTTTCGCCGAACCATCCGCCGTCAGGAGCTGCGGCAGATCGTTCCCCTCGCTGAAACGACAATTTATGAAATGGAGCGCCGCGGCGAATTCCCGCGCCGTTTCAATCTGACGCCTCGTTGCGTCGTGTGGGACCTAGCCGAAGTGGAGGCCTGGATCGAAGAACGAAAACAAGCCCCTCGCGGCAGCAGCTCCAAACCGGATGTCCACCTACGAAAAACCCGCCCTGTTCGGGCGGGTTCGAGCGAAGGATGATGCCGACAATGCCCCTCATCCGACCAAGGCTTGCAGCTCCTTGAACGCAGACCGCGGCAACCGCTGGCCCTCCTTGGCCACGTTGACCTGCAGAGCCACCTGCGCTACATCCAGGACGGTCCTCGCCAGAGAATAGCTGCCCTTGGCCTGCAGCCAGGTCAGCACATCCGCCAGGTGCCAGATCGACGCACTCCCCTCATGCACTGGAGCTGGAAAGCTGCTCGGATGGGCCAGCATCAGTTTGCGCATGTTCTGTCGTGACACGCCAACCATCTCCGCCACATCGGTCAAGCCGACAAGATCCGGAGCAACCTCGATCAGTCTGGCCGACGGTGCGGCGCTCCGTACATCGGCCAACGCGCTGCGTACAGCAGCATCAGCACTATCCGCCTCGCGGGTGAATTCCAGCGCAAGCCGCCCCGGCTGCCCTATGCCGACCAGGGCATCATCGCAGCCAGCCTCGCCTAAGCGCTCGACCAATCCATTCGGGTCACGGTCATCTTCAGCGAGCTGGTATTTCAGGGTGAAGGTGTATTCCATCGTGCTACTCCTCAGCATCGTCGTCAGCTTCATGCCGCTTGCGGTGCGTTGTGCAGTTGTCCACCACTCGCCGTAAGGCGCGTGCGTGGTTCCCAGAGTTCTTGGGAGTACTCCATACCGAGGTAATACAGAATTCACCGCAACGACACTCCTCGTCGTTGTACGGGCAATAAATTCGCCCCCAGGCGTGACTCCCGCCGACTTCAACACGCCATCCTTGCGCTTCGGCGTGCTGAAGGGCTTCCTCGACCTCTTTTTTCGGATGAGAGGAACGGGCCATCAATGGTCTCCAGTATGTGGATGGCTGACATGGTTGTCAAGTGACAACCATGCCTCCATTTCAGGCCATCGCGCTCAACGTAGGCACTACAACGTTTTCCGGGATCAGCCTCGGCACGTAGGTCTGCCCATCGATCCAGGCATCGACCATGTTCGCCCACTCCTGCAGCATGTGCCGCCGCTGCTCGGCGTACTCGGCTTTGTTGTAGATTGAGCGCGAAGAGCGCCCATCCTCGTGGGCCAGACACTTCTCGATCCAATCGCGGTTGAAGCCGATTTCGTTCAGTAGCGTCGAGCCGGTACGACGCAGGTCATGGACGGTAAATGGCTCCAACGGTAGCCCAGCGGCCTTGGCACGTTCAGCCACGATCTGCGTAACGCGGTTCAAGGTCGCGTTCGACATACAGCGGTCGGCGTCATAGCGCGAGGGCAGCACGAACTTGGAACCGGCTGCGCAGGTGTGCAGCGCTATGAAGATGTCGAGAGCCTGGCGTGATAGATAAACCACATGGGGGTTGCGTCCCTTCATCCGGTGCTTCGGAATAGTCCATGTCGCACTCTCGAAGTCGACCTCATCCCAGGTGGCCTGGATCAGTTCGCTCTTGCGAACCAGGGTCAGCAAGATCATGCGCAGCGCCAGCCGGATCGTCGGATAGGTAGCCACCGACTCCATCTGCCGCGACATCAGCCGGATTTCCAGCGGTGACAGCGAGCGATCCTTGGGTACGAAGGTCGCAATGGACGCAGCGCCCACGTCTTCAGCTGGGTTGTCTACCTTTTCGCCGTGCAGGATCGCAAAGGCATAGATCTGCTTCACGATGTCGCGAACATGCACCGCGGTGGCGGGCGCCCCGCGAGCCTTCACCTTGTTGCAGAGAGCACGCAGATCATCGGCGGTGATCTCGTTGAGTTGCCGGTTCTCGAAAGCGGGAAGGATGTCACGATCGACGATGCTCTTGCGCATGGCCCTTGTGCTGTCGGCCATTCGAGCACCCACAAGCCACTTTCCAGTCAGCTCGCCGAAAGTTTTCGCGGCGGTTAGCCGGCGCTTCTCGCGCTGTTTTTCCAAAGCGGGTGACTTGCCTTGTGCGACGGTCTTTTTGGCGTCAATCAGCTTTTCGCGAGCTAACGCCAGAGAAATACCGGCAGGTCCGTACCTGCCGATCGTCAGAGTTTCGCGACGTCCGTTGAGACGGTAGTCGTAGCGGAAGGTGACGGTACCGCTGGGCGATACCGTTACGTACATCCCGTCGCGATCAGAAGCCTTATAAATCTTGGACTTAGGCTTGAGGTTCCGCAGTGCGGTGTCGGTAAGCATCGAGGTTTTTCTCCTGTTTCTTGACGGCTTTTACCGTCAGGGGCCAGGAGACCTGCTGATGCCGGGAAAGCCGCATGAAACAAGCTTTCCCGAGCAGACCTTTACCGTCAAAGACGGTTTAGGTCTGGATAGTGAACGGGACGGTCTTAATCCGGCCCTCAGTTCTTACCGCCAGTTCCACCGCCAACCTGTTCTGCTGGCCAGCGATAGCCACCAATAGCGGTCGTGACGTATTCTCTTTTAAATCAACACGTTACGGCGTATTTTCGATAGCTGACGATAGTCCTCGAAAGACCTGATTTCACTCCCACTCAATCGTCGCCGGCGGCTTGCTCGACACGTCATAAGTAACGCGCGAAATACCTTCGATTTCATTGATGATACGGCCGCTGACGGTTTCCAGCAGTTCGTACGGCAGGTGCGCCCAACGGGCGGTCATGAAGTCGATGGTTTCCACGGCACGCAGGGCCACGACCCAGGCGTAACGACGGCCATCGCCGACCACGCCAACCGATTTCACCGGCTGGAACACCACGAAGGCCTGGCTGACCTTGTGGTACCAGTCGGCCTTGCGCAGTTCTTCGATGAAGATGTGGTCGGCACGACGCAGCAGGTCGGCGTATTCCTTCTTCACTTCACCGAGGATGCGCACGCCCAGGCCCGGGCCTGGGAATGGGTGGCGGTAGACCATGTCGTACGGCAGGCCGAGTTCCAGGCCCAGGCGGCGGACTTCGTCCTTGAACAGTTCGCGCAGTGGTTCTACCAGCTTGAGGTTCATTTCCTCAGGCAGACCACCCACGTTGTGGTGGGACTTGATCACGTGGGCCTTGCCGCTCTTGGCGCCGGCCGACTCGATCACGTCGGGGTAGATGGTGCCTTGGGCGAGGTACTTGATGTTGTCCAGTTTGTTGGACTGGGCATCGAATACGTCGATGAAAGTGCGACCGATGATCTTGCGCTTCTTCTCCGGGTCGGACTCGCCGGCCAGGTTGTTCAGGAACTGCTCTTCGGCGTTGGCGCGGATCACCTTGACGCCCATGTTCTCGGCGAACATGGCCATCACTTGCTCGCCTTCGTGCAGGCGCAGCAGGCCGTTGTCGACGAAAACGCAGGTCAGTTGGTCGCCGATGGCCTTGTGCAGCAGTGCCGCGACCACGGAGGAGTCAACGCCGCCGGACAGGCCGAGCAGCACGTTGTCGGTGCCGACCTGGGCGCGCACGTTGGCGATGGCGTCTTCAGCGATTTTCGATGGGGTCCACAGGGCTTCACACTCGCAGATGTCGAGGATGAAGCGCGACAGAATGCGCCCGCCTTGCTTGGTGTGGGTCACTTCCGGGTGGAACTGCACGCCGTAGTAGCCGCGCTCATCGTTGAACATGCCGGCGATCGGGCAGCTTGGGGTGCTGGCCAGGATGTGGAAGTCTTCCGGCATCTTGGTGACCTTGTCACCGTGGCTCATCCATACATCGAGACCGAACAGGCCGTCGGCGTCGATGTGGTCTTCGATGCCGTCCAGCAGGCGGCTTTTGCCGACCACGTCGACACGGGCATAACCGAATTCACGCAGCTCGGAACCTTCAACCTTGCCGCCCAGTTGCTCGGCCATGGTCTGCATGCCGTAGCAGATACCGAAGACCGGCACGCCCAGGTCAAACACGGCTTGCGGGCAACGCGGGCTGTTGGCTTCGTGCACGGACTCGGGGCCACCGGCGAGGATGACGCCTTTCGGTGCGAATTCGCGGATCGCTTCGTCATCCATGTCGAACGGGTGCAGTTCGCAGTACACGCCGATTTCACGCACGCGGCGGGCGATCAGCTGGGTGTACTGGGAACCGAAGTCGAGGATCAGGATGCGGTGGGCGTGAATGTCGAGGGCCATGAAGTCAGTCTCGTCTAATGAATCAGAAACAACTCGGGGCTGAAAGAACAGCCCCGGTTACTTAACGTTTTGCTGGAAGCCTCAACCTACGCGGTAGTTTGGCGCTTCCTTGGTGATCTGCACGTCGTGGACATGGGATTCAGCCATGCCGGCGCCGGTGATCCGTACGAACTCTGGCTTGGTGCGCATTTCTTCGATGTCGGCGCTGCCGGTGTAGCCCATCGAGGAACGCAGGCCGCCCATCAGTTGATGGATGATGGCGCTCAGGGTGCCCTTGTACGGCACACGGCCTTCGATGCCTTCCGGTACGAGCTTCTCGGCGCCTGCCGAGGAGTCCTGGAAGTAACGGTCGGAGGAGCCTTGTGCCTGGGACATGGCGCCCAGCGAACCCATGCCGCGGTAAGCCTTGTAGGAACGGCCCTGGAACAGTTCGATCTCGCCCGGCGCTTCTTCAGTACCGGCGAACATCGAGCCCATCATCACGCAGGAAGCACCGGCAACGATGGCCTTGGACAGGTCACCGGAGAAACGGATGCCGCCGTCGGCGATCAACGGCACGCCGGTGCCTTCAAGGGCGGCGGCGACGTTGGCGATGGCGCTGATTTGCGGCACGCCCACACCAGCGACGATACGCGTGGTGCAGATCGAGCCGGGGCCGATACCGACCTTGACCGCATCAGCGCCAGCTTCGGCCAGGGCCTTGGCGGCAGCGCCGGTAGCAATGTTGCCGCCGATCACCTGCACGTCAGGGAAGTTCTGCTTGACCCAGCGAACGCGGTCGATCACGCCTTTGGAGTGACCGTGGGCGGTGTCGACCACCACCACGTCAACACCGGCCGCAACCAGGGCCGCTACACGGTCACCGGTGTCTTTACCGGTACCGACCGCAGCGCCGACGCGCAGACGACCTTGATCGTCCTTGCTGGCCAGCGGGTAAGCTTTGGCTTTTTCAATGTCGTTGACGGTCATCATGCCCTTGAGGGCGAATTTGTCGTCGACGATCAGCACGCGCTCGATGCGGTGCTTGTGCAGCAGTTCGCGCACATCGTTCTTGTCGGCGCCTTCCATGACAGTCACGAGGCGCTCTTTAGGCGTCATCACTTCGCGGACAGTGACTTCAAGACGGTTCTCGAAACGCACGTCACGGGAAGTGACAATGCCGACCAGGTCGCCATCGTGCAGTACCGGAACGCCGGAGATGTTGTGCAGGCGGGTCAGGTCGAACAGATCACGCACGGTAGCGTCGGCTTCGATGGTGATCGGATCTTTCACCACACCGGCTTCGTAACGCTTGACCTTGCGCACTTCGGCAGCTTGCTGCTCGATGGTCATGTTCTTGTGGATGATGCCGATGCCGCCTTCCTGAGCCATGGCGATTGCCAAACGGGCTTCAGTGACGGTGTCCATGGCAGCGGAAACCAGGGGAATATTCAGCTCGATGCCACGGGTTAGGCGGGTCTTGAGACTGACTTCGTTAGGAAGCACCTCGGAATAACCGGGCACTAGGAGAATGTCGTCGAATGTCAGAGCTTCTTGGCTGATACGCAGCATCGCGGGGGCTCCCGAGCGGGAAAATGGAAGCGCGCCATTATACTCAGACACCCCCCAGGTCTCAATGTAAAACTCTGACATATTTGGGAATAGTGATAGAAGGGCTACAGCTCGACTTTGACCCAACTGATCTTCTGGTCCAGCCAATCGGCGAATTCGTCGATAAAGCTCTGCTTGAACCCCGCCTCCGCCCAGTTGTTGAAGATGAACCCCAGGTTGGAAAACCCGCACGCCTGCAGAAACAGGAAACCGTTGATGTCATCTTCATGCCCACACAGCGGGCAGGTGAAGTTGTCGGTGTGGCCGGGCATCCAGTCTTCCAGGCTTTCGAACAGCGCCTCGCCGACTTCCTTGAGGCATTCCGGGCACCCGGCTTCTTCGAGAAAACCCTTGGCCGGGGTGTAGATGCAGCGCTTGTAGATGATCTCCAAGCCGTTGACCGGCTCGTTGAACGGCAGCGCTTCGGGGTGCAGCACCACGGCGCGGGCGCCGTCGGCCAGGGCGTAGGCCATGCGGTTGCCGGTACGGCCACAGGTGGTCAGTTCTTCCTTGATGATGTTCTTGCGCACCAGCCAGCGCACGATGGCCCGGGCGCGGGGCTCGTGGACGGGCAAGGTGGAGATTTTCGGGACAAGGATGCTTTGGGAATTCATGGGAGTCCTGCGGTGTGGCTTCTGGCGTCATCGCGGGCAAGCCCGGCTCCCACATTGGAATGCACTCAACTGTGGGAGCCGGGCTCGCCCGCGATGACGCCCGGGAGGACGGCAGCTTAATCCCTGAAGAAATCAGGTCAAGTGCTCAAGTACCGCCCAATCAATGCAACGCCACTGGCCAATACCAGCCAGGTCACCAACCGGACGAAGGCCTCACGGGACATGCGCATCGTCAGCCTGCGCCCACACCACAGCCCCAGGGCCATCGCGGGCAGCAGGCACAGTGCCAACATCAGCAGCGGCCAATCAGCATACACCCCGGCGATCAGGAACAGGCTCAGGCGCACCACCGTGCTGCAACTGATCAACGCGCTTTGGGTGGCGCGTGCCGCGTCCTTGGGCAAACGGCTGTTCAGATAGATTGCATATAAAAAGCCACCACTGCCGAACAACGCCCCAAACAGCCCGCCCACGGTGCCCATCGGGATCGACCACCCCGCCGCCAATTGCGTGGGCCGGGTTTTCACCGCCAGGCTGTAAATCGCATAGGCGCTGATAAACAGCCCCATCAACAGCAGCAATAGATCCGAATGCAAATTGAGCAGAAACACCACACCCAGGGTGCAGCCAATCGCCATGCACGGCAGCAATCGCAGCAGCTCCGGCTTGTTCACGTCCCATCGCGTTTGCAGCAGGCCGCCGAAGGCCGCGACAAAATCCAGCAGCACCAGCAACGGGATGATCTTCGACAGTGGCATAAACACAAGCAGGACCGGCCCCGCCACCAGCGCCGTGCCGAATCCCGCGATGCCAAACACGATATAGGCCACGACGATGCCCAGGCCGATCACCAGCCAATCGAAACCACTAAACGACCACTGATTCATCAGCTCAACCGGGCTCATGGGGTATTCCTTGTAGGAGATAGCCATCACTTTAGCCAGCGGCGAGGGTTGCGACTAATATCTTCAAAGTCCTCCACCCATCTCGAAAAGGCATGACGCGTGATTTCCACCCGCCAACTGCGTTACTTCGTCGAAATAGCCGACAGCGGCAGCTTCAGTGCTGCCGCCGAACGTTTGTTTGTCGCGCAATCGGCCCTGAGCCGGCAGATCAAGGAACTGGAAACCCAACTGCAAACCCCGCTGTTTGAACGCACCGCGCGCCAGCCCCGGCTGACCGCTGCCGGCGAAGCCTTTTATCCACGGGCGCGCAACCTGCTGGGTGAGCTGCACAAGGCCAGTGAAATGGCGACGCAGGTCGGCAATGGCCAACTCGGCACCCTGCGCCTCAGCCATTCGAGCACTGTGCCGATGAGCGGCGTGTTGCTGCAAGGCATCAGCACCTGGCTGGACCGCTGCCCCGGCGTGTCGATGGATATCGTCAAACTGTCGTCCGACGCGCAACTGGAAGACATCGCCGACGGTCGCTTGGACGTCGGGGTGCTGCGTTTGCCCGTGTTGCGCCAGCGCGAAGGTGTGCGGGTCATGCCTTTATACAGCGAGCAATTGCTGCTGGCCGTGCCTGCGAACCATAAGCTGTCGCGCAGCCAGGCCCCCATCGAACTGGAGCAATTGAAGGATGAAGCGTTTATCTCTATCCCCCATCCCCAGCGTGGCGGCTTGAGTTATCTGTCAGCCGAGTTGTGCATGCGTGCGGGATTTTTCCCCAAGGCTGCGCGGGTGATGTCACGCAAGACCACCCAGTTGCAACTGATCCAAGCCGGTTTCGGTATTGCCCTGTTACCAAAATCCATGAAAGACATCTCACCGGCCAACGTGCACTTCTTGCCCCTGGCCGACCCGGACTGCCTGAGCACCGTGGCCCTGGCCAGCCAGCAGTCACCGAGCGCGTTGGTGGAGCAATTCTGTCAAACGTTGCACGAATGCCTATAAACTGCCGCCCATGATTAAAGATCCTTTTGCCCGCTTGGGCCTGGACCGCGAAGTCCTGACTGTCAGCCAACTCAACGGCCGCGCGCGGGTGTTGCTGGAAGACGTGTTCACCAATATCTGGGTCGAAGGCGAGATCTCCAACCTCGCCCGCCCGGCCTCCGGCCATGTGTACTTCACCCTCAAGGACAGCGGCGCCCAGGTGCGTTGCGCGCTGTTTCGCAATAACGCCGCGCGGGTCCGCCAGGCGTTGAAGGATGGCCTGGCGGTCAAGGTACGCGGCAAGGTCTCGCTGTTCGAGGGCCGTGGCGACTACCAGTTGATCCTCGATACCGTCGAGCCCGCCGGCGATGGTGCGCTGCGCCTGGCCTTCGATGCCCTGAAGGAAAAACTCAGCGCCGAAGGCCTGTTCAGTGCCGAACGCAAGGTGCCGCTGCCGGCACACCCTAGGCGCATTGGCATTATCAGCTCGCCTACCGGTGCGGTGATACGCGACATCATCAGTGTGTTCCGCCGTCGCGCGCCGAACGTCGAACTGACCTTGATCCCGACGGCCGTGCAAGGCCGCGAAGCGATCCCGCAGATTGTGCGGGCGTTGAAGCTGGCGGACGCCCGAGGCTTTGACGCGCTGATCCTGGCCCGTGGCGGCGGTTCGCTGGAAGACCTGTGGTGCTTCAACGAAGAGGCCGTGGCCCGTGCGGTGGACGCTTGCGTGACACCGATCGTCAGCGCCGTCGGCCATGAGACCGATGTGTCCATCAGC
The DNA here is from genome assembly GCF_012030485.1 of Pseudomonas sp. B14(2022). Classification (NCBI taxonomy): domain Bacteria; kingdom Pseudomonadati; phylum Pseudomonadota; class Gammaproteobacteria; order Pseudomonadales; family Pseudomonadaceae; genus Pseudomonas; species Pseudomonas sp. B14(2022). Next base: position 390,137 of record NZ_JAAUVM010000003.1, read on the forward strand.
GACTTTGTGGCGGACGTGCGCGCGCCTACCCCGTCCGCCGCTGCCGAGTTGCTGGCACCGGACGCCAGCCATCTGGTGCGCCAGGTGGAAAACCTGCATCGCCGCCTGGTGATGCTGATGCGCAATCGCCTGACCCACGACCGCCTGCGCCTGGAAGGCATGGCCCGGCGCCTGCGTCACCCCGGCGAACGTCTGCGCCAGCAAGCCCAGCGCCTGGATGACCTGGATATGCGCCTGCGCCGCGCCTTCGAGCGCAGCCTCAATACCCGTCGCGAACGCCTGATCCGCCTGGAAACCCGCCTCGCCGGCCAGCATCCGGGCCGCCAGTTGGCCCTGCTGCGCCAGCGCCTGGACAGCCTCGCCGAACGCCTGCCGCGTGCCATGCGCGAAGGCCTCAAGGCGCGTCGCCTGCAACTGCAAAGCCAGGTGCAGACGCTGCACGTGGTCAGCCCGCTGGCGACGCTGGGTCGTGGCTACAGCATCTTGCTCGACGAGCGCGGCCAGGCCATCCGCAACGCCGCGCAAACCCAAACCGGCCAACGCCTCACCGCGCGCCTCGGTGAAGGTCAATTGCAAGTGCGGGTGGAAGATAACCACCTGACACCCGTCACCCTTTCGTTATTGGATTGATTGATGCCTCGTCTCTTTAGTGTGTTGTTGCTGCTATGCCTCACCGTTAACGCCCATGCCGACAGCTATATCAGCCGTACCCTGAACAAGCCGGTGCCGGGCGGCGTTGCGGTGGTTGAGCTGGGCCCTTCGGCTGCCGCGCCGAAAGCCACGTACCAAGGCAAACCGGTGTTGGTGGTGAAGGAGCAGGACAACTGGCTGGCGATTGTCGGCATCCCGCTGACGGTCAAACCGGGCAACGAGCGCATCAGCAGCGGCGGGCGCAACCTGCCGTTTATCGTTGGCTACAAGAAGTACCCCGAACAACGCATCACCTTGAAGAACAAAAGCCAGGTCAATCCCGACCCGGCGCAACTCAAGCGCATCGAGGGCGAGTTGGCCGTACAGCTCAAGGCCTATCGCAGTTTCAGCCCGAACCTGCCGAGCAACCTGGTGCTGGACAAACCGGTAAACGGGCCGCTGTCGAGCAAGTTTGGCGTGCGCCGCTTCTTCAACGGTGAAGAGCGCAATCCCCATTCGGGCCTGGACTTCGCGGTGCCGGCCGGTACGCCGATCAAGACGCCGGCAAACGGTAAGGTAATTCTGGTAGGCAACTATTTCTTCAACGGCAACACCGTGTTCGTCGACCACGGCCAGGGCTTTATCAGCATGTTCTGCCACATGTCGAAGATCGACGTGAAGGTCGGCCAGCAACTGGTGCGCGGCGCAGTAGTGGGCAAAGTCGGTTCGACCGGCCGCGCGACCGGGCCCCATATGCATTGGAATGTCAGCCTGAACGATGCGCGAGTCGACCCGGCGATTTTCATCGGGGCGTTCCAACCGTGAATGAAGCGATTGCGCGCCCGATAACGGTCGCGCAATTTAATCTAGCCTCGGCGTCATTCCCAACCATAAAATCCCGTTTCATACGCAGATAAAAGAACTTCTCTCAATTTTTAGCGACTGCTTGCCATCTTTCACGCCGACGGTTAGGGTTGAGCTTATGAAAACCTCTCACACCCTCATTCAGCTCCGCCAGCACCGCAGCCTGTGCCTCGTCAGCGCACGACTGCCAGGCTGAATCGATCTGCCTCGTCTTTAAGCTTTATCCCCAATAACAGTTCTACGGCAGGCCGCCTTTTCTCGGCCCCTACAACAAAGGATTTCCCGATGAGCATGCTCAAAGACCCGTCTTCGAAGTACCGCGCGTTTCCGACCATCGATATTCCGGATCGCACCTGGCCTTCCAAAACCATCACCACCGCGCCGATCTGGTGCAGCTCCGACCTGCGTGATGGCAACCAGTCCCTGATCGAGCCGATGGACGCGGTGAAAAAGCTGCGCTTCTGGAAGACTCTGGTCGCCGTCGGCGTGAAGGAAATCGAGGCTTCGTTCCCTGCCGCGTCGCAAACCGACTTCGACTTCGTACGTACCCTGATCGAAGACAACCACATCCCCGAGGACACCACCATCCAGGTGCTGACCCAGGGCCGTGAAGACTTGATCGCACGCACCTTCGAATCCCTGCGCGGCGCCAAAAAGGCCATCGTCCACCTGTACAACGCCACGTCGCCGTCGTTCCGCCGCATCGTGTTCAACCAGGACAAGGACGGTATCAAGGCCATCGCGGTCAACGCGGCCAAGCTGTTCGTCAAATACGCCGCCCAGCAGCCGGAAACCCAGTGGACCTTTGAATACTCGCCGGAGACCTTCAGTGCCACTGAACTGGAGTTCGCCAAGGAAGTCTGTGACGCGGTGATCGAGGTCTGGAACCCGACGCCTGAGCACAAGATGATCCTCAACCTGCCGGCCACCGTCGAATGCGCCACGCCGAACATCTATGCCGACCAGATCGAGTGGTTCGGTCGCCATATCAACCGTCGCGACAGCGTGATCATCAGCCTGCACACCCACAACGACCGCGGCACCGGCGTAGCCGCCACCGAGCTGGGCCTGATGGCCGGCGCGGACCGTGTCGAAGGCTGCCTGTTCGGTAACGGCGAGCGTACCGGTAACGTCGACCTCGTCACCGTGGCGTTGAACATGTACACCCAGGGCCTCGATCCGCAGTTGGACTTCTCCGACATCGACGGCGTGCGCAAAGTCGTCGAGGAGTGCAACCAGATCCAGGTACACCCACGTCATCCGTACGTCGGCGATCTGGTGCACACCGCATTCTCCGGTTCTCACCAGGACGCGATCCGTAAGGGCTTTACCCAGCAGAAAGATGATGCGCTGTGGGAAGTGCCGTACCTGCCGATCGACCCAGCCGATATCGGTCGCAGCTACGAGGCGGTGATCCGCGTGAACAGCCAGTCGGGCAAAGGCGGTATCGCCTACCTGCTGGAACAGGAATACGACATCAGCTTGCCACGCCGCATGCAGATCGAATTCAGCCAGGTGGTCCAGGCCGAAACCGACCGCGTGGGCCTGGAGATGACCGCACCGCAGATCTACGCCTTGCTGCAGCGTGAATACCTGCAAGCCAACACCCCGTACGCGCTGGTCAGCCATCGCCTGCAGGAAGAGAACGGCAACAGCTTTGTCGAAGTGGAAGTCTCGGGCAAGGGCCAGGGCGAAACCAACCTGCACTGGAAGGGCAAGGGCAACGGCGCACTGGAAGCCCTGGTGGCTGGTTTGCCGATTGGCGTGGAGATCATGGACTACAACGAACATGCGATCGGCGCGGGCACCAACGCCAAGGCAGCGGCCTATATCGAACTGCGTGTGAACGGTGAACGTCCGGTGCATGGCGTGGGCATTGATGAAAACATCACCACGGCGAGCTTCAAGGCGCTGTTCAGTGCGCTGAACCGGTCGCTGAGCCAGCAGGAAGCGAAAGCGGCGTAATCTTTATCGCCGCAATACAGAAGGCCCCTGGGTGAGAACCCAGGGGCCTTTTTATTGAGTTTCAGATTTGGGTTGCCTGTCAGGGACTCTTCGGGGCAAGCCCCCCGATAGCGGTCTGTCAGACAAACTGAAAGCTATCGGCATCCAGGTTCGCCGGAAACCGCGTGCGATACGCCGCCAGTTCAGCCGCGTCCAGGCACACTTGGAAGACCCCGTCCGCCTCCCCCGCACTCAGCAGGCTCTCGCCCTGGAAATCCAGCACCTGGCTATCGCCGGTGTAGGCAAAGCCCTTGCCGTCGGTGCCTACTCGATTCACTGCAGCCACGTAGCACAGGTTCTCGATAGCCCGCGCCGGCAATAACCGGTTCCAATGCTGGCGCCGCGCCCCCGGCCAATTGGCGGTGTACAGCAGCAAGTCAGTGTCCTGGGCATCCCGACTCCACACCGGAAAGCGCAGGTCGTAGCAAATCAGCGGCCGAACACGCCAGCCTTTCAACTCGAACTGCACCTGGCGCTCGCCGGGGGTGTAGTGATTGTGTTCACCGGCCATACGAAACAGATGACGCTTGTCGTAGTGCAGCACCTCGCCATCCGGCCGCGCCCACAACAGGCGGTTGCGGTGGCTGCCGTCGGCGGCCTGGATGATCACGCTGCCGGTGATCACCGCGTTGTACTTCGCAGCCTGGGCCTGGAGCCAATGATAGGTCGGGCCGTTTTCCGGCTCGGCGAGGGTTTGCGAGTCCATGGAGAAACCGGTGGTGAACATCTCCGGGAGCACGATCAGGTCGGCGCCGCGGACCTGCTCCAGCAGCCCCTCGAAATGCTCGAGGTTGGCTTGGCGGTCGTGCCAGGCCAGGGTGGTCTGGACCAGGGCGATATTCAAGTCAGGCAATGCAGTCAGATCACGCATAGTTTTTCAGCCGCTTGTCGCAGCGTCTCCTCGCGCTTGGCAAAACACAGGCGCACCAGGCGCTGGCCTTGCGGTGGGCTCTGGTAGAACACCGAGACAGGGATGGTCGCCACCCCGTGTTCGCGGGTCATCCACAGGGACATGGCGACGTCATCCAGGTCCGGGCGTATTTGTGAGTAATCCACCAACTGGAAGTAGGTTCCGGCCACCCGGGTAAAGCTGAAGCGCGACGGCGCCAGCAGGTCGCAGAACAGATCGCGCTTGGCCTGGTAGAACGCCGGCAGTTCGTCGACGTGCTCCGGGTGTTCGGCCATGAAATCGGCCAAGGCGAACTGCAACGGGGTTACGCCACAGAAGTTGACGTATTGATGCACCTTGCGCAATTCAGCCGTCAGGGCCGGTGGCGCGACCACGTAGCCGGTTTTCCAGCCGGTGACGTGGTAGGTCTTGCCAAAGGAGCTGACCACGAACGCACGCGGGTAGAGCTCTTCATGGGCCAGCACGCTGACGTGGGGCACGCCGTCGAATACCAGGTGTTCGTAGACCTCGTCGCTGACCAGGTAGATATCGCGGTCGCGGATCAGTTCGGCCAACTGGTCCAGCTCGGCACGGCTGATCAGCGCGCCGGTGGGGTTGTGCGGGGTGTTAAGGATGATCATGCGCGTGCGTGGCGACAGCGCGGCCTTGATCTTCTCGAAGTCCAATGCAAAGCCTTGCAGGCTCAATTGCACATGCACGCAGCGGCCACCGGCCAACTCGACCGAGGGCTCATAGCTGTCGTAGCAGGGGTCAAACACAATGACTTCATCACCATTGCGAATCACTGCCTGGATAGCGCAGAAGATCGCCTCCGTGGCACCAGGAGTGATGGTCACTTCGCTGTCGGCATTCACCGTGGCGCCATAACTGCGAGCGATCTTAGCCGCCACTTGCTGACGCAGCACGGGCAGGCCGGTCATCGGCGCATATTGGTTATGACCGAGGGCGATATGTTTGCCCACCCCATCAAGCAAGCCCTGAGGCCCATTGAAGTCGGGAAACCCCTGGGACAGGTTGAGCGCGCCGGTTTCGGCAGCGAGTTGCGACATGGTGGTGAAAATGGTCGTGCCGACATTTGGCAGCTTGCTGGTGATCATGGGAGCCCCCTTCGGGTGAGCTGCAAGTTTTAAGCTGCAAGCTGCAAGCAGGTCAAGCGACAAACCGCCAGGCACAAAAAAGGGCTCCAAAGGAGCCCTCTCTTGCAGCCTGTAGCTTACAACGTGAAGCGGCGGCTATTTCTTGTCGCGGCGCTTCTTGTCGGCCTTCTTGTGGTGAGTCATCAAACGACGCTTCTTGTTCACCTGACGGTCAGTCAGTGTGTTCTTGTTGCCTTCGTATGGGTTCTCGCCACCCTTGAACTCGATACGGATCGGCGTACCGACCAGTTTCAAGACACGGCGGTAGGTGTTTTCCAGGTAACGCACGTAGGACTTGGGCACCTTCTCGATCTGGTTACCGTGGATCACGATAATCGGCGGGTTGGCACCACCCAAGTGGGCGTAACGCAGTTTGATCCGGCGGTTATTGACCATCGGCGGTGCGTGCTCGCCGACTGCATCTTCGAGGATCTGGGTCAGACGGTTGGTCGGCCAGCGGGTGACCGCGGACTTGAACGAGTTCTGTACGGAAGCGTAGAGGTTACCCACACCCGTGCCGTGCAGGGCCGAGATGAAGTGAATATCGGCGAACTCGACGAAGAACAGGCGGCGCTGCAGCTCGATCTTGACGAAATCGCGCTCGCTCGGCGTCATGCCGTCCCACTTGTTGATCGCGATGACCAAGGCCCGACCGGCTTCGAGGGCAAAGCCCAGCAGGTTGAGGTCGTGGTCCACCACGCCTTCGCGGGCGTCCATCACGAAGATCACCACGTTGGCGTCTTTGATTGCCTGCAGGGTTTTCACCACGGAGAACTTTTCAACTTCCTCGTGGATCTTGCCGCGCTTGCGCACACCGGCGGTGTCGATCAGCGTGTACTTCTCGTCGTTACGCTCGAACGGGATGTAGATACTGTCGCGGGTGGTGCCGGGCTGGTCGTAGACGATTACCCGGTCTTCACCGAGCATGCGGTTGACCAGGGTCGACTTGCCCACGTTCGGGCGACCGATGATCGCAATCTTGATACCGTCTTTTTCGCTTGGGCCAGGAATGCGCTTGGCTTCCTCGCCTTCGGCAACGATCTCTTCTTCGCCTTCTTCTTCCTCGGCGTCATCCTTGGGGAAGTCGCGCAGGGCGATTTCCAGCATCTGGGTGATGCCGCGACCGTGGGCACCGGCGACCGGGATCGCGTCGCCAAGGCCCATCGGACTGAATTCGGCACGGGCCGCCTCAGGATCGATGTTATCGATCTTGTTGGCGACCAGATAGGAACGCTTATTGCGCTTGCGCAGGTGCTCGCCAATCATCTGGTCGGCAGCGGTGTAGCCCGCGCGGGCGTCCACCAGGAACAACACGACATCGGCTTCTTCAATAGCCAGCAGCGACTGCTCGGCCATCTTTTCGTCCATGCCATGCTCATCACCGGAGATACCACCGGTGTCGACAATAATGTAGGAGCGCCCTTGCCACTTTGCCTCACCGTATTGGCGATCACGGGTCAGACCGGACAAGTCGCCGACGATGGCGTCACGAGTCCTGGTCAGGCGGTTGAACAAGGTGGACTTGCCGACGTTAGGTCGGCCCACCAGGGCGATTACGGGAACCATGCGGCTCTCCACTTCGTTATTTCAGAAAATACAAAAGCCGCTGCAAGGCAGCGGCTGGTGCTCGGGGCAGCATATTCAAATGCCGCATGCCCCGCCGAAGCGGGGCCGCCTGGGTTTTACCCCAAGCATAGTCAAACCTTTACTTGATGGTCAGGGCTTCCAGCTTGCCGCTGTTACCAAACACATAAAGCATGTTGCCCACGACCAGCGGACGGGCACGAAGGCCATCGCTGTCGATACGCTCACGACCTACAAAACGACCATCCACCTGGCTCAGCAGGTGCAGGTAGCCTTCGAAGTCGCCGACCGCTACGTAGCTGGAGAACACTTCCGGGGCCGACAGTTGACGACGGGCCAGGGAGTCATTGCTCCACAGTGCAGTGGTGGAACGCTCGTCGACACTTTCAACGGTGCCGGACGACAGGCTTACGTAGACGCTGCCAAACCCCTGGGCGACACCGGCGTAGCTGGAAGCATCACGCTGCCAGTTAACACGGCCGCTCTGCAGGTCCAGCGCGGCAACGCGGCCCTGGTAAGTGGCAACGTAGAGGGTTTCACCCGACAGCAGCAAGCCACCGTCGATGTCCACTACGCGATCCAGCTCGGAACGACCTTGGGGGATGGCCACACGGGTTTCCCAGGCCGGCACTCCGTTCCTGGTGTCCAGGGCGACTACTTTACCGGTCGACAGGCCTGCAACGGCCAGATTGTTGGTCACAACCGGACCACTGGTACCGCGAAGGGTCAACACCGCCGGGGTGCTGTCGTACAGCCAACGCTGCTCGCCGGTGCTGGCGTCCAGGCCGATCACACGGTCGTCCTGGGTTTGCACCACGACGATATCGCCGTTGGTGGCAGGCGGTGCGAGGACTTCACTGGTCACGCGAGCGCGCCATTTCTCTTCACCGGTGCTGGAGTCCAGCGCCACGACTTCGCCCTTGAGCGTGCCGAGCATGACCATGCCGTAACCCACGCCTACGGCGCCGGACACGGGCAATTCGAGGTCTTTCTTCCACTTCACGTCGCCGTTCATGCGATCCATGGAGATCACCACGCCGGTCACGTCAGCGGCCACAATGTTGTCACCGTCGATTGCCGGCACCAGCATGTTGTAGGTCTCGCCCTGGCCGTCACCGATGGAGCGGCTCCATTGCTTTTGCAGGACGACTTCTTCCTTGAAGCTGGTCAGCTCGGCCGGAGGCAGTTCTTTTTTACTGTTGCTGCTGCAACCCGCGGCCAGAACGGCCAGAGCCAGCAATGCTGCATGTTTCCAACGGATCACGTCACGCATCCCCTTTGGCCAAGTCGTCCAGCTTGATTTGTAAGCCACCGACCGCCGCTTCATCAGACAGCGCCGCCTTGGCTTTCTTGTACGCAGCATTGGCTTCGTCGGTACGACCCAATTGGACCAACAGGTCGCCCTTGAGCTCTTCGCGAGTGGCTACAAATGCCTTGTCCGCATCGCCGTCGAGCAGTTTGAGTGCTTCGTCAGCCTTGTTCTGTGCCGCCAATACCTGGGCCAGGCGCTGACGTGCGATTTCACCCAGGGTCGGGTTGGTCGGCTTGTCGGCGATGGCCTTGAGTTCTGCGGCGGCGTCATCCAGCTTGCCGGTGTCGACCGCGACTTTCGCGACGAACAGGCTGCCGTATTGGGCGTAGGTGCTACCGCCGAATTCGCTCTTCAGCTTGCCGGCCAGGTCCGCCACTTGCGCTGGGTCGGGCTTGCCGTCCGGCGTCAGGGTGGTTTCCAGCAATTGCTGATAGAGGATCGAGGCGCCCTGGGATTGGTTGGCCTGATACTTTGTCCAGGCTTGCCAGCCGAACACCACCACTAAAGCCAGCAGACCGCCAGTAACCAGGGGCTTGCCGTTACGCTGCCACCAGTCCTTGAACTCGGCCAACTGCTCATCATCAGTACTCGACACCCCAATACTCCTTAATCGCTAAATTCGGCTGTTCGACAGCTTCAACCCTGCACGACGCAGGTGGCCAAGTGCGCGGCGAGCGCATCAAAGGCAATGTTCTGTTGCTCGCCCTGGCCACGCAGGGGTTTGAAACCTATCACTTGCTGGGCCAGCTCGTCATCGCCAAGGATCAGTGCGTACAGTGCACCGCTCTTGTCGGCCTTCTTGAACTGGCTCTTGAAGCTGCCGGCGCCGGCATTGATCTGCAGGCGCAGGTTCGGCAACTGGTCACGTACTTTTTCGCTCAAGGCCAGGGCGGCCAGTTCGGCGGCCTCGCCAAAGGCGCACAGGTACACGTCCACCTGTCGGGATATTTCTTCCGGAACCTGTTCCAGGGTTTCCAGCAGCAGGATCAGCCGCTCGATGCCCATGGCAAAACCTACGCCGGTGGTCGGCTTGCCGCCCATCTGCTCGACCAGGCCGTCATAACGGCCGCCCGCACACACGGTGCCCTGGGCGCCGAGCTTGTCGGTGACCCACTCGAACACGGTCTTGCTGTAGTAATCGAGGCCACGCACCAGCTTCGGGTTGATCAAGTAGGGAATACCGGCCGCATCCAGACGAGCCTTGAGGCCCTCGAAGTGCGTGCGGGACTCGTCGTCCAGGTAGTCGGCCATTTTCGGCGCGTCGACCAGTACGGCTTGCGTGTCGGCGTTCTTGGTGTCCAACACACGCAACGGGTTGGTTTTCAGACGGCGCTGGCTGTCTTCGTCCAACTTGTCCAGGTGGGCGGACAGGAATTCCACCAGGGCTTCGCGGTAGCGGCCCCGGGATTCGCTGGTGCCCAGGCTGTTGAGCTCAAGCTTGACCGCATCGCGGATACCCAGCATGCCCCACAGGCGCCAGGTCAGCACGATCAGCTCGGCATCGATGTCCGGGCCGTCGAGATTGAAGACTTCCAGGCCGATCTGGTGGAACTGGCGATAACGGCCTTTCTGTGGGCGCTCGTGGCGGAACATCGGACCGATGTACCACAGCTTCTGCGGCTGGCCGCCACCGGTGAGGCCATGTTCGAGCACGGCGCGCACGCACGCGGCGGTACCTTCCGGACGCAAAGTCAGGGAGTCGCCGTTACGGTCTTCAAAGGTGTACATCTCTTTTTCGACGATGTCGGTCACTTCACCGATGGAGCGCTTGAACAGCTCGGTGAACTCAACGATCGGCATGCGGATCTGCTTGTAACCGTAGTTATCCAGCAGGCGCGCGACAGTGCTCTCGAAGTAGCGCCACAGCGGCGTTTGCTCCGGCAGGATGTCGTTCATGCCACGAATGGCTTGCAGAGACTTGCTCACATCAAATCCTTAAATTCGTTCTTAGCCGCGTGCGATCAGCGCTGCGTCAGCGGCGACCTTTTCGGCCGCTTTCTCGCGGATCAACTTTTCCAGCTGATCCACCAGATTGTCATTCGTTAACTTCTGCGACGGCTTGCCGTCGATGTAAATCAGGTTCGGTGTGCCGCCAGTCAAGCCCACATGGGCTTCCTTGGCTTCACCCGGGCCGTTGACCACACAACCGATCACTGCAACATCCAGCGGGACCAGCAGGTCTTCGAGGCGCAACTCCAGGTCGTTCATGGTTTTCACCACGTCGAAGTTCTGCCGCGAGCAGCTCGGGCAGGCAATGAAGTTGATGCCGCGGGAACGCAAACGCAGGGATTTGAGAATGTCGTAGCCGACTTTCACTTCCTCTACCGGGTCTGCCGCCAACGAGATGCGGATAGTATCGCCAATCCCTTCGGCGAGCAGCATACCGAGACCCACCGCAGATTTCACTGTGCCTGAGCGCAAACCGCCGGCTTCGGTGATGCCCAGGTGCAACGGTTGCACGATTTCCTTGGCCAGCAGGCGGTAGGCTTCGACCGCCATGAACACGTCGGAGGCCTTTACGCTGACCTTGAAGTCCTGGAAGTTCAGGCGTTCCAGGTGTTCAACGTGGCGCAGTGCAGACTCGACCAGCGCTGCGGGGGTGGGCTCGCCGTACTTCTTTTGCAGGTCTTTTTCCAGGGAGCCGGCGTTGACGCCGATGCGGATCGGGATCCCGCGATCACGGGCAGCGTCCACCACGGCGCGCACACGGTCTTCACGACCGATGTTGCCCGGGTTGATGCGCAGGCAATCGACGCCCAACTCGGCCACGCGCAGGGCGATCTTGTAGTCAAAGTGAATGTCGGCAACCAGCGGCACCTTGACCAGCTGCTTGATGCGACCGAACGCCTCGGCAGCATCCATGTCCGGGACGGATACCCGCACGATGTCTACCCCGGCCGCTTCCAGACGGTTGATCTGGGCAACGGTGGCGGCAACATCATTGGTGTCGCTGTTGGTCATGCTCTGTACCGCGATGGGGGCATCGCCACCCACTGGCACCGAGCCAACCCAGATCTTGCGCGATACGCGACGTTTGATTGGAGATTCGCCGTGCATGACTATTGTCCCAACTTCAGGCGAGCGGTCTCGCCAGTGGTGAACGGCGCTACGTCTACAGGCTGGCCGTTGTAGGCCACTTGCGCGCCACGGGCAAAGCCCAGACGCAGCGTCAAAGGAGGCTTGCCGCCAAGGTCGAGCGTATCTCCCTTACGCTTGAGACCACTGGCCAGCACTTTGCCATTGCCGTCGGTGACTTGCGTCCAGCAGTCAGCAACGAAGGTAATTTGTACACGCCCGTCACCGGCGATCAACGCTGGGGTGGTGGGTGGTGAAATCGCCGGGGCTGCCGGAGCGGCTGGCGCCGTAGTCGCTGGCGCCTGGGCTGGAGCGGCCGGTGTATGGGCCTGGGCAACCGGGGCTGCTGGCGTGTGAGCTGGCTCGGCCGGTGTGACTGGGTTCGGTACGGCAACTGTCGGGGCCTGGGCAGTTTCCGGTTCGGACTGCTCGACGGTGGCCGGGGTTTCAGGGGCAGCCTGGCCTTGGGCAACGGCCTGGTCTTCCGGCTCATCCAGCGGATGAATCTGGGTGGTGCCGTCGGCGCTCTCGACTTCGACGTGCTCCATGGCGTTGCTGGTCATGTCTTTGCTGCGCTGGGACGCCTGGTCTTGCCACCAGACAAAACCGCCGCCGATCACGGCGATCAGCAACAACAGGCTGACAATTCGCAAAATCGTGTGGGAAACCCGCACCGGCTCTTCGATGCGACCCAAGCCATGCACATTGCTGCCCTGGGAGTCGGTACCGGTGAATTGATCGAATTGCTGGACCAATACGGTCTGGTCAATGCCCAACAGCTTGGCATAGGCGCGGATATAGCCGCGGGCGAAGGTATGCCCAGGCAGCTTGTCGAATGCGCCGGCCTCAAGGTTCCCCAGGGAGGTGGTGGTCAAATTGAGCTTGAGGGCCACTTCCGCCAGCGACCAACCATTGCTTTCGCGGGCCTGACGCAAAGTGTCGCCTGGGTTTACGCGATTAGCTGCTACAACTTCCGGGTGCGCCGCTTTCATCATTGCTCCGACAGGTATTGCTGATATTCCGGCGTACCGGGATAGAGTCGTTCGAGTTGCTGGCCAAAACGTGCGGCCGTGTCATGTTCTTCATGAACCGTCGCCAGGCGCACGCCGAGCAATAGACTACGTGCATTTTGCCCGCTGAGCAGGCTAAAACGCTCGTAATAGTCACGTGCCGGCACATAATGCCTGTCTTCGTAAGACAACTCAGCCATTTCGAGCAGCGCTCGTGGCTGATGGCCGTTCAAGTGCAGGGCTTTTTTCAACTGCTGGCGTGCGCTGTCGCGCTGGCCGAGGCGCATTGAGGTCACCCCAAGGTTCTCGAACACCCGCGAGCGCTCAGGATAGAGGGTATCAGTACTGGCTTGCTGGAAATAAAGGGCTGCCTGGTCATACCGCTTTTGCTCGAACAGGAAGCTGCCGTAATTGTTCAGCAGCCGCGGGTCGGCAGGCCTTGCGGCCAGGGCTTTGTTGAAATACCGGTCAGCCAGTTGAGGCTCGGCCTGGGCCTGGAACACCAGGGCCAGTGCGGCATTGGCATCGGCATCGTCGCTGTCCAGCTCAAGGGCCTTTTTCAACGGCACCTTGGCCTGTTCGCTCATGCCTTGTCGCAGGTAACCCAACCCCAGTTGCACATAGGCAACTCGCGCCTCGTCACGGCCCTTGCCGGTTTGCAACGGGCTGTCATGGCCCGATGAAACACAACCGGCCACGAGACCGGTAACAAGCAGAAGCAGCGCAAGGCGCAAGGGCATAGAGATCCTCTCTCAGGTTCGATTCACAGCGCTTTGCGGCATATCGTCGGCAGCGCTCAGTTCGCGCACCGCAATATAACGTTCGCTGCGACGGGTGCGGTCCAGCACCTGTCCTACCAATTGGCCACAGGCGGCGTCGATGTCTTCACCACGGGTGGTGCGAACGGTCACGTTGTAGCCAGCCTGGTGCAGTTGATCCTGGAAACGGCGTATGGCGTTGTTGCTCGGCCGCTCGTAACCAGAATGTGGAAACGGGTTGAACGGAATCAGGTTGATCTTGCACGGGGTGTTCTTGAGCAGTTCGATCATCTCGACCGCGTGCTCGACCTTGTCGTTGATGTCCTTGAGCATGGTGTACTCAATGGTCAGAACGCGCTTCTCGCCCAAGGTCGCCATATAGCGCTGGCAAGATTCGAGCAGCATCTTAAGCGGATACTTCTTGTTGATCGGCACCAATTGGTTACGCAATGCGTCATTGGGTGCGTGCAGCGACAACGCCAGGGAGACGTCGATGTGCTTGGCCAGCTCATCGATCATCGGTACCACGCCGGAGGTCGACAGGGTCACGCGGCGCTTGGAGATGCCGTAGCCCAGGTCGTCCATCATCAGGTGCATGGCCGAAATGACGTTGTCGAAGTTCAGCAGCGGCTCACCCATGCCCATCATCACCACGTTGGTGATGGCACGGTCGACGGTCGCCGGGACGCTGCCAAAGGATTTGTTGGCAATCCACACCTGGCCGATCACTTCGGCGGCGGTGAGGTTGCTATTGAAGCCTTGCTTGCCGGTGGAGCAGAAACTGCAGTCCAGGGCACAACCTGCCTGGGACGAAACGCACAAGGTGCCGCGCTTGCCCTGGGGAATATACACGGTCTCGACGCAGCTGCCGGACGCCACGCGCACCACCCATTTACGGGTGCCGTCGCTGGAGATGTCCTCGCTGACCACTTCGGGGCCACGCACTTCAGCAATGGTCTTGAGCTTGTCGCGCAGGGCCTTGCTGACGTTCGTCATGGCGTCGAAATCATCGACGCCAAAGTGGTGAATCCATTTCATTACCTGACCGGCACGGAAACGCTTCTCCCCGATTGAGTCGAAGAATTTTTCCATTTCCTGTTGAGTCAGACCCAGCAGGTTGGTTTTTACAGTCGATGTCGTCATGGATTCACCCTCACTCTTTAAGCCGATGCTTAGCGAGTGGTTACTTCAGTAGCTGCGAAGAAGTACGAGATTTCGCGAGCAGCAGCGGCTTCGGAGTCCGAACCGTGTACAGCGTTGGCGTCGATGGAGTCAGCGAAATCAGCACGGATGGTGCCGGCAGCTGCTTCTTTAGGGTTGGTAGCGCCCATCAGCTCACGGTTCAGAGCGATGGCGTTTTCGCCTTCCAGAACCTGAACAACAACAGGACCGGAGATCATGAAGGCAACCAGGTCGCCGAAGAAGCCACGAGCGCTGTGCTCAGCGTAGAAGCCTTCAGCTTCAGCCTTGGACAGTTGCTTGAGTTTCGAAGCTACAACCTTCAGGCCGGCTTTTTCGAAACGAGTGGTGATCTCGCCGATGACGTTTTTTGCAACAGCGTCAGGCTTGATGATGGAGAAAGTACGTTGAACAGCCATGGTGTAACTCCAGAAACGGTAATTTACGAAAAATTAAACCCGCGAATTATACGCGGGTTCTTAGGTATTGCCTAACTGCGTAAGGGAGGCGTCAGTCCTGTTCTTCTTTCCAGGCCGTCTGGATAGCTTCCAGAACCTTTTCGCCACCGCGATCGCGCTCATCATCAAAGCCTGGCAAGGCCATGACCATGTCACGCAAAGCAACAAAATTCAGGGAATAGGGATCCATATCCGGGTTGCCGTCGGCCAACAGGATAGCGATCTCTTGTACATCAACCCATTTAAGACTCATGACACTTCCTTGAATCAGTGCGGCGCTTCGGCAGCATGATTGAGCGAATATTTCGGAATTTCGACGGTGATGTCTTCAGTCCCAACCTTAGCCTGACAGCTTAGGCGAGAAGTGGCTTCCAGGCCCCAGGCGCGATCAAGAAAGTCCTCTTCCAGCTCATCGGCCTCTTCCAGGCTATTGAAGCCTTCGCGAATGATGCAGTGGCAGGTGGTGCAGGCGCACACACCACCACAGGCACTTTCGATCTCGA
Organism: Pseudomonas sp. B14(2022); assembly: GCF_012030485.1. NCBI lineage: Bacteria > Pseudomonadati > Pseudomonadota > Gammaproteobacteria > Pseudomonadales > Pseudomonadaceae > Pseudomonas > Pseudomonas sp. B14(2022). The sequence continues at coordinate 405,560 of NZ_JAAUVM010000003.1, forward strand.
TGTGGTTGTCATGGGCTACTTCGAGGATGGACTTGCCGGTCTCAGCCTCAACAACCATACCGTCCGGGCAATGCTCGGCGTGTGGCAGAAAAATGACCTGCGGCATTAATTATTCCTCGATTTCATTCAGGTTGCGCCCGGCCAGTGCGGCTTTCACCGTCTGATCCATGCGGCGGGCGGCAAAGGCGTCAGTGACCTGCGACAAGCGCTTGGTCTGTTGCTCGATGGCGTAACCATCGTTGCCTTTCATCAGTTCGGCCAGTTCCTGCATCTGCAGGTCGATGACCATGCGCTCTTCAGCATCCAGCAGGCGCTCACCGTCGGCGTCAAGGGCGCCCTGCACTGCTTCGAGCAGGCGTTGGGCATCCACTTGTTGCTCACGCAGTACGCGCGCGACCTTGTCGTCACCGGCGTATTGGAACGAGTCCTTGAGCATCTTGGCGATTTCGCCGTCAGTCAGGCCGTAGGACGGCTTGACCTGGATGCTCGCTTCAACGCCCGAACCCAACTCACGCGCGGCTACGCTGAGCAGGCCGTCGGCATCGACCTGGAAGGTCACGCGAATCTTCGCCGCACCCGCAACCATGGCCGGGATGCCGCGCAATTCAAAGCGTGCCAGGGAGCGGCAGTCGCTGATCAGTTCGCGCTCGCCTTGCAGCACATGAATCATCATGGCCGTCTGGCCATCTTTGTAGGTGGTGAAGTCCTGGGCACGGGCGACGGGGATGGTGGTGTTCCGTGGAATCACCTTCTCCATCAGCCCGCCCATGGTTTCCAGCCCCAGGGACAGCGGGATCACGTCAAGCAGCAGCAGTTCGCCGCCATCGCGCTTATTGCCGGCCAGGGTATCGGCCTGGATGGCGGCACCAATGGCAACCACCTGGTCCGGGTCGATCTCTGTCAGCGGCTGGCGGCCAAAGGCTTCGGCAACGGCTTCGCGAACCCTTGGCACACGGGTGGAACCGCCGACCATGACCACAGCAACGACATCTTCCAGCTCGACACCGGAATCACGCACGGCGCGACGGCAGGCTTTCAGACTGCGGGCGACCATCGGCTCGATCAACGAATCGAAGGCTTCACGAGTCAGCTGGGCGCACCAACTGCCATAGGAAACTTCAACAGAAGCTGCGTCAGTCAGGGCCTCTTTGGCGGCACAGGCCGCTTGCAGTAAATTACGCTGCTCGCCCGGATCCAGGTCAGCGGACAAGCCAGCGCTGCTGATGATCCAACCCGCGATGGCATGGTCGAAGTCATCGCCGCCCAGCGCTGTATCGCCACCGGTAGCCAGTACTTCGAACACACCGCCGGTCAGGCGCAGGATCGAAATATCAAAAGTGCCACCACCCAGGTCGTAAATGGCGACCAGGCCTTCTGCGTGCTGGTCCAGGCCATAGGCCACGGCCGCAGCAGTCGGCTCGTTGAGCAGGCGCAATACATTCAGGCCAGCGAGCTTCGCCGCGTCCTTGGTGGCTTGGCGCTGCGCATCGTCGAAATAGGCCGGAACCGTAATCACCGCACCGACCAGCTCGCCGCCTAACGTGGTTTCCGCGCGCTGGCGCAACACCTTGAGGATATCCGCCGACACTTCCACCGGGCTTTTCAGACCCTGGACGGTGTCGATGAACGGCATATGGGATTCGCCACCGACAAAGCGGTACGGCAGTTGGTCGCCCAATTGCTTGACGTCGGACAGACCACGACCCATCAAGCGCTTGACTGACAGCACGGTGTTCAAAGGGTCGGTAGACGCCGCCAGCTTGGCCGATTCGCCCACTTCGGTGCGATCAGCGTGATAGCGCACGGCGGACGGCAGGATCACCTGGCCATCAGCGTCGGGCAGCGGCTCGGACAGGCCGCTGCGCAAGGCAGCAACCAGGGAATTGGTGGTGCCCAAGTCAATCCCCACCGCCAGGCGACGCTGGTGCGGTTGAGGGCTTAGACCGGGTTCGGCGATTTGCAGTAGGGCCATGGTAATCAGGTCTTATCTGTCTATCAGGCGTGCATCACGGACAGCACTGGGTTAATCGTCGAGGCGCTCTTCTAGCTGGCGCACTTCGTAGGTGAGCTTGTCGAGGAACTGCATGCGCCGCATCAGGCGTTCGGCCTGTTCACGTTGCGCTGCATCATCCCAACAGGCTGCGAAGCTTTCGTTGAGCTCATCCTGGGCAACTTTCAGACGACGCTTGAAGACCGCAACACCCGCCACATCGGCTTCGTCCTGCAAGTCTTCTAGCTCTTCACGCCACTGCATCTGCTGCATCAGGAAGTCCGGGTCGTGCACGGTCACTTCCAGCGGCAACTCGCCACCATTCATCGCGAGCAAGTAACGCGCGCGTTTAGGAGGACTCTTGAGCGTCTGATAGGCTTCGTTGAGGCTGGCCGATTGCTCCAGCGCCAGGCGTTGCTCACGCTCGGAAGCGTCAGCGAAGCGGTCCGGATGCACCCCACGCGCCAATTCTCGATAGCGCGTGGCAAGCTGCTCGAGGTCCAGCCGAAAGCTCGGCTGCAGCTCGAATAAAGCGAAATGACAAGGAGTGCCCACAAATAGCCTCAGATGTTGAAGCTTTCGCCGCAGCCACATTCGCCGCGTACGTTGGGGTTGTTGAACTTGAAGCCTTCGTTCAACCCTTCCTTGACGAAATCAAGCTCGGTGCCGTCCAGGTAGGTCAGGCTTTTAGGGTCGATGATCACTTTCTCGCCGTGACTTTCGAACACCTGGTCTTCCTCAACCACCTCGTCGACGAACTCCAGCACATAGGCAAGGCCGGAACAGCCCGTGGTGCGAACACCCAGACGAATCCCCTCACCTTTACCGCGCCCATCCAGGGAGCGTCGCACGTGCCGCGCAGCCGCTTCTGTCATGCTGATAGCCATCGTTGACTCCTTACTCGTCGCCAAATGCTTAGATCAAGCCTTTCTTCTGCTTGTAGTCGCGAACGGCCGCCTTGATGGCGTCTTCAGCAAGCACGGAGCAGTGGATTTTCACTGGCGGCAGGGCCAGTTCTTCGGCCAGTTGGGTGTTGCTGATAGTCACAGCCTCATCCAGGGTCTTGCCTTTCATCCATTCGGTCGCCAGGGAGCTGGAGGCGATGGCCGAACCGCAGCCGTAAGTCTTGAACTTGGCGTCTTCGATAACGCCAGCGTCGTTGACCTTGATCTGCAGGCGCATCACATCGCCGCACGCCGGAGCGCCAACCATGCCGGTGCCGACATCAGGGTCTTCCGCGTCCATCTTGCCGACGTTGCGCGGGTTTTCGTAGTGGTCGATGACCTTTTCGCTGTAAGCCATGGTACTGAATCCTCACTCATCAGGGCCGCTCTGGAACCCTGTAGAAACGCCTGCGTTTTCCGCCACGTTCCTACAGAGCTTGGGTGGCGGCTTCTATAGTTAGTGTGCCGCCCACTCGATCTTGGAAATATCGACACCGTCTTTGTACATGTCCCACAGCGGCGACAGGACGCGCAGCTTGTTGACGGCTTCGCAGACTTTCTGCGCGGCGTAGTCGACTTGCTCTTCGGTGGTGAAGCGGCCGAACGTAAAGCGGATCGAGCTGTGCGCCAGTTCGTCGTTGCGGCCCAGGGCGCGCAGTACATACGAAGGCTCAAGGGATGCCGAGGTGCAGGCCGAACCGGACGAAACCGCCAGGTCCTTGAGCGCCATGATCAGCGACTCGCCTTCGACGTAGTTGAAGCTCAAATTCAGGTTGTGCGGTACACGGGCGGTCATGCTGCCGTTGATGTACAGCTCTTCAAGGTTCTCGACCTGCTTGTAGAAGCGATCGCTCAGGGCCTTGATACGTACGTTTTCGGCAGCCATGTCTTCCTTGGCTACGCGGAAGGCTTCGCCCATGCCGACGATCTGGTGAGTCGCCAGGGTGCCCGAACGCATGCCGCGCTCGTGACCGCCGCCGTGCATGGTCGCTTCGATGCGCACACGTGGCTTGCGGCTCACGTACAGGGCGCCGATGCCTTTAGGGCCGTAGGTCTTGTGGGCCGAGAACGACATCAGGTCGACTTTCAGTTTCGACAGGTCGATATCAACCTTGCCGGTGGACTGAGCAGCGTCGACGTGCAGCAGGATACCCTTGGAGCGAGTCAGCTCGCCGATGGCCGCGATGTCGTTGATGGTGCCGATTTCGTTGTTCACGTGGATCACGGAAACCAGGATGGTGTCTTCACGCAGCGCGGCTTCGATCATGGCCGGGGTGACGATACCGTCGGTGGTTGGCTCGAGGTAAGTGACCTCGAAACCTTCACGCTCCAGTTGGCGCATGGTGTCGAGGACAGCCTTGTGCTCAATCTTGGTGGTGATCAGGTGCTTGCCTTTGGTCGCGTAGAAATGCGCCGCGCCCTTGATAGCCAGGTTGTCGGATTCGGTAGCACCGGAAGTCCAGACGATTTCACGCGGGTCAGCGCCAACCAAGTCAGCGACCTGGCGACGAGCGTTCTCGACCGCTTCCTCGGCTTTCCAGCCGAACACATGGGAACGGGAGGCCGGGTTGCCGAAGTTTCCGTCGACCAACAGGCATTCGCTCATCTTTTGCGCGACACGCGGATCAACCGGGGTGGTCGCTGAGTAATCAAGGTAAATCGGCAATTTCATGGACTTTCTCCTAAATCAGGCTGGCTGGCGTGCCGTTAGCTCTTCGGCTGTCACTCGACGGCGGACGCTTCGATCTTGTCCAGACGCGGCGCCTTGGTATTGCAACGGCGCTGGTCCTGACGCTGGGCTACTTCTTGCACCTCACGGCGAGTCACAAGATCAGCCAAGCTGATACCACTCAAAAACTCATGGATCTGCAGGCTCAAGTCACACCACAAGTGGTGCGTCAGGCAGGTGTCGCCAGCGTGGCAATCACCCAGGCCCTGGCATTTGGTCGCATCGACGGACTCGTTGACCGCGTCGATCACCTGGGCTACCTGGATGCCCTGCATGTCGCGGGACAGCTGATAGCCGCCGCCCGGCCCACGTACGCTGGAGACCAGATTGCTGCGGCGCAATTTGGCGAACAACTGCTCAAGGTAGGACAGGGAAATGCCTTGGCGCTCGGAGATATCGGCCAGGGACACCGGCCCAGTTTGCGCGTGCAAGGCCAGGTCAAGCATGGCGGTCACCGCGTATCGGCCTTTTGTAGTCAGTCTCATGGACAAGTACCAAGGTGTTTCAGAATGGGAGCAAGTATGCGATTCCCGAGTATTTAAGTCAACTATAAGACCTAGTACTTTAGTCAGGATTACCCGCAAAAAGGGCGCGCGAATCATAGCAGGATGGGGTGGGGACGAACAGCGGGAACAAGGCCGAGCAGAAATTCCGAGACCAATGGAGATCAAAATGTGGGAGGGGGCTTGCCCCCGATAACGGTGGATCAGTCAATATATTGGGTGACTGACAGATGGCCATCGGGGGGCAACTCCTCTTCCACATGGGCTTTGCAGCGAATGTAAGATCTCAGCCAGCTTTGGTGGCGGGCTCACTCTTGATCTCGGCAAAGTCCTCTTCGCGCAGCTCCGGCAAATCTTTCGCACAGTAGCTGCTGCCCAGCTCCTTCAGCGCGCCGCACATACCGTCCAACTTGCCATCCACCGCCTGCAGGTGGTCAAGCAACTGGCCGATGGCGCGCGCCACAGGGTCGGGCATGTCTTCGCTGACACCGTAGGCATCGAAGCCGATTTTCTCGGCCATGGCCTTGCGCTTGGCTTCCTGCTCATCGCCCACTTCCGGCTTGACGATGATCCGCCCCGGAATACCCACCACGGTGGCGCCGGCCGGCACGGCCTTGGTCACCACGGCGTTGGAGCCGACTTTGGCGCCAGCGCCTACCGTGAACGGACCAAGCACCTTGGCACCCGCGCCCACCACCACGCCATTCTCCAGCGTCGGGTGGCGCTTACCCTTGTTCCAGCTGGTACCACCCAGGGTCACACCCTGGTACAGGGTCACGTCATCACCAATTTCGGCAGTCTCGCCAATGACGATGCCCATGCCGTGATCGATAAAGAAGCGACGCCCCACCTTGGCACCCGGATGAATCTCGATCCCGGTCAACCAGCGACCGAAGTTCGACACCAGCCGCGCCAGCCATTTCCAGCCCATATTCCACAAGGCACCAGACAGGCGATGGATCCAGATCGCATGCATGCCCGGGTAGCAGGTCAGCACTTCAAAGGCGTTGCGCGCCGCCGGGTCACGATGGAAAACACTCTGGATATCTTCTCGCAAACGCTCGAACATTTTTAATCCTTCCGCTTAAGAAGCTCGCCACGGGCCGCTTTCTGGGTTTCCGTGAGGATGCCACGCAATATATTCATTTCCGCCCGGCTGACCGAGCTGCGCCCGTACAGGCGGCGCAGGCGCGCCATCAAGTGCCGCGGTTTTTCCGGATCGAGGAATTCGATGGCCACCAGGGTTTGCTCCAGGTGCTCATAGAACCGCTCCAGCTCGTCCATGGTGGCCAACTCACCACTTTTGGTCGACGCCACTTCATCCTTCTCTACCTTGCTCGGCTGACCTTCAGCGGCCAGCCAGGCCATGCGTACTTCGTAACTCAACACCTGCACCGCTGCCCCGAGGTTCAGCGAGCTGAACTCAGGGTCTGATGGAATGTGCACGTGGTAATGACATCGCTGCAGCTCTTCGTTGGTCAGGCCGGAATCTTCACGGCCAAACACCAAGGCGATTTCAGCGCCTCCTGCCGCCTCCTCCACTACTTTGGTACCGCACTCACGCGGATCCAGCAGCGGCCAGGGGATGCGGCGGTCACGGGCACTGGTACCAAGCACCAGGTTGCAGCCGACCAAGGCGTCCTCCAGAGTGGCGACGACCTGGGCTTTTTCGAGGATGTCATTGGCACCGGACGCACGGGCATCGGCCTCGTGGTGCGGGAACACGCGCGGCTCGACCAGCACCAGGCGCGTCAGCCCCATGTTTTTCATGGCTCGCGCCACCCCGCCGATATTGCCGGGATGACTGGTATTGACCAAGACGACACGAATGTTTTGCAGCAAGGGAGGCGCTCTCGGACATGGGAAAAGGGAGCAAATCTTACAGAACAGCCTAAGGTTATGCCATGAAAGCTAACGTCGTCCTTCACCTGAAGAAAGTTTCTGCTAGAATGCTCGGCTTTCTTTAACAACCTTAGGTGACACATCCATGCAGCCCATGCTGAATATCGCGCTGCGCGCCGCCCGCAGCGCCAGTGAATTGATCTTCCGCTCCATCGAGCGCCTGGATACCATCAAGGTCGACGAAAAAGACGCCAAGGATTATGTATCCGAGGTGGATCGCGCCGCCGAACAGAAAATCATCGACGCGCTGCGCAAGGCCTACCCTACCCACGGCATCCTCGGAGAAGAAACCGGCCTGCACAAAGGCAGCGGCGAAGGCGAAGACTACCTGTGGATCATCGACCCACTGGACGGCACCACCAACTTCCTGCGTGGCATCCCACACTTTGCTGTCAGCATTGCCTGCAAATACCGTGGCCGCCTGGAACACGCCGTTGTACTGGACCCGGTTCGCCAGGAAGAATTCACCGCTAGCCGTGGCCGTGGCGCCCAGCTGAACGGTCGTCGCCTGCGCGTCAGCGGTCGCACCAGCCTGGACGGCGCCCTGCTGGGTACCGGCTTCCCGTTCCGTGACGACCAGATGGACAACCTGGAAAACTACCTGGGCATGTTCCGCGCCCTGGTTGGCCAGACCGCAGGCATTCGTCGCGCTGGCGCAGCAAGCCTGGACCTGGCTTACGTAGCTGCCGGTCGTTTTGATGCGTTCTGGGAGTCGGGCCTGTCCGAGTGGGACATGGCTGCGGGCGCCCTGTTGATCCAGGAAGCAGGCGGCCTGGTGAGCGACTTCACCGGCGGTCATGATTTCCTGGAAAAAGGCCACGTAGTTGCCGGCAACACCAAATGCTTCAAGGCAGTACTGACGGCGATCCAGCCGCACCTGCCGGCTTCGCTGAAGCGTTAAGCGAGCGAGCAAAAAAAAGCACCCTTAGGGGTGCTTTTTTATGCCTGGGATTTCATGCGGGCTTAAATACCAGTAAGCCCCCTCCCACACTTTGAATTGAACCAGGCCTTGGAATTACGGCTGGTTCTGGCCCAGAACGAGACGCCCTTCCTTGTCGACTGGAATCTGGCCGCCCGGATCACGATCCATGCGCACCGAACCTTCCTTGCCATCCAAGGTGTAACGCACGTCGTAGCCGACTACCTTGTCGCTGATGTCATTGACGGTGTTACAGCGAGTCTGGGTGGTGGTGTAGGTATCACGGTTCTGCATACCTTCCTGAACCTTGTTACCGGCGTAACCACCACCGACCGCACCGGCTACGGTGGCCAGCTTCTTGCCGTTACCGCCACCGACCTGGTTACCCAACAGGCCACCAGCAAGTGCACCAACCACGGTACCAACGATCTGATGCTGATCCTGCACCGGCTTCTGCCGGGTTACAGCGACGTCCTTGCAGACCTCGCGAGGCGTTTTAATCTGGGTTTTCACCGGCTGCACCGCCAGCACTTGCGCATACTCAGGGCCGCTCTTTACCAGGCTGTAGGTGGCAACAGCACCCCCGGCAGTCACACCGACAGCACCCAATACCGCACCAACCAGTAACGACTTGTTCACGTTGAACCTCCTGACCATCACAAACGGACCGAAAGATCCGCGCTATACCCAGCCTTGGAGCAAAAAAAAAGGCACGAGTTCAATACTCGTGCCTTCTTTGTAACAGCAGATCAACAAGCGTCCATCAAGGGCGGTCGTCGACCTCCTTGCCGGTAGCAGCAGGAGGGATCAAGTCTTCGCTGTTGAGGTTCAGCCAGATCAGCACCACGTTGGCGATGTAGATCGACGAGTAGGTACCCGCCAGGACGCCGATGAACAGTGCCAGGGAGAAGCCCCACAGGTTGTCACCACCGAAGATCATCAGCGCCGCGATCGCCAGCAAGGTGGAGATCGACGTCGCCATGGTCCGCAGCAGGGTCTGGGTGGTGGAGATGTTGATGTTCTCGATCAGCGACGCCTTGCGCAGCACGCGGAAGTTCTCACGAACCCGGTCGAATACCACAATGGTGTCGTTGAGGGAGTAACCAATGATCGCCAGCACGGCCGCCAGTACGGTCAGGTCGAAGGTGATCTGGAAGAACGCCAGGATACCCACGGTCACGATCACGTCGTGGATCAGCGACACAATGGCGCCGACACCGAACTTCCACTGAAAGCGGAAAGCCAGGTAGATCATGATGCCGACCAGCGCCATCAGCATGCCGAGGCCGCCCTGGTCGCGCAGCTCTTCACCCACTTGCGGGCCCACGAACTCGACGCGCTTAACTGACGCCGGGTTGTCGCCACCGACCTTCTGCAAGGCTTCAGCTACCTGGTGACCCAGTTGCGGGTCTTCGCCAGGCATGCGCACCAGCAGGTCGGTGGTCGCACCGAAGCTCTGCACGATGGCTTCGTGATAGCCAGCCTTGACCAGCTCTGTGCGCACCAGGGTGACGTCGGCCGGCTTCTCGTAGGTCAGCTCAATGAGCGTACCGCCGGTGAAGTCCAGACCGTAGTTCAGGCCCTTATGGAACCAGCTGAACAACGCCAGAACGGTAAGGAGCACGGTGACGCCGAACGCAATGTTGCGAACGCCCATGAAGTTGATTGTACGTAACATGGCAGCCCCTTAAATCCACAACTTCTTGAAGTCACGCCCGCCAAAGATCAGGTTGACCATTGCGCGGGTCACCATGATGGCCGTGAACATCGAGGTAAAGATACCGAGGGACATGGTTACCGCAAAACCTTTGACAGGGCCGGTGCCCATGGCAAAGAGAATCCCGCCGACCAGCAATGTGGTCAGGTTGGAGTCGAGAATCGCGGTAAATGCCCGGCCGAAGCCTTCGTTGATTGCACGCTGCACGGTCATGCCGGCGGCGATCTCTTCACGAATCCGCGAGAAGATCAGCACGTTGGCGTCTACCGCCATACCCATGGTGAGTACGATACCGGCGATACCTGGCAGGGTCAGCGTAGCGCCCAGCAGCGACATCAGGGCCAGCAGCATCACCATGTTGCCCGCCAGGGCCACGGTGGCAATGATGCCGAAGAAGCGGTAGATGGCGATGATGAACAGCGACACGAACAGCATGCCCCACAAGGCCGCGTCGATACCCTTGGTGATGTTGTCGGCACCCAGGCTCGGGCCGATGGTACGCTCTTCAGCGAAGTACATCGGCGCGGCCAGGCCACCGGCACGCAGCAACAGAGCCAGCTCCGAGGATTCGCCCTGGCCGTTCAGGCCGGTGATGCGGAATTGAGCACCCAGCGGCGACTGGATGGTCGCCAGGCTGATGATCTTCTTCTCTTCCTTGAAGGTCTGCACCGGTACGTCTTTCTCAACGCCGTTGACCATTTGCTTGGTGTAGGTGGTCACCGGGCGCTGCTCGATGAAGATCACCGCCATGCTGCGACCAACGTTGCTGCGCGTGGCGCGGCTCATCAGTTCGCCACCATGGCCATCCAGGCGGATGTTCACTTCAGGGCTACCGTGCTGCGAGTCGAAACCAGCCTTGGCGTCAGTTACCTGGTCACCGGTTATGATCAAGCCACGCTCGATCAGCGCTGGAGGACGGTTGCCTTCACGGAACTCGAACTCTTCGGAAGTCGCACGGGAAGCACCCGGCTCAGCCGCGAGACGGAATTCCAGGTTGGCGGTTTTACCCAGGATACGCTTGGCTTCAGCGGTGTCCTGCACGCCCGGCAGCTCAACCACGATGCGGTTGGCGCCCTGACGCTGAACGATCGGCTCGGCCACACCCAACTCGTTGACGCGGTTACGTACCGTGGTCAAGTTCTGCTTGATGGAATATTCGCGGATTTCTGCGATTTTGGCCGGGCTCATCGCCAGACGCAGTACAGCCTGACCATTCAGGTCGGCCGGTACGATGTCGAAATCGTTGAAGTTCTTGCGGATCAGCGCACGGGCCTGTTCGCGGGTGGCTTCGTCAGAGAAGCCAAGCTGGATGGCACCGTTGAGCTGCGGCAGACTGCGATAGCGCAGCTTCTCTTTACGCAGCAAGCTCTTCACGTCGCCTTCGTAGACTTTCAGGCGAGCATCGAGAGCTTTGTCCATGTCGACTTCCAGCAGGAAGTGCACACCACCGGACAAGTCCAGGCCCAGCTTCATCGGATGCGCGCCAATGTTGCGCAACCACTGTGGGGTGGTCTGTGCCAGGTTCAGCGCAACGACATAGTCGTCACCCATGGCCTTGCGTACGACATCTTTTGCCGGCAATTGGTCTTCTTGCTTGGTCAGGCGCAACAACCCGCCCTTCGCACCAGCTGCCAATGTTGCCGCTTTAACCTGGATACCCGCGTCGGTCAGTGCCTTGCTCGCGCGTTCCAGATCAGCCTGGTTGACCTGCAGGGAAGTGCTGGCGCCAGTGATCTGGATCGCCGGGTCATCAGGGTAAAGATTGGGAGCGGAATAAATAAAACCGATCGCCAGCACCGCCAGGATCAGTAGGTATTTCCACAGAGGGTATTTGTTCAGCATCACGCCGCCCGCTTATAACGCGGGGCGCCTTGCGCGCCCCGTCGATTGGTAAAGGTTGGAACTTAGATCGCTTTGAGCGTGCCTTTTGGCAGCGTGGCGGCGATGGCGCCCTTCTGGAACTTCATTTCCACGGTGTCGGAGACTTCCAGAACCACGAAAGCATCGGAAACCTTGGTGATCTTGCCCGCGATACCGCCGGTGGTCACAACTTCGTCGCCTTTCTGCAGGCTGCCCAGCAGGTTCTTCTGCTCTTTGGCACGCTTGGCCTGTGGACGCCAGATCATCAGGTAGAAGATGACAAGGAAGCCGACCAGGAAAATCCACTCGAAACCACCGCCCATAGGGCCGGCAGCAGCAGGCGCAGCGGCGTCAGCCATGGCGTTAGAGATAAAAAAGCTCATTTAGCACTCCAGTTGCAAATAGTGAATCTTAGGGTCGGAAAACTTAGTCCAAGGGCGGCACAGGGAGCCCGCGCTTGGCATAGAAGGCATCGACGAAGGCGGCCAATGTACCCTGTTGAATAGCCTCGCGCAAACCAGCCATCAGGACTTGGTAGTGACGCAAATTGTGGATGGTATTCAACATGCTACCCAGCATTTCCCCGCATTTGTCCAGATGGTGCAGATAAGCACGGGAGAAGTTCTGGCAGGTGTAGCAATCACAGGTGGGATCCAGCGGCGAATCATCATGGCGATGGAACGCGTTACGGATCTTGAGCACGCCTGTATCGATGAACAGATGCCCATTGCGGGCATTACGGGTTGGCATCACGCAATCGAACATGTCCACACCGCGGCGCACACCCTCTACGAGATCTTCGGGTTTGCCAACGCCCATAAGGTAACGAGGTTTGTCAGCGGGCATCAGGCCTGGCAGGTAGTCCAGTACCTTGATCATCTCGTGCTTGGGTTCGCCCACCGACAAACCGCCGATGGCCAGGCCGTCAAAGCCGATTTTGTCGAGGCCTTCCAGCGAGCGTTTGCGCAGGTTTTCATGCATGCCGCCCTGCACGATACCGAACAGCGCAGCGGTGTTATCACCATGTGCGTTCTTCGAGCGCTGGGCCCAACGCAGCGATAGCTCCATGGAAATCCGCGCAACGTCCTCATCAGCAGGGTACGGTGTGCACTCGTCGAAAATCATCACGATGTCAGAACCCAGGTCGCGTTGCACCTGCATCGACTCTTCCGGGCCCATGAACACTTTGGAACCGTCCACGGGTGAGGCGAAGGTCACGCCCTCCTCCTTGATCTTGCGCATGGCACCCAGGCTGAACACCTGGAAACCACCCGAGTCCGTAAGGATCGGGCCTTGCCACTTCATGAAGTCATGCAGGTCGCCATGCTTCTTGATCACCTCTGTGCCCGGGCGCAGCCACAGGTGAAAGGTGTTGCCGAGGATGATCTCGGCACCGGTGGCGACGATGTCACGCGGCAGCATGCCTTTGACGGTGCCGTAGGTGCCCACCGGCATGAATGCCGGGGTCTCTACCGTACCGCGCGGAAACGTCAGGCGGCCGCGACGGGCTTTGCCGTCGGTGGCGAGCAATTCAAACGACATACGACTCATAGTTGTTCCTCTGGGCCGCGCGGCGCCGGATTACGGGTGATAAACATCGCATCACCGTAGCTGAAAAAACGGTATCCATTGTCGATGGCTGCTTTATACGCCGCCATTGTTTCGGGATAACCCGCGAAGGCCGACACCAGCATCAAGAGCGTGGATTCGGGCAAATGGAAGTTGGTGACCAGGCAATCGATCACATGGAACGGCCGGCCTGGATAAATAAAGATATCGGTGTCGCCACTGAACGGTTTGAGCACGCCATCACGCGCCGCGCTCTCAAGGGAGCGCACGCTGGTGGTGCCCACCGCAACCACCCGCCCGCCGCGCGCCTTGCAGGCGTTAACCGCGTCCACGACGTTCTGGCTGACTTCCAGCCATTCGCTGTGCATATGGTGGTCTTCGATGTTATCCACACGCACCGGCTGAAACGTGCCGGCCCCCACGTGCAGGGTCACATAGGCTGTCTCGACGCCTTTGGCAGTGATCGCATCCAGCAGCAACTGGTCAAAATGCAGCCCGGCAGTCGGCGCGGCAACCGCACCGAGGCGCTGGGAGTAGACCGTTTGATAGCGTTCACGGTCCGAGTCTTCGTCCGGGCGGTCGATATAAGGAGGCAACGGCATATGGCCGACGCGCTCCAGCAACGGCAAAACCTCTTCGGCGAACCGGAGTTCGAACAGCGCATCATGACGCGCCACCATCTCGGCTTCACCGCCACCCTCGATAAGGATGCTCGAACCCGGTTTCGGCGACTTGCTGGAGCGTACGTGGGCCAGCACACGATGGCTGTCCAACACTCGCTCCACCAGAATTTCCAACTTGCCGCCGGATGCTTTCTGGCCAAACAGGCGCGCCGGGATTACCCGGGTATTGTTGAACACCATCAGATCGCCCGGACTCAAATGCTCAAGCAAATCAGTGAATTGACGGTGTGCGAGGGTACCGCTGGCCCCGTCCAGGGTCAGCAGTCGACTGGCGCGACGCTCGGCCAAAGGGTGGCGAGCAATCAGCGAATCAGGGAGTTCAAAAGTAAAGTCAGCAACGCGCATGATGGGGTTCGTCTAGCAGGGCCGGGAAGTCTAGCGGAAATAGTGAAAATAGACCATGAAACGTGATTGACCAACGGTAATCTCATCTCTATACTTCGCCGCCATTGAGCCCTGATGGCGGAATTGGTAGACGCGGCGGATTCAAAATCCGTTTTCGAAAGGAGTGGGAGTTCGAGTCTCCCTCGGGGCACCATTTGCAGTACATAGACGACTACCAGCGTCTACGTAACACCCCTAGAGCCCGCTAACTGCGGGCTTTTTGGTCTCTGGGGTTCCACCCCCATCTCTTGCAAGCCAGCCTCTTTTTGGTACATTTTCTGTACATATTCCAGTTCGAGAACCGGAGGTGTACAGCGATGCCATTGACCGCCTTGCAAATCAAAGCGTCCAAGCCTGCCGACAGACCGTTCACGTTGAGTGATAGTTCGGGTCTTGCCTTGCTGGTGAAACCCAACGGCAGCAAGTATTGGCACTTCCGGTACACCTATCAGGGGCGGGCGGCGCGCATGTCACTGGGTGTGTATCCGCATATCTCCTTGCAGGAAGCCCGTGAACGAGCTGCAGAATGCCGCAACCTACTCAAGCAAGGCACCAACCCCGGCGCCAAACGCCGCGATGACAAACTGCGACAGCAGGAGGCCGGGCTCAACACCTTCAGGCGAGCCGCGGAGTACTGGTACCAATTCAAATCGGACTCCGGCCGCAGCAGCGCGACGCTGAAGAAGATCCGCGACTATCTCGATAAGGATCTACTGCCCGCTCTCGGCGAGAAGCAACTGGAGCTCATCACGCGAAGCGACTGCGCAAAACTGCAGGCCTGCATCGAAAAACGAGGCGCCTTCAATGTTGCGGACAAGACCCGGACCTGGCTGAAACAGATTTTCAGTCAAGCCATTGCACGCGGCCTGTGCGAACACAATCCAGCCTCCGAACTCCATGCCATTGCGATAGCCCCACCGCCCACTCAACACTACCCACATCTGCACGAACACGAACTACCTGAGTTTCTCCGGGCCTTAAGCAAGACCACCAGCCGGCTACCAGCGAGGATTGCATCATGGATGACAATTCTGACAGCGAGCCGCCCCGGCATGGTTCGCTACGCAAAATGGGAGGAAATCGATTTTGAGGAAGGGATATGGACCATCCCGGCCGCCCGCATGAAGATGCGCAGAGACTACGTCAGCCCTCTACCTCATCAGTTGATCGCCATGCTTACCAAACTGAACCAAAGCACTGGCCGCAGTCGGTATCTATTCCCAGGCAATGGTGAAAAGCAGCCAGTCATCAGTGAAAACACGATCAACCTGGTGTTCGCCAAGATCGGCTATAAAGGACGACTCGTCAGCCATGGCACTCGTCATACCGCAAGCACGCTGCTGCGCGAACATGGCTGGCTGAAGGACCATGTCGAAAGCCAGCTGGCTCACGTCGAGGGCGGCATCTCTGGCGAGTACAATCAAGCCCTATACCTGCCGCAACGTCGGATCATGATGCAGTGGTATGCAGACTATCTCGACGCCCTCAAAGAAGGCATTACAGCCAACCTTCGCGATCAATTTGATACTCGCGTTAATCAGTTCCTCGCACGCCCTTCTGCACCGCCTCTAACAGCATCCCATGCACACAAAGATGATCACCTCCAAAAGTTGCCTATCGAGACAGACTCAACGGCGACTCAGTGATCACGTGACGCCTCACCAATTCGACCCGGTCGACGACAACATCATCGCCTTGCAAAACTACCGTGGCGCATTCCAACACTGGTAAGTCGGTGAGATCTCCACAGCCCAGCCTTCCACGCGGGTCCATCCAAACAGGGCTGCAAAGCCGCCCTGCTTGGATGGACCTCACTTAAAAAATCTAAAGCCCATACAGCTGTCTGTGGAAAACCACTGATTTCCACCGGTGGATAATTTCACCCACCGCCGCAGAACTCCGGATAATTCGAGCCTTGACCCGAATTATCCACAGGCGTAAAAAAGATCGGGCAAAGCGCTGTCGTTGACAGCAACTCAGGTAGCCAGAACCTTTAAGGCTACGCCACACCGTGGTGGTTCTCCCAAAGTGCGATGAGCGTCCGGCGGCTCGCACAGTCACAGCGATGTGATGGATGCCTACTTCTACCAGAGTGCCCACTGCGGCAACTCACACCCCTTCGTAGCTGCCCTGCAGCAACCTATCCGCTTGGCCATTTCATTGCGCCAACCTGCGCCCGTCTCTTTCTTCCGGAAAGAGACGGGCGCTCCTACCGCTGCTGCAGCCCATCTCGTACAAGGCTTTGCGGCATTTCCCCTCGTGACAATCGGCGTGACAAACACCGAAGTCACCAGCAACGGCGATGCAGATGATGGTGCCGCAGCCTACGGAATGGACTGCACCTGACTGACAGTCAGGCATGCCCCGGTCATCGCTTCACTGCCTTCACCTGACTCAGGATCTCGCGGCACTGGTCTCGTCAGCCAGTGCAGCCTCCACCCGCCCACCGGTAACGGTGTTCAGGAGGCCAGATCATGAGATGCCCAAGCTCCCGGTCGTAAAGAGCCGACAGTCCCGCGTTAGTGGACAACCCTCACAGGTCGCAGGGGCCTTGATCCCTGATAACACTCAACATTCTTGGCGGGATGACGTGGGGAAAAGCTTCAACGTTTTGACTTCGAGAGGAGTTTGATCATGGCGCTGGTCGGCAAACGGGATGGGCGCAATTTTGGCTATGGCCGGCAATTGAGCTACGCCGGGCCGCAGGCGTTGAAAGACATGTTCGGCGGTGGGCATTACGGCACGGTCAAGGCGCACAGTGATCGCTGGCAGGCGTTTGTACGCTGGTGTCGGTCGGAGGATGGACCAGGGTTTAACGATGCGCGACAAATTGATCGGCAGACCTTGCTGGACTACGCCGGGTATCTGCGCCAGCAAGTTGAACAAGGTGAGCTCGCTATCGCGACTGCGCAAAACCGATTATCCAGTGTGAATCGGACCATGGCCGCGCTGAGAGGTGATCAGTATGTGAAGGTGTCGAGTCCGAGCAAGGCTTTAGGACTGCAGCGCACAACCGTCCGCACAGCAACCCCGCAAGGCCAGGATCGTGAACAGGTGAAGCGGATCGTCGAGGCGCTCTGCGAATACCAACTGCCGCGCGCGGCTGCCATCGTGCAGCTGGCCCGAGCCACAGGCATGCGCTTACGCGAGGCGATTTTGGCCGACCTTCCGCGCTTGAAACATGAGGCCGAACAATACGGCAAGATCAACATCCAGGACGGTACCAAAGGTGGCCGTTCAGGCGCGTCAGCACCTCGCTGGATCAGGGAGGATGATCATATTCGTGACGCACTGAGGTTTGCCGAAAAGGTCTCGCCCGACGATAGCCGCAACCTGCTTGCACCGAACGAACGCTACCTCGATTTCTTGCAGGGAATCGTCGGCCCCGCACGGGACATCCTCTATAAGAACAACCTCAAAGGCTTCCATGAATTGCGGGCAGCCTATGCATGCGAACGTTATGAGCAAATCACCCATCATCCCGCGCCTATCAACGGTGGCCATTGCTATCAGTTCAACCGACACCTCGATCAGGAGGCCCGAGTACAAATCAGCTATGAGCTGGGGCACGGCCGTATCGGCGTGGTATCGGCTTACATTGGTGGTCGAGCATGAACACGGCATTCGATATGGAGCTGTTCCTGGCGGGCGTCTTGACCGGGTCACACACCACACGCCAACGCCACCTGCGTCAGGCGAAGACTATCCAAACAGCGATCGCTGAGCGCTGGCAATGCGACAATCCATGGACTTGGCAGAGAAAACACCTTGCATGGTTTTTGAATCACCATCTAAACCAGCGCACTGAATCGACGCGCTATTACTATTTGCTGACCATGCAATTACTCACTCATCGTCTAGGAAAATCCTGGCAGTTCACCCCCTAAGCGAAGGTCAGAAAACGGCCGATTCTGTTGAAAAAGTCGGCCATGGTTTCCACGGTAGAAAAGTACGCGCTTGAGATTGAAATCTTTACTTTGATCAGAGGATTCCGGGCTCAGATTTCGCGTAGCTGCGCGCAAAGAAGGCATTTTCAACAGTCAGTACGCGGGCAGTCTGGAAGGACCGACTTTTTCAACACAATCGGCCAAAAGCGGACACTCCCGCGAGTCACCGTAGCGTGGCACGCTAAGCTGAAGTAGCATTGAGCTATCAACGCACCGCGATGATTTTAAAAAATGCTACTACGAAATGGCACCAAGCGTTAAATATTACAATCAACTTATGTGGCGAAAAAGTGGGGCGTGGAATGTATATAAATATCGATTGGCTACTAAATGGAATTGAAGTTTTTGCCCTATTAATTATAGGATTAGGAGTTTTACACCTATCGACACTAAAAAAGAAAGAGCAGCTGCGCGAGAAAAAAATTTATGCCTCGTCATTTATAAAGTCTTGGAATGGCCCCGAATTGCTAAAGAGCAATAGGGTAGTTCTGCTTTCTGATAGAAATTGGAAAGAGCTAAACTATGCGGGGCTAGAAAAGCTCATAAAAGAGGATCAAGAAGAATACTTCAAAGCAATAACGCTTCTTAATTTTTTTGAGGAGATTGCTCAAGCCATAGAATTCAGCTTGGCAGATGAGTATTATTTAAGGCGTTACTTTTTAGCGACAGTAATTTCTACGCACTCTACTTTTGATCGTTTCATTGAGAACCTTCGAGAGCGAACAGGATCACCTTCCCTTTTTACATCATTTGAAAAAATGGCTTATCGCTGGCGGAACACTCCGTCATCCCTACGTTAAGGAAGACACAATATGAGCGGCGCTCCTATAGTCCCCGACAATGTAGAAGGCAATCGGGTTTCCGTTTCTCAACAAGTTATTAGAACTATCGACTGCCCAAACTCTGACTGCAATCAAACCCTAAATATTACCGAGCTTAGTGCTGGAGCGAAAATAAAGTGCCCGAGCTGCAAGAATTACACTTGGGCTCCTGAATATAAATCTCGCTGGTGGCAGAAACTTAGAAATTTTAGTGTAGCCATTGTAGTTAGCTTTGTTGTCGGGATACTTTCCTCGCTAGCTGCACCAACTGTGTCTGACTTCTTCGGGCGCATTAAAATAGTAGACTCAAAGGAAAATAAAGAAAGCACCAAAAATCATGGCGAGTCAGTAAAATGAACGCAGTTGTATTTATAATAAAATTTTGAATAATGGTGAAAAACAAATTCATTTTACTTATCTGCTTTGGGCGTCTCTTGGGTGCGAAACTTTCATAAGGGGGCGCCAAGTCAGTCACATGGGTACGGACATTATGATAACGGGTTCAGGCTCAAGTGCAATTATGTACTATGGCGCGGAAGTTTTCGGAGATAGGTGATCGTGATTTTACAATTGATGACGTGCGTCAGCGGTGTTGCCTACTTGATAACTACCATAGCATGCAGGCTGCTTTTCTGCCGACCGATATAATTACAATACTGAAGGCTAGGCAGGGAAACACCTAAGCTGTTTCGAGAGGCGTGACACTCAGAAACACCTTACAGGCATCACCTCATTTAGAATTATACCCTCATGATCGGCAGCTATTGGCCGGATTCAGGCCCAACGTCACCCTTCCTCCGAAATGCTGTCGACCGAATTACGCAGGCCTGATAGGCTCGCAATGCAATCAATCCTTGGTCGCCGTCTCCGGTGACTCCGATAATTCGTTGAGTATGCGGAGGTCATCGTCCAGGCCGCCGCTGAGATCGCGTCCCAGCCATGAAATCGCTCTTACCAAGATTGTATTGGGGGAAACTCCAATTAGATAGGCTTGGCTTCAACTCCCCTTCGATCCACTATCGTTGTTGTGGATGACGTCATTACGCGAGGTGTAAGCTTCGCCGTCGCGAAAAGACTTCTATCTCGGTCGCCAAGAGCCGATGAAGTCGATGGGATTTTTTCTCGCAAAAACTGCACACCCTCCGATAGAATGGCCAGACGAAAGTTAGCTGGCGCGCTGTAACTACCAAGAAATCAAAAATTAACTATTGGAAAAAATACATGCAAGATGCACGCGGTCGAAAATTGAAAAAACTTCTTAAGGGTAATGAAGCAAAAAAAGTTATAGACTTTTACTCCTCCGGCTTTTCAGATTATCTCGCCGCTCGCGTATTGATAAACGCCGCCTTACTTCCTCAGGGCGCAGTGTTAGCATCTACAGCACTTGAAAAATACTTAAAAGGAGTCATGGCTGTAAATGGAAATGAGAGCCATGGACATCTAAAAAAAGCTCACTGGGAGTCTCTCAAAAATTACTCCAAGGATCTCTATAACGCATGCAACGTAGATTTTCTAAAGTTGTGTCAAAAATCTTATCAACTGCGATATCTTGATGATCTCCCCAACGGATACAATCTAGTAATAGCCCAGTTAGAATTTTTATCCGAGTTAGATAGGACCGTCGAAAATTTCGAGTCAATCGTAGCAGAGGGCGAGCGCCCTAGAATGTATGAAGCTTTCAAGCACTTTAAAAAACCCGAGTTATTTCTTAACAACTCAATACTTGGCGGACCAAAATCCCCCTCATCACAAAGCAACTATCAACACATATACGAAGTTCGATCTAATGGGCCGGCACTTGTAGAAGTCCGTTACGAATCAAACGGTGCGGAAATACGATCAGGCTTTTTGCGAGAAGGTTTGGTGAAAAATGATCAATTGAGTTTTGCAACAGCGTTTCCCATGCCTACTGATGCTAACAAGCCTTCGAATGGGTTGTCATATTAAGCAATCACTCGGACAACTCTCTCACATAGGCCTGACAAGCCTGCAGCGCGATCAATCCTTGGTCTCTGGTATCGCTGATCGCGACAATTCGTTGAGCATGCGCTGGGGCAAGTCGGGCGCACGCTCCTCCATAAACCACCCCGACGGCGCCGGTACCGGCGGGCACTGAACAGCCGCCGGTTGAATCCCTGAGGTAGAACGGGACTGACAACCTTCCTAGTCAGCTTTGGGTCGATTTCAGCCGGTAGCGGAAGGCAAAAATCGGCCAAAAGCAGCCATCAACCGTCACCTTCCTAAAGGCGCGATTGTCTAAATGGCCTCACGCCCAGCCGGCGTGGAGGGCAGAAACTTCACGCTAGGCATGTAAATCGAACATTTGATGTCATTCATTGGTTCGGGCCGCTTCCATTAATGGATGTCGAACAAGTATTTACAGTAGTCCCACACAGCACCGGAGAAAATCGCACCTATGGCCACCGTGAAAAGGGTGGCCGTCCTGCGGCCCAAACTACTGATAAGAGAAGCCGGTCTCCATGTAACTAAATTTTGATTGGCGTGAGTCAGATGCGGCGACCACAGCATGGCAGCGATTACAGGAATCACGCCGAGCCCTATTGCAGTGATCGAAGGTAGAGAGATGGAGTTGCTCCAGTACTTTACAATGAGGGCATAGGCGGTGATAGAAACAATCAAAAACAACACGCTAGGGCAGACAATCACCTTCAAAATATAGACGAGGCGATCATAGCTTTTTCTGATTTGGCCCTCGGCGGTCGCCGTTTCATTCAGCTGGGTCTCGGTGGCCAACCGAATCCTTCTCTCGGACTCAAGCTCTGAGCTGACGCCATTTAGGTTACCGGATACGGCTTCCAGATCACGCGCCACAGCCAAGCGGTTTTGTTTTTCCTCCTCTAGCTTGTTTCCGGCAGCTTTCAAATCTTCTGATACCACACCGAGATCATGCACCGCCGTGTTATGCAGAGCGATTAGCTCCTCCTTGACGAGTTCAAATACTTCCTCATTCGAAGCACTTGCGCTTCGGAGGCGAGTGCGTAACGCCTGGTTCGTCAGCAGGACGTTTATTGTCGTTTCGGTAAAGTCTCCCACATCCTCAAATCGGGATATGGATTCCAGAATCTTGACGGTGACCTTTTCGTCCTCAGCGTCGAATGATTGAAAGTAGAGAGACAGTCTCAAGCTGTCGACCAAGACGACATCCAGCTCAGCGCTTCTGGGGATCCAAAATTGTATAAGTTGGATCAGGCTACTGGGATGAAGTACCAAAGGCAGGCCACTACCTTTAGCCGAGCGTTTTTGTCGATCAAAATTAATCAAACGCCAATCTATAGTAACCGCCCAGTATTCGACGTCGAAAGGCGAATGATCGTTCTCCGAACGCCGATCCTTGACCGCGTGCCACAGAACAGAGTCATGAAGTAGAGTCTCGTAACCCTTGCGCTTGGCCTCAGGCAGCTCCACCTCCTCACGACCCATCTCAGTGAGAACGTCATCAATAACATCCTGCCTGACATTGTACCTGGCAGGGCTTGCGTCCAATATTTTGATGCCCTTCCCTTCAAGAACAGACCGCATGTCCTCTACGTAGGGTCGAAAGAATACTTCCGCACTCAGGCCCGGCGTCTTCGAAGCGGCATCAAAGAATTTCTTTGCAATGCTGGGAAGAGGTTGGGTCAAGGCGGACCGTGACATAGCTCTGGATGTACGTATTCGTTCAACCATTCGAATTTGACTGGTCAAAACCCGTTGTGCCTCGTCCAGCGTACTGGGTAGGACGTAAAGCACTATTTCAAAATTCTTACCCGTACGTTCCGTGATCTCAACCAGAGAAAGCGCCGAATCGTCCCCAGGGTTATCGTGTAGCTTCAGGATGGAGAAAAGAAAATTGGTATCAAGCACCACTTTAACTGTGCGCTTCTTTCGTTGACCTTCAATAGCTTTCAATGTGGTGGCATTGAGCTGAGAAGCCTCAGCAAAGAAGTGAGCCCTCATAAGGCGCAGTACATGGCTTCGACACGCTTCATTTGCTGGAGCAAAAAAAATGGACAGCGTATGCCGTAGTCCTTCCTGACAGGTTTGGGAGTACTTTGCGAGAAACGGATCAAGCCAGTCGACGTCTCGTTCGAGCTGGCCATCTACAAGGAGATGGAACAAGTTGGCACCAGAGACCTGGACCGTGCGCTGAAGGCACTTTGTGAACTCACCGTAAACGTGTTCCGCGTCGAGCCTAGGGCAGAACTTCGTACAGTTGACCACAAATACTTCTTGGCAGGTTTTTGCCTCCTTTATTGCAATCTCTCTGGCCGCTGCAAGCTCTGCTCGCTTGGCTTCAGTGAGTTTGTATTTCTTGGCTATAACCGAGACCGCACCCTGTGAAGACAGAGTATCCAGCTGCGCCAGAAGCAATTCCTCAACAACATTGGTGCAAAGATCATCTCTCAGCTTCAGCTGGAGTTCGCCTAAGCTCACCGGTTTGCTAAGTTGCCACAAAGCACTTTGTACGACCTGGCCCAAGGCTTTTTTCCACCACCCTGACTCGTTCAGTTCAACGTGGTGTATTAGGGAAACAGTCTCAGCAGACAGCGGTTTCGTAATCATTGACCTTCCTTTCTTCGCCTGCAAAACACTTCCTTAAATTGACGTCAAAAAATCATACGAGTGCTAGAGAAGCACAGTCTAGAGCGATGTAATCTTGATACGCTACTATTTTGCCATACGCACCACAAGCTCAATGTACGGGCGTAGAACCGAGCTTAAAAATTGAACAAATTAATCAGGAACAAACCAAGATATTGGTACTGCTGACCGGCCGCTTCGGGTCGACTGCGGCCCTTAGTGACTGGCAGCAATCAACTGTGGATGCACCATCCTCCCGGCGTCCTTCCGACCATGCGCAACTCCCTACCGAGGTCAGTAATCCCCCTGCTACGCTGAAAATTTCACGGAGGATTGCACAATGCCAAACTCAGACTTACTCCCTTCCCTGCTATTTAAGATCAACGAAAACCAGCTCGCCCTGGAGGCCGCCATCATGGAGCTTTCGAACTGGGTAGAGATGCGCGGATCGGCGGACGTCGCCGACAATGTTCGGGGCGCCCTGGACACGATCGATCGAAACGAGGAGTTCATCAAGATAACGCTTGCTGTACTCATGACGCCCGACTAATCGCGAAAGTTCGCCATGTGTCGGTTCGGCATTTTTTGGTAGACCAGGGAGTCTATCCGTAACCAGTTTTTTGTAGATATCATTCACAGCTCGTCGGAAATTGGATGGAGAAATCCAATCAAGCTTCCATCCACACCAGTCCTTACTGGAGGCAGGTAGGATGTACACTTCACGGTACAACGTGGAAGTGTACACATGCAAAAAACTATGTTAATTATACAGTTATGCTATTATTCGAGTCTCCCTCGGGGCACCATCTTAAAGAAAGACCTTGAATTTCAAGGTCTTTTTTTTCGTCTGTAGAAAAGCGCCCTGAGGCCGCAACGGCGCCCAGAGAGCGAGTTAGCACCATCCGCCTCCCCACCCACTATAAAGTCCAGCGAGCCCACTCAGAGGCCTTGCAAGGCCGCTACAACCACCCCTTTCTGATTATCAAAGAGCCCACCCAAGGCACCGCTCGAGCTTCGAGCGGGATACTGCTTCACGTGATGGACGAATGCGCCCGCGCCAGAACTCTTCAGGATTCAGAAGCGTGTCAGCGCATTTATTGATGCGATGCAGGCCCTGGAGAAACCGACGTCTTACGAGTAGGAAAAAATGAGGCGGCTGCAGCAAATTTTTCGCTGAGAACATTCATGAAATCACCCAGAAATTTTAGGGCACTTTTCGACCGCCCAAAACAAAACCCCATCTGCTTTCGCAAATGGGGTTTCGGAATTTAATCTTGACGATGACCTACTCTTACATGGGGAAACCCCACACTACCATCGGCGATGCATCGTTTCACTACTGAGTTCGGGATGGGATCAGGTGGTTCCAATGCTCTATGGTCGTCAAGAAATTCGGGTACTGAGCCGTGACCAGTTGGCCTCGCTTCAGCAAATTGGGTATGTGACAGCTGTCGGTGTTTTGTGAGCATCGAACTTTCGGTTCATTGCGTCTTCACACACCGCAATCTGATGCTCTTTCGAGTAGTCAAATTGCTTGGGTGTTATATGGTCAAGCCTCACGGGCAATTAGTATTGGTT